>NZ_KQ976354.1:4145685-4481935 GCF_000346485.2 Scytonema hofmannii PCC 7110
CAAACCAATCAGTAATTATGTGGCATTAGAAGACCGTCAGAGCTTTCGCAGTTTCCTCACACAGCTATCCAAATGCAATAAGGTAGCAGAGTCAGTCCTGCGCTGGCAAAAACGCAATGGCGAGTTGTTTGACGGCGCTTGTACGGTGGGAGTTGTCTATAACTGTGCTGGTATACCAATAGCATTACGCTGGTTGGTGCGGGACATTACAGAGCGCAATCTCTCCCAATTAACGCTCATTAACAATGAGTGCGACCTGAGTCAAAATCGTCCACAGCATCAATATTCTAAGGGAGAAACTATCTCCCTCACTTGCCAAGAAATTTGGTATGTTTGTCAGGGTTTGGTGAAGCTAACTACGCTTTGTCCAACAGGCTCTGAAGTGTTGATAGGATTGCTAACAGAAGGAATGGTTTTTGGCTCTAGTATGACCAAACTACACATCTATACTGCAACAGCTATGTCAGATGTCACGTTAATTAATATTAAGTTGGCAGAAATAGAAGCGAATCCAACTCTGAATCATATCGTTTCACCCAAAATCAATCAGCGGTTACAGCAGACGGAATTTCTTTTAGCTATTTCTGGACAGCGACGCGTGCAAGACCGCTTTTACTATTTATTACAGTTTCTTAAACAGGAATTAGGTACTCCAGTTGCTCATGGAACTCGCCTAAATTTTCGTTTTACTCATGAAGACCTTGCTAGCGCCTGTAGCACTACCAGAGTTACAATTACACGAATGATAAGCAAGTTAAAACGAGAAGGTCAAATTAGTTTTGACTTCAATAACCACATAATTGTGAAAAATATATAGCAATTTTATTTGAATTTTTAGTTACCGCCTTAGGAGTAGATTCAGTACTACTCGGATAAGGGAAAATTAGAAACCCGGTTTCTTGAAGAAACCGGGTTTCTGGTACTACTTCAACTATCATTAACTGAGTAGTATTGCCTCTACTTAGAACAATTGCAAAATCAGTTGGAGTGGAATGTCTACTTTTTCAGAGCGATCGCTAAGTTCAGAACCTAGTGCATACACAGTTTTCTCTAAAACAAAGGCGTCCAAAAGCACTTGCAATTCTGTAGTTGTGCTTGGTAAGAAGGTATCTTGACCTGCTGTCACTAAATAACTATTGAGGAAAGTAGCGCTTACCCACACGTACCAAAAACGGCTCCAGGCTTCCATGAGAGGCAAAGTTTCAGCGCGAATCATTCCACTTTCTATTTCACTGCGAAGCCCAATTTGTGCTGCATAGTGGAACGATAATAGCATCCCCGCAACATCTCTCAAGGGAGAACGCTTCATGCGTCGTTCGCTCAAACTGCGACCTTCGCTACCTTCAAAGTCATGAATGATAAAGTCCTTACCCGTGTACAGCACCCTCTTCAAATTGTAATCCCCGTGATAACGTGTACGCATTGCAGTGATTTTTTGGTTGAGGATTAACTGATAGCGTCCCAAAATGTCTTGTTGGCGATTGAGGGCGGCTTGTGCCAGTTTTTGAGTCTCAGATGGTAAGGAATTCAGCTTATCTGCCAATAACAGTAAGACTTGACCCGTTAGGTTACGGGCGTATTGGTAAATAGAACGCTGGTAAAATGATGAAAATGGTTCGGGAGCAAAGTCAGAATTTTCTGAATCGCAACTCAAAGCAATGTGAAGTTCCGCCGTACACTGACCTAAGAGCTGAGCGCTAACGAGATATGAACCAATAGTTTCGTTAGCTAATTCGGGAATTTCAAAACTCAATAACTCTATTGGAGAATTTGAGGGAATAGGTACCTCAGTGACCTCTATTTGTTGGGTTGTGACAAGGTCAAAGTAATCTTGCAAGCTATCAAGGGTGTAGTCCCATCCGTTTCGGGTATCTTGGACATATTCTTGCAAGATTCCTACAGTCATCGGTTGAGATGGAAGCGCCCCTATTCTTTTGGGACTGCGATACTCAAGTGCTCCAGCAATGGGTGCAAAGTGTGTTATGCGTTTTTTCTCACCCAAAAAGCGCCGCAATTCTAAATCGGGATGCATACCCTCCTCAAGTTTGCGGAAGATTTTTAAGAACAGGCGATTTCCATAAACGACATAAGTATTCTGAAATTCTCCTTGAAGAATAGTCGGTTCAAGGTAAGACTCATCTCCTCTCAATTGTGGTAACAAATCGGTTGCGGTTGCTCCCAATTCTCCTCCAATGCCCTTGTAAGAGCGATTTTGAGCGATCGCATCTAGCAAAAGAGAGAGAAAATGGTTGTCTGCTGTCGCATCAAATAAAATTCCGTTCGCGGGAGTTTCTAAATCTACCCCTATTCTTTGAACCTCAAGGCAAGCCACTGCAGCTTGCGGGCTTTCTGCTAAAACTTGTCTTGCTTGCTCGCCCTCTGCATAAGCAAAGACTAAAAGGTAAGTTTCAGCATCTCCTTGAATGTACTCTACTCGCAACCAAACCATCTTAGCTTCGGTATCTTTGTAGGATATTAAGACGGTTTCGGTGATTTGTGTAGACTGAACAGTTAGAGTTTTGCCGTTAAACCAGTTACAAGTGTAGAGATAACCGGGCAAAATAGATTCTAAAGTGGCTTTTGCTTCTCGCTGAGTAAAGACATTTTGCCATTGACCGCTAACAACTAATGTTGTGAGATCCGCTTGGAGTCTGGGTGGCTGAGTTAAGGTAGGTTTGGGGGATAGGGCAAACCAGTAGAATCCATAGGGACTGAGGCTGAGAAAGTAGCAGGAATCTCCAATTGCTGGGAACTCAGTATGACCAAAAATTTCCATTGGCACCAGTCCCTTGAAAGGCGATAAGTCTAATTCGACTGTTTGCACAAATCGAGACAGATTCGCTACTACTAAAATTGTTTGTCCATCATAATTGCGGATAAAGGCAAGAACTTTGCGGTTCCTGGGATGCAGTAGTTCAAAAGTACCCAAACCAAATGCTTGGAAGCGATTTCTCGTTGCCAGCAAGCGTTTTGTCCAATACCATAAGGAATTGGGGTTACTTCTTTGCGCTTCAACGTTGACTGCCTCATAATGATATTCTGAGTCTACAATGACTGGTAAGTATAACTTTTGGGGGTTGGTGCGACTAAAACCAGCATTGCGATCGGAACTCCATTGCATTGGGGTGCGAACACCATTGCGATCGCCTACATAAACGTTGTCTCCCATACCAATCTCATCCCCATAGTAAAGCACGGGTGTTCCCGGCAGGGATAACAGCAAACTGTTCAGCAACTCTATTTGACGGCGGTCATTTCCCAGAAGTGGTGCTAACCTGCGACGAATACCCAAGTTAACTCTCATAACTGGATCTTGTGCATACACCCGATACATATAATCCCGATCTTCATCCGTGACCATTTCCAACGTTAGTTCGTCATGGTTCCGCAAGAACAAAGCCCACTGACAATTATCAGGAATTGATGGAGTCTGGTTGAGAATATCGATGATGGGGAAGTTATCTTCCATTCGCAACGCCATAAACAGGCGAGGCATGAGGGGAAAATGAAAGTTCATATGACATTCATCCCCAGACCCGTAGTATTGGGCTGTATCTTCAGGCCATTGATTTGCTTCAGCCAAAAGCATGCGGTTTGGGAATTTTGCGTCAATGTGCGATCGCAGTTCTTTCAAAAAAGCGTGGGTTTCAAACAAGTTTTCACAATTTGTACCTTCCCGTTCGTATAAGTAAGGCACTGCATCTAATCGTAACCCATCTACCCCCATTCCCAACCAAAAATCTAGCACATCAAACACCGCTTGACGCATTGCAGGATTATCGTAGTTCAAATCTGGTTGATGGGAGTAAAAGCGGTGCCAGTAATACGCTTTGGCAACTGGGTCCCAAGCCCAGTTTGAAGTTTCAAAATCTTTGAAAATAATCCGCGCCTCTTTGTATTTTTCTGGATTATCATTCCAGACATAAAAATCTCTTTCCTTGCTGCCCTTAGGAGCGCGGCGTGCTCGTTGAAACCAAGGATGCTGGTCTGATGTATGGTTGACAATCAATTCAATAATGACGCGAATGCCTCGCAAATGAGCCGCTTCCAGGAACTCTTTAAAATCTTCCAACGTACCGTAAATTGGGTTAACATTGGTATAATCTGCGATATCGTAACCATCATCCCTGAGTGGTGAGGGAAAAAACGGCAATACCCAGAGAGCAGTAACGCCTAAATCTTGCAAGTAATCCAGTTTTTCTGTTAGCCCACGAAAGTCTCCAATTCCATCACCATTGCTGTCCGCAAAGGCACGAACAGGAACTTCATAGATAATTGCACTTTTAAACCAAAGAGGATCGTCTTTCAAAATTAAGTTTTGCATTTTTCTGTCAACCGTTCTTGGGAAAGCACCAGTAAAAAATATTTGGGTGTAAACGCCAGTCAAAAATTTAACTTTAGCTGAAATACTTACATTGACCATCTAACGTAGGTAAGAGCAATATTTTTTCATTTAATTTTACAAAACCACTTTTTTCTAAATCTCAAGATACGTAAGTCTTGAGATTGATGAATCTTTTTGATTAAATATCAAAAATAGTAAAAGAAACTACAACAAAAATTGCATTTATATGCATTAGTTATGCAAAACAAAACTAAGTATGAGGAAAATATGGTTGTAACTTTGTGGGATGGGCGTCCTCGCCCGTCCTATGCTAGTGGCGGGCGAGGACGCGCTATGCTAGTGGCGGGCGAGGACGCGCTATGCTAGTGGCGGGCGAGGACGCGCTATGCTAGTGGCGGGCGAGGACGCCCGCACCACAAGAAATTTTGGGAGATTTTTTGCTTTGGAAGTCCTTAACTCAATGGCTGTGGACTAGTAGCAGAAAACGAAAATTCAGTCTTAATAACTTTTAGAGCGGCTTCAGCTATGATTCGATGGGCTACCGTTGTTGGATGAATGCCATCCCAAAACAAATACTTGTCTGGACGATCGCAAATAGCAAGATTATTGGAACAAGCATTCGTCACATTCGTTAAACCAAACATCCCTGGATGTTTTGTTGCTTCTTGATACAAGGAATAAATATCTAAAATGGCAATTTGAGTGTCAGAACCTAATTTTTGCTTAAGTTCCTCAACCGATTTAGCCAAACTCTGATTGTGGGCGATCGCAAACGAACTGATGGTATTAGAATTTGCACTCGTGCGTGTAGCTGGAAGTTTTCCCAAATCTGGTAAATTGACAACCATGATTTTTTTAGCACCCATCTTTAAAAGGGACTCGACCGCTTTCGATATATTACCGAGAGTCAGTGTAGGATTGGCACCACCATACAAATAATCATTTGCACCAGCCCATAAAACGTAAAGTGCATTTGAATTGACCTCTTGATGCACCTTTGTAAAAGCCTGAACTTGTGCTAACAAGCCTGGTACTCCATTAACGCTACCGTTTCCCGTGGTTGCGCCTCCATAAGCAAAGTTGGCATTTTGCTCGGGAGTTAATGCCAGTTTGGCAGAAAGATACTCAACCCACACCAAACCATTGCAATAACGTCCTTCAAAGTAGGGAGGGTTAGGAGGATAGATTTTTCCCGATGCATGATATACGTTACCAACATCTGAAAGGCTATCGCCAAACACGTATAGTCTGTTGATTTGATGAGAAATTTGTATCATATTAGAGCTTTGTATTGGAGCGGCGAGTTGTGCCACCAGAATTGAAGACAAAAGAGCCAGTCCTGCTGTAAGAAATCGTCGTCTCACTTAAAGTAAAAAACCTCTCAACTAAAAGCCCTCCTACCTACCAAGGAAGAGAGCTTCTACTCCGCGTATACATCAGATTCAATTTTTTGTTTTGCCGAACAGGCGTTGATTGACTGACCCTCTAAATGTAACAAATTCAGGTTGCGAGTTGAGTGTGAAAAACCGAACGAGAGAGGAATCATTATCGATATATAAAGAATTTCTTTGTGCTCTATGCCTCCTGAGTCCGCCCCTGCGTGCAAAGCACACTAGAATTCGGATTCCTATATCTCAAAAAGCAAGGTCAGTTTCGGGACTTATATAACAAGTGCATAAGTTAATTGTACTTGCACCAATACATATATAGAAGGAGAGAAGAAAACAGTAAGTACAGAAGCGCTTGCTGTTAATTCTTTTCTTGCATGGTTATATGTTACTGCCTGGTATCGCATGCAGTCACTAGTGCCATACAAGCTGACAAATCCAACAAGCAATCAAGGAATAAATTATGGTTTCCGAACAGTTACAGCAGTTACAAGAAGAGATTAAGCAGGAATTCCACGAATGCCTGAATAACTCTAAGTTAATTGAAATCCTTCTAAAACATGGAATTGAAGGACACAATGTGATTCAAATTCAGTGCATGCTTGACCTCAATGAACTTCAATTCAATGATTCTCAAGAGCAGCCACTACAGGATTTGTCGTCAACAACGCGAGGTGAGTCACTGATAACATTGGCACACAGAGGAGTGTGTACAAGTCCGCGTTGTACTGGTTTAACAAGTTGCGGATAGTATTGACATCAATAGGATCTACCAATCAATGGCTACTGATGGGTGCAGCTTGAGTATTAGCTATTGTTTTTTGATATCAGGGTAATGATGTAATAATGTAAAGTATAAGCCGTAGCAATACGTATCAGAACCCCGGTTTCTTTAAGAAACCGGGGTTCTAATTTCCCAGATATAGGGGCGCGGCAGTCTTGCGCCCCCAACTGTGTGGTTCATTTAGGTGAAAACTGCTGTAATTTATTGTTAGCCGCTAAGGAAGTAAGATTGAAATATTAGTATTCGGTAACATTTAATTTGTCTGTAGGGATAAAATATTAGCAATGAGTCATCCTTGGATCTGGTTGAAAATCATCGGAGTTGCGATCGCTAGTACCATAACTTGCAAGTGCAACATTGCCATTGCCCAAATAACCCCAGATGCGACTCTACCTAATAATTCTCGTGTAACAACACAGGCTAATCTTATAATTATTGAAGGTGGAACACAAGCTAGAAATAATTTGTTCCACAGTTTTGAGGAGTTTTCCGTTCTTAATGGAGCTACGGCTTATTTTAACAATACAACAGATATTCAAAATATTATTAGTCGAGTAACAGGTAAATCTGCTTCTAATATTAATGGTATCATTCGCACTAATGGCACAGCTAACTTGTTTCTGATGAATCCCAATGGCATTCTTTTTGGTCCAAATGCCTCGTTGAACATCAACGGTTCATTTTTGGCAAGTACGGCAAGTAGTTTAAACTTTGCTGATGGCACTAAATTTAGTGCTACAAGCCCCCAACCCGCAGCCTTGCTAACAGTTAGCGTTCCCATTGGCTTACAATTTGGAGCAACAGTAGCACCTATCCGCAATCAATCCCAAGCTAATCAATCGATTGGTCTTGCAGTGCAGAGTGACAAAACCTTAGCATTGGTGGGTGGAGATGTGACTTTGGAAGGCGGAAATTTAACGGCACCTGGTGGACGAATTGAGCTAGGAAGTGTTGGTGGCGATAGTTTTGTCAGTCTCAACCCATCGAACCAAGGTTGGGTATTAAGTTATGAAAGTGTCCGAAACTTTCAAAATATTCAAATCATCCAACGAATTGTTGATGGCTCTCAGATTGGCTCTACTGTAAACGCCAGTGGTGAGGGGGGCGGTAATATCCAGATTCGGGGTAACCACGTAAAACTTACGGAAAATACAAAGATTGAGGCTCTAACCTTAGGCTCGCAGTCAGGAGGAGATTTGCGAGTAAATGCCTCGGAATCTTTAGAACTAGTAGGTCCTGGGACGAGATTGCAGACTGCAACTAAGTTCAATTCCACCGGAAAAAGCGGAAACTTAACAATCGCTACAAAGAAGTTAATTGTCCGCAATGGAGCACAAGTATCCACTTTGACTGTAGGTGAAGGTGCGGGAGGAAATTTGACCGTGAAAGCTTCAGAGTCTGTGGAGATAATTGGTAGTTATCCCCTACCAAATACTGGTATTGTTGAATATAGTGCTTTATCTAGTGAAACTGCTGGTGCTGGAAAGGCAGGAAATATAGCGATCGCCACCAAAAGATTGCTTATCCAAGATGGAGGACTCGTAACAGCAGCATCTAGTGGAGGAGTAGACCCCCAAACCAAACCCGCTCCTGCACTATTTACCCCTGCTACAGGAGATGGAGGGAGTTTGACGGTTACAGCCTCCGAATCTGTAGAGCTAATTGGAACGACAGCAACAGGGCGTCCCAGTCGCTTGGCAGCTTTCACTGAAAGTTCGGGAGATGCAGGAAACTTGACCATCTCCACAGAACAATTGATTGTTCGGGATGGAGCTGCTGTCACTGTCAGTAGTGAAGTTCCAAACGATGTCAATTATTTAGGAGATAGAAAGAATTTAGGGAAAGCAGGGAATTTAAGTATATACGCTCGCTCCATACGTTTAGATAATAAAGGAAAACTCTTCTCTGAAACTGGTATTGGTCAAGGTGGAAATATTCTCATCCAAGTGCAAGATCTATTACTGCTACGCCGCAACAGTCAAATTTCTACCAATGCAGGTAAGGAGCAGGTTCTTGGAGATGGCGGTAATATCTTCATTAATGCTATCGAAGGTTTCATTGTGGCACAAGCCAAAGAAAATAGTGATATTACCGCCAATGCTTTTACGGGTTCTGGTGGCAAAGTCCAAATTAATACCATCGGTCTTTTTGGGATTGTGCCACGGAGTCGTAATGAGTTGGCAAGCCTATTAAAAGTAAACAATTCCTCCGAACTCAACCCCCAACGTTTAGAAACCAGCGACATTACGGCAATTTCTCAAATCAACCCAAATTTAAGTGGCGTCATCAACATCAATACACCCGATCTCGATCCCAATGCTGGATTTATTAACCTGCCAGTGGAAATCAATGAACCAAAATTTGCGTCTGGATGTGCGAGTGCCACGCAAAATGAAAGTGAATTTATTATCACCGGAGGTGGCGGTTTACCAGCTAATCCCAGAGAATTTCTGAGAAGTTATCCTGTGAGCGTACCTTGGATAACACTTGATATAGGTAACAAAAAGCGTGCTACTGATGTTGAGAATGGAGACAGACAACAAAAGATAAGTGCAGTTTTTGGGCGACAAAATGGAAAATATCTTAATTCTGTACAAAATAGGGTTGTAGAAGCTTCTGAATGGATTCGCGATCGAGATGGTAATGTGATACTGGTCGCTCACGATCCCGATAAGACTTCCCACAGTGTCATGTTTGAGCCTCTATCTTGTTCTAGAGCGCCAGTACAGTAGTCAAGCAGGGGGGCAAAAAACCCGGTTTCTCTCTGTGGTCAAGCTTGATATCTTCTGTGCTCAACTCGAAGAAACCGGGTTTTTGTGATTTCTGTATCGGCACTTTATTGTCTTGAAAATAGGGCACAGGGAGTAGATTTCTAAATCAAAATGTGTATATAAAGATACTAAAAACTTAGATAAGTTACAGTTTTTTGCCTTCTATTCTCTGCCTTCTGCCCTCTTGCACGA
Source organism: Scytonema hofmannii PCC 7110 (assembly GCF_000346485.2). Lineage (NCBI taxonomy): Bacteria > Bacillati > Cyanobacteriota > Cyanophyceae > Nostocales > Scytonemataceae > Scytonema > Scytonema hofmannii. The sequence goes on from NZ_KQ976354.1 coordinate 4,155,166, forward strand.
GTTGCTTTGTTGTTCGGATTTTGATAACCCGTGCTGGAACACCTACAGCCACTGAGTAAGGGGGAATATCTTTTGTTACAACTGCCCCTGCTCCAATCACACTCCCTTCACCAATCGTGACTCCATCCAATACAGTCACTGCATGTCCCAGCCAACAGTCATCCTCGATCGCAATTCCCTTACGAGAGATACCTTGATATTTAATTGGTTCTATGGGATCTGAAAATTCATGGTTGTTAGCATAGATTCCCGTATGCGCTGCTATCAAACATCGCTTACCAATTGTGATATTTCCAGGTCCGGCAATGCAAACCCCAGGACCGAGAAAAGTTTCTTGACCAATATGTATGACTGTATCTTCCAAGCAACCGATATTAACATTACACTCGATCGCAACTCCATCTGCTAAAAAAAGTTTATTGTTGTGATGTCTTCCACCATCAAGGCGAACACCCTTAAAAATATGCACTCCATTTCCCATTTCGATTGCAGAAGCACCAATAAACTCAACCCCCTCTTGAATATACACTGAAGAACCTATGTGGGAAAAAATTGAACGGTATAAGAGATTTCGCCACTTTGGTCCCAAGGTAATTGATGGTAACCCTCCAAGTAAACTGGTGAGAAAAACTTCTTTTAGACGCTGCAATTTTGGGAAAGTTTGATTGTTACTCATGATGAAAAAACCTTTGTAATCTTTTAAAGGACTAGAGAATCTTTAGACGGCAGATATTCTAAATCCCTCAAGAGAATACACAAAAGTAGTTCTATACTTTACTTGTAGAGCCGGGTTGCTTTTGTAGCAAAACCCGTTATGAAATTGATGAACAAGTAAAGAAATTCAATTTTCTCGTCGCAATTACATTTAGAGGCTTGTGTTACTTTAGGTCAGCCAAAAGTATGAAAAAGGTCTTGACAAACCAACTTCACCTAAAAATATTTGAAAAAATTGTTCTAAAACCACTAATATGACTCCGCCTTGAGGGAATTGTCAGCTAAGTAGCTTCAACTTCTTATAGGAATACAAACATACCAAATAATTCTACCAAAGCTACACTTTTCATTAGTGAGTCTGGAAAAATATAAAATTCTTTATTTTGGTGAAAATGCAATCCTTGTTGAACTCCTAGCAGTTTTATGCAATTCCTGTAACGTTAGGGCGGAGTGTCTCCAACTTCAGCCATTACATTGAAGTTAACCATCGGTGCAAACAAATAAGCACTTCCCCGATTGCTATGACGGCTTAATTGAAGCCAGTTTTCAGAGTATGCCGCTGCTATCATGTTGCACGCAAATGATTTACTTACTAACTATTTCACAATATTGACAGACTTTGAATACAGATATATTACACAGATATTATAAAAAAATTGAATACAAAAAATCAGTCTAAAGACATAGATTTAGACCGAGCGCGACGAGAGTAAACACCTAGAGCGCTAGTCCAGTAACCCCAAAAACCCGGTTTCTTTGTAGAGACTAGCCATGCTTAGTCTGTAAGCATACGAGATATCAAGCTTTCCGGCAGAGAGAAACCGGGTTTTTTGCCCCCATTTTAACTACTGGAGAACCGCTTCTCATCATTGTGATATGTGATACTCTCTCCCCGTGTAAGATTACCGCTCCTGTTCTTTCTTTTTCTTGGCGTCCTTGGCTCAGGAGCGGTTTTTTAATAGGTAATCTTCTGGCGGAAAGGGAGTAGTACTGGTGAATAAGAGGTGACCGATCTCATGCCTCAATTTTACAACGCTGGGACAATTGGTATTCCTTTCTCCAACTTTGAGGTGGAGTCCCGTTGTGTTGACGAAACTGCCGGGAAAAATGACATGCGTTTTGATAACCAAGAGCAGATGCAATTTGTTCAATCGTTTGATCTGTTTCTTGAAGCAAAGAACGTGCTGCAGCCATCCGGCGCTTTACAATCCAACCGTTAACTGTTTCTCCTGTAATTTTTGCAACTCTATTTGTTAAGTAAGCTGAAGAATAACCAACAGCCTCAGCTACATCGCACAAAGTGATTCCTTGATCGAAATTGGCTTCTATATATTCAAAAACTTCTTTGAGCTGGGGAACTGAGGGAAAAATAAATGCCGGAGATTGTGGTGAACCATCAGCAACAGCGACTGGCTGTGCAAGCTTCTCATAGCATGCCGCATACCAGTACTGCATTAGTTTCGCTTGCTTTTCCAATCTGGCAGTCATGGCTTTCAGTAATTGGTGAACTGTACACGGCTTGGTAATGTAATCATCAGCGCCTAATTCCATGCCCTGACGAAGAGACGCTTTGCTATCGCTACCAGTTAAAAAGATGAAAGGAACAATAGCTGTCACTGGATCTTGTCGCAATGCAGCCAAGACACCAAAGCCATCCATCTCTGGCATCAAAATATCGCAAATCACCAGGTCAGGTAAATGCTCCTGTGCTTTTTGGATACCAATACTACCATTTTCAGCATCAATTGTCTCAAAACCTTCAGCTTGAAGACCGTCCAAGAAAATCTGGCGAGTCATTGCATCATCTTCAATAATCAAAATCTTTTTTGACGATTCCTGCATCATGTTTAATCACCACAATATTTGGTAGCCAACGGTTACTGAATTCAAAAGTCGAGTTACGGAAAACACTAATACGTGAGGAGTGAATTTGTCACAATGTGCTGTTGACACTACTGGTAACTATCATCCCCTACATACGTTGTTGGTAATTTGACAGTGAAAGTTGTGCCAATTCCAACAGCACTTTCTACAGAAATTTCACCAAAGTGTAAGTCAACAAGAGTTTTTACTATCGAAAGACCCAGTCCAGTTCCAGGTATACTGTCAACATTGCTGCCTCGATAAAAAGGCTCGAAAATTTGTTGCCGATCTATAATTGGAATACCAATGCCAGAATCTTTGATTTGAAAAATGGTTTCTTGACTTTGACAGTGAAGTTCAAAGGTCACGGTACTACCAGGTGATGAATATTTGATAGCATTTGAGAGTAAGTTATTTAAAATATGCTGTAACAGCTTTGGGTCTAGGTAGGCACTATCAAAATTGCTGTGGCTTACAAAGTTAACTGACTTTTGATTACCACTAGCTAACTGCATCTGTGCAACTATATCGACGCAAAACCTATCTAAGTTTATCTGTCTAGGCTCACACACCAACTTTCGTGATTCTGCTTGTCTATACAGTAAGATTTCATCTAGTAGTTCGCTGATTTGTTGAACAGCGACTTGAATAATATCTAGATAAAAACGGTTTTTTTCTTCTGTCCATTGATGAAGATGCCGTTTGAGTAAATCGGCAGAGAAAGAAACAACATTTAAAGGGGTGCGTAATTCATGACTGAGCATAGAGACAAAACGTTCACTGAGTTCACTGAGTCGTTTTGTCTGCTCAAGAGCTTGACGCACTTCTGATTTTGCTTGCTTGTAATCGGTGATATCAATAGAAGATTTGTTCGCGTATTGCCGCAAGCTTAACTCTACTAGTTCCTCACTGCGATCGCAAGCAACTGCACAACCTAATTCTCTCCCTTGGGTTTCTACATAGTTAACCGTGACTTGTACTAAAAATATTTGCCCTGCTTTAGTCTGATATCGGGATTTAAAAGTGAGACAATTCTGCTGCTTCAGGGTTGACCATTGTTCCGACCATTTTTGCAACTCAAAATCCAAGTCAATATTCTGTAGTGTCATTGACAGCAGTTCATTACAGGAATACCCCATCATTTGACAGAAAGCCGTATTGACATAGAGAATTTGGGCTTTGGCATTCAAGCAAAATGTCGCCTCTACAACTTGATTGAGAAGAATTTGTGCAACTTGCAACTCTTCTTCTGGTTTTAGCACCGATTGAGAATTAGATTTCGATAACATATGGTCGCTAAAGTACATCACCCCTCCCGCTTGTTTGTATTAATCAGCACTTACCGCGATTGATGGGCTGTAATCTAAATTTCCTAACTTGTTGGAGCTATTATTTTGCCCGCAAAATTAACCTACCAGATTTTTTAAAAAACTTAATATAACTTTACAAATTCTTTAAAATAGAAGTTTAAGTACTTTTACTTAGTTTCGACCGTATTAACTGCATAGCTACTTAAACAGGACTTACGCAAAAATTGCTAGAAACCTTGATTTATCGAACCGCCAAGACGCCAAGAGCGCCAAGAATTCGTAGAGCGTGCGTAAGTTCTATGAAAGTAGGTTAACCTATAAAGACTGTAGATTTACTTGCAATAAATACAATAATCTTTCTTACGTAGAAATATTGATTTCATGAGTCTAAATTCCTTTACTTAACTCTTCCATGAATTCAACTACAAAATTGTTTACAAAGTCATCCACCACAAGAAATAGCCTCATCATCACGTATATATTATGTATTTTTCAACATCTATCATTTGGTATAACCTGTATTAAGATTATATGTGTTTTTTGTAACACTAACTTGACTGATAAATATTTAAGTAGTAACAGCAATGTCAAGCCTCCTATTTTTAGAAGAATCAGCTATAATATTAGATTGTCTAAAAAAATATTGCTCTAGTCTTTTCTATTTGCTATTCCTACTTCATTACTTCTATTATTTTGTCTATAGAGTATAAAATTGCAATTAACATTTAGAGTTAATTTCTTGTAGGAATGGAAATAAAAAGAATTGTGATTTGTCATCCGTCGCTAGGTAGGTAAGAAAGTTCAGTCGGGTAGAAAGAAGTGTTGAGACGCCTCTTAGTAAGCGTTAAAATGAGCGTAATAAGAGAGCAAAAAAATTGATAACCCGATCAAAAGATTCTTCATTGCAGTAAGGTATTGAGCTTCTGTAGTCTTGTTTCCATAAGCACAGCCTTGATTGTTTACCTTGAACGTAAAGATTTATTTACTATCAGGAAAGCGGTGACAAACCGTGCTTGGTGTTCGACAAGCTTGGTGAATTTTTAAAAGAAAAAGCAGACTTTGGCAGGACACATATTTGAGGCTGCGAGTGAAAGCGTAGTCTATGTAGGCTAACTGGCACCCTCTCCAAGATTCAGGGAGTACTTAGAAGCAATGAGCCAAAATTATATTCAAACAACCTCTAACAACGGCACTCAGCCATACGAGGTATATCAACCAAGTGGCTGTGTAAAAACCGCACCAAATGGTAGAAAGTCCGAATCCAAAGAACTTGCGAACGAGCCATCCAAAACCGGATCGATTGTGGAACAACCGCAGCGTTCGCTAACGGTAGCAGATGCGATCGCTAGAATGATGGAAGCGTTGGGAATTACCCATGCTTACGGAGTCGCTGGAGGCGCAATGGCTACTCTTTGGGGTTCGTTATCCAACAGCCTTCTCGAAGTCTTAAACGTCCGTCATGAATCAGGAGCTGCCTTTGCAGGGACTGAAGCTTACTTTGCCACAGGTCGTCCCAGTGTTGTATTCACAACAGCAGGACCGGGTATTACCAACGCCCTCACTGGGTTATTTGCTGCCCGTGGTGAAGGAGCGAAAGTGATTTTACTCTCGGCTTACACCTCAGCACCCCAACGCGGAAAGTGGGCTATTCAAGAAACCAGTAGCGAAACGTTGCCCACTGATGGAATTTTTACATCAGGGACATTATTTAACTACGCAACGACTGTAGAAAGCGCTGCACAACTGCCACAGATTTTTCGCAAACTAGCTTTGGGTTTGTCGCAACCAGGAAGTTTTGTTGCTCATTTGACTATCCCCACCGCCGTCCAAACATCTCCACTAGATGAAATTCCGACTTTTCAAGGAGTTTATTGCTCGAAGCTAGCACCTAGTAGAGAAACCATTTTGCAAGCAGCAGAACTGTTATCAGACGGACCTTTTGCCATATGGTTGGGTTTCGGTGCTCGTCACGCCGCAGAAGAAGTTCGCCAACTCGCCGAAATCACAGGGGCTGCAGTTATGTGCTCTCCTCGTGGCAAAGGTATTTTCCCCGAAGATCATCCTCAGTTTGTAGGTGTCACAGGTTTGGGCGGTCATAGTTCTGTGTTTGCGTATATGCAACAACAGACACCTTTCCGCACTCTTGTGTTAGGCTCGCGTCTGAGTGAACCGACTTCTTTCTGGAATCAAGCATTGGTTCCTCCAGGAGGCTTTGTACACGTAGATATCGATCCCACAGTACCTGGTGTAGCCTACTCAAAGGCTGAAACCTTTGCTATTCAGTCCGATATTAAAACTTTCTTACAAGCACTATTACAACACAAGCACCTTATTGCCAGTGCAGGCATAGGAGCTTTTGAACTACCACGCCCCGAAAAACAAGCACTCGAACCAAGCACGGACTCTCCAGTGAGACCGGAAATGCTGATGCAAGCAATTCAAAAAGTCATCGTTGAGGGTAGTAATGCCATAGTCTTAGCTGAGTGCGGTAACTCCTTTACCTGGGCAACACACCTCCTGCGATTTGGTCAACCAAACCGTTACCGTGTCAGCACCGGAGTAGGAGCAATGGGTCACGCTGTGACCGGAGTCATTGGATCGGCTCTTGCAACTAACAGCAAGTCTGTAGCTATTGTAGGTGATGGTGCAATGCTGATGAACAACGAAATTAGCACTGCTGTAAAATACCAAATTCCTGCAGTCTGGATTGTACTCAATGATGCCCGCTACAATATGTGCCATCAAGGCATGGCAATGCTAGGGCTTACAGGAGCCGATCCATTGATCCCAGAGACAGATTTTGTAACAGTTGCTCGCGGTATGGGCGCGGATGGAATCCGCATCAATCAAGAATCCGATCTTGAAGCTGCACTAGAGAAAGCGATGGCTTTTCCAGGTCCATTCGTTGTTGATGTAATTATTGACCCAGATCGACGCGCACCATCCAAAGGACGCAACGCCGGTCTAGCAGCACAAGGAGTTAAATCAGCCCCTGCTGAAAAGAGTGCGATTTCATTTCCAAATATTTAATGGTTAGTGGTTAGTGGTTAGTGGTTAGTGGTTAGTGGAGAAAAACAAATAACAAATAACAAATAACAAATAACAAATAACAACTAACCACTAACAACTAACAACCAACAGTAATTGAGGAGACTTAGCGTGAACTTATTTGAAACAGTCACAGAGATGGGGCACGAACAAGTGCTCTTTTGTAACGGCAAAGACCCGGAAATCAAAGCAATTATTGCTATTCATGATACAAGCTTGGGACCTGCAATGGGCGCGACAAGACTGTTGCCCTACCCCAATGAAGAAGCTGCACTGAAAGATGCTTTACGTTTAAGCCGTGGTATGACTTACAAGGCGGCTTGTGCAGGCATTCCAGTTGGTGGTGGTAAAGCAGTTATTATTGCTAATCCCGAAAACAAGACACAAGATTTATTTAAAGCTTACGGACGTTTTGTAGAAAGACTTAACGGTCGCTTTATCACGGGTCAAGATGTGAATCTTACTCCTAATGATGTCAGAGCAATTAGCAGAGAAACTAGATATGTGGTAGGGGTAGAAGAAAGGTCTGGCGGACCTGCTCCTGTGACTGCGTGGGGAGTTTTTCTAGGGCTTAAAGCTGCGGTTAAGTTTCGTTTGCAAACTCAAGACCTAAAGGGGCTGAAAGTTGCAGTTCAAGGTTTGGGCAATGTAGGTAGCAATCTTTGCCGTCACTTGCACGAGCATGGCTCTCAACTATTTGTTACTGATATAAGTAAAGAAAAAACTCAAGAACTCAAGCGTCTTTATGGTGCAACTATTGTTGAGCCAGACGAAATTTACTCCTTAGATGTCGATGTGCTATCTCCTTGTGCTTTAGGAGGAATCATCAACAGCGAAACCATTCCTCAAATCAAAGCATCGGTTATTGCAGGTGCTGCTAACAACCAGCTTGGATTGGAGCAAATCCACGGTCCAATGCTATCAGCGAAAGAAATTCTTTATGCTCCAGATTATGTTATTAATGCAGGGGGGCTAATCAACGTTTATAACGAAATGATTGGCTATGACGAAGATAGAGCATTCCAACAAGTGCATAACATTTACGATACACTGCTAGAAATTTTTGATAGAGCGAAAAAGCAGGACATCACAACCAATGATGCTTCCAAGCAATTGGCAGATGACAGAATCAACCGTGCTAGACATATCAAGGCTATGGCTGTGGTGTAAAGGAGACACAAATGGTTACTGAAAGAAATACATTTGCAACGTCTGCATATATTGCGACTGAACCAGAGACTGCTTATGAATACCTCTCCAGTTTAAAAAATCTGGACGAGTGGACGCTTTACAGTCGGATGCAAGAGCAAATTGATGAAGATACTTGGCTTGGAACTGCATCAGGATATCAAACAAAGCTTTACTATCACGTTAAAAAATTAGACCACCCGTATTTTCATGGCATTGAATGGCATTGCGGGTTGGAGTATCAGAAATACTATCAGGTTTATCCCGTATTACTGTTTTCTCCCGATTACATTGAGCCGGGAACTGATGAGAAAGGCGTGTACTTGCACTGGATTAGTTTTGTCGATCCAAAGCGGCGATCGCCATTAATCATGGAGGGAATTCACACGGTACATACTTCCGAGTGCCGTTCTCTCAAGGGTAACTTGGAGCGTAAAGCTGGTCTTACTTCCGCAGGTAAAGGACGCTATTACATCGACACCGATACTGTCTATGTTAACGCTCCTATAGAAATGGGTATTGAGTTCTTATCAGATCTCAAGAACATGGATGATTGGGCACATTTGCTGCATGCAGATGGTGAAATCGCTGGTTCTTCAGGTGAGTTTCGCGATGAATACAACCAAAAGGTAAAGGTAACTCAGCGACTGCAACCTGTCAGCAAATGGTATTTGCTAGAGCATGAATTTTATTATCCAGACTATGGATTTTATCAACGCTCTCCCGTGTTGTTGATTCCAACTGCCTATGCTTTCGGCGATCCCAACGCCCCAGGTTTTATCCAGCATCGGATTACATTTTGGAAAACCGGTGAGCAACTCCCTCATGGCAAACTCCAAATCGAAGATTTTGGCTCTGAAAGTTTAAATATTAAACGTCTTTTGGAAGCTAAAGCAGGTAATTTGGATACTTTAGCTCAAGGTTTGAGTTATATGCCAAATAGTCAGTGACCAGTAACCAGTGACCAGTGACCAATGACCAATCATAAAAGATGAAACTCAAGCATATCACCGCAACACTTCTCTCTTTTTGCGTTGTTACTCTTAGTGGAATAAAGATAGCAGAAGCTGCGTCATTTACAGTCATTGCTGATGGTCTTGACAACGCACAAGGTCTAAGCGTCGGTCCTGACGGTAGTGTTTATGTTGTCGAAGCAGGGAAGGGAGGAAGCAGTCCTTGTGTCCCACCTCCAAGTGGCCAAGGTGATAATCTGTGTTACGGAGCAAGCGGTGCTGTCACAAGAATTAAGGATCGCAAGCAAGAGCGCGTTCTCACAGGGCTTCCTTCCATAAGCGGAGCGAGTGGTGCTCAAGCCTCTGGTTCTCGCGATATAATTTTCGATAAGACTGGGAAACCTTATGTTTTGGTAGGGTTGGGAGCTAATCCGGCTAATCGCGATGCTACGCTTGGTAACACTGACCTTGGAAAAATTATTGCTCCTGATTTTAATACAAATACTTGGACTAGTATTAGCGATATTGCAGGTTATGAGCTTACTAATAATCCAGATGGGGAGAATATAAGTAGCAGTCCAATAAGTTTTTTAATAGATGGAAATAATTTTGTTTTAGTGGACTCAAGTGCAAATACTTTGCTAAGTGTTGGCACAGATGGGAGTAATTTGCAAGCGATCGCAGTTATTCCCAAACAAACCATCACGAACCCGGTCTTCCCCCCTTCTAACACCCCATCTGTTGAACCGTCAGAAGTTCCAGATTCTCCCGAACCGCCACCGATCGCGGAGTTTGCCACTCAAGCAGTACCTACAGGTGTTACTAAAGGTCCTGATGGTGCCTATTATGTAAGCATATATACTGGGTTTCCTTTTCCAGAAGGTGGTGCTAAAATATACAGAGTAAGTTCTGATGGTCAGCCAACAGTTTACGCAGATGGCTTCACGCAGTTGACCGACCTCTCGTTCGATGCGGAAGGCAACTTATATGCCTTGCAGTATGCCAATGAATCAGCCTGGAAAGGGAATTTAGAAGGTTCTCTCATCAAAGTAGCACTTGATGGCACTCGTACAACGATTGTAAGTGGTGACGGATTGCAAGCACCTGGTGGTCTGGCAATTAGTTCTGATGGTGCCATTTATGTGACCAACCAGAGTGGTCGTCCAGGACAAGGACAAGTCTTAAGAGTAAACAACCCAAAATCTGTTCCCGAATCCTCCTCCACTATAGGCATTTTAGTATTAAGTGCTTTCAGCATTTATCAATTACGCAAAGGTAAGCAAAAAGCACTTCTTATTTCAACTTACAGCCATTTTCAGGTAAATAGACCACAGATGTAGGGGCGCAATGCCTTGCGCCCTTACAAAGGGTGTGGTTCATTTAGGTGAAAACTGCTGTAACCAAACTAGTTATCAGTTATTAGTTACCACGAATAACTGGTCACTGGTCACTGGTCACTGGTCACTGTTCACTGTAAAACTACCAACACTTAATTTAAGCCAGTATGAGATTCAAGTCATTTGCCCTTGCATTTCTCACTTTTTGTGCTGCTAGCGGAGTACAGGCTGTAAAGGCTGCCGAAATATCGACAGTAACAACAGCACCTCTGAGCAACGCAATGCACGCTACCTTTAGTCCCGATGGCTCTTTATACATCATGGAAGGTGGTATAGGTGGTGACGGAGATGGCGGAAAAAGATGCACTCCATCACCCAGTACACAGTTTATCAATATATGTGCTGGTAATACTGGTGCCATTACTAGAGTTAAAGATGGTGTGCAGCAGCGTATATTCGATGGTCTTCCATCTCTAGCACAACAGACACCAGAACGCGATCAAGGTGCAGGACCTGCAGACCTACAATTCGATCCCAAAACAGGTAAGGCATATCTCGCATACGGTATGGCTGGCGATCCAAGAAACCGCGATGGCGTCTTAGCAACTCCCACACTGGCACAACTCTACGAACTCGATTTGAACACTGGTGCATTAAAGAGTATTGCCGATTTTGCTCAATACGAAATTGACAACAATGTTGATGGCACTGACTTGATTACCAACCCCTATGCATTAGCAATTAAAGATGGTTACGCTTACCTTACTGATGGGGGTGCAAACGTTGTTTATAAAGTTGGGCTAAACGGCGAAGGTATTGTAAAAGCAAACTCTCTTCCCAGATTTAATATCTCTCCACAAGAACTCAATTTCCCATCTGCCGAGGCATTAGGTATTCCAGAGGGTTCAATTGCTTTTGAACCATCACAACAATCAGTACCTACAGGTATTAAAGTGGGTCCAGATGGTAGTTTATATTTAACTGAATACACCTTCTTCCCTTATCCAGAAGGTAAGGCACGTGTTTGGAAACTAGACGATGACTTGAATCCAACACTTTTTGCTGAAGGCTTTACTCAACTCACCGATTTGGAATTCGACGATGAGGGCAATATGTTATTGCTGCAACACTACAACATTGCAGAATACAACGCTCTTGCACCAGGTGGCGATAAAAGTGGTTCCATTATCAAACTAAATAAGGATGGCTCTCGCGAAGTTGTCTACAGTAGCCCAGAAATCGGAGCAGGTGGTTCCTTGACTAAAGGGCCTGATGGTGCTTACTACGTTACAGCCGACTCTAGATTCGGATTTACAGGGAAAGTCGTCAAGCTCGATCTATCCGATAAAAATACAGCCAAAGTCCCTGAGCCTGCTGCTGTAGTTGGTTTAGTAGGAGTTGCTGCTTTTGCAGGTAAGATACTTAAGCGCAAGCGCCAAGAAGAGTTACTCGCTAAGGTAGAAACTCTCTAATCCTTATACCATTTTGGATTTTGGATTTTAGATTTTGGATTGAAAAAGCTTTGTAGGACTCAATTTCATCCAACTATCTGTAGCATTCTTGTTTCAAATTGGTATTATTTCTTGGCAAATTTCTAAGAATGACTTAGAAAGAAGCTGCTGCCTAAAAAGGTCGTTAGAAAGGCAGCAACTCAACTCAAAATTCCCAGACTGGGTCTGGGAACATAAACCTAAAAAAAGTATAACTCATAACACTGAGAAGTCATCATGGGATTAGTAAAGAATTTATCAATTGCCTTAGTCAGTGCTAGCGTTATGGTAGCAGCTGCCGCAGCCCAAGCTATGGCGTTAAGCTTACAGTACGAGCGTGACATTGGCAGCCCTGGCTTCGGTCCTGGGCAGCTCTTTGTTCCCCAAGGCATAACGGTAGATAGCTCTGGGAATACCCTTGTAAGTAACGGTCGCGGTCTCAACGCGGACGGCAGTTTTAACCCGGCGATCGGTAACAAGGTGGAGGTCTTTGACCCTCAGGGTAACTATATTGGAGCAATTGGCAGGGGTGGCAGAGGACCTGGAGAATTCGACGAGCCATCAGCTCTTGAAATCGATCCGGATACTAAGAATCTTTACGTAGGTGATGTTTTCAACAACCGCGTTAATGTTTACGATCCCCAGGGTAACTTTATTAATTCATTTGGGGAATTTGGCGGTCTCAAAGAGGGTAGGGCTTTCTTTGGACCATCTGGTGTGACTTTCGACAAAGCTGGCTATGTGTATATAGGTGATTTTAGCGGCGATAAAATCAATAAATACACCAAAGATGGCGAGCTAATCGGTAGCATTGGCACCACTGGTACCGCTCCTGGGCAGTTCCAAGGACCAGCAGGTGTAAGAATTTCCCCAGTCAGTGGAAATTTCTTTGTGAGTGACCAGTTTAACAACCGCATTCAGGTACTCAGTCCAGAAGGTCAACCTATCTTGACATTTGGCAAGCAAGGCACTGGACCTGGAGAATTTAATCAGCCAATCGGTATAGAAGTGGATGAGGAAGAGAATATCTATGTGGCTGATTCTATCAACAGCCGCGTTCAGGTATTCGATAAAAACGGTAACTTCCTCACTGCATTTGGCGAACCGGCTCGCAATGCAAATGGTGAAATTGTACCACCTCCTGCACTAGGTGAGCCGCCCTTTGGCATCCCTCTTGACCTCAAACCAGGTTCATTTAACTGGACGGGTGGTACAAGCTACAAAGATGGTAAATTCTATGTAGGCGATTTCTTCCAGGGTCGTGTTCAGGTGTTAAACGTCGTTAAGGATAGCAAAACTAAAGTTCCCGAACCAGCATCCATATTTGGTTTGGGATTAGTTGGATTTGGCGTTGTGGTATCCAAACTGCGGAAAAATCGCAGAAAGTTAGCCGTGAATGTAGAAGGGTAAATTTAGCTAACAAGCACCAGACAAAGCGTAGGTAGAGCGCCGATACAGAAATCATAAAAACCCGGTTTCTTTGTACAGACTAGCCATGCTTAGTCTGTACGCCTACGAGATATCAAGCCTGACCACAGAGAGCATCCCAATTTGGAAAAAACACCTAGCGATTGAAAATCGCGGCTATACAAACAAAGTCCACCTACGTGGACTTAATATAAAGTCCTTGCCTTGCGAACTTGGCTTGTATAGCAAGAGAATACTATTCTTGCAGGCTTGTGCCAAATTGGGATGCTCCCTTCCGACAGAGAGAAACCGGGTTTTTACCTTCTTTTGTCTGTTACTAATGGTTACCTTATTTCCGCCGACCTATAATAGTTGGTTCTTTCTTGTTAATTTATTTAGCAAATTAATGAAGTTTAATTAGGACTTACGCACGCTCTACGAATTCTTGGCGCTCTTGGCGTCTTGGCGGTTCGATAAATCAAGGTTACTAGCAATCTTTGCGTAAGTCCTGTTAATTTTAAAATTAATTTTAAAATTGCTTGTTTTATTCACTTGATCCGTTAAATTACATACCTTTATTGAAAAAATGTGATAGCTTCTTAAAGTTTTAACAAAGGTTTCAGCACTTATAACAATTTTATAAATAGAATTTTATTTAGATGAAGATTAAGTCAAATTACTAGCAAAATATCATTATTTATGACACGATAAACAAAAATCAACACATGAAAATTGCTACTTTACTCGCTTAAATACATACAAATATGGAAGCGATATATTCATCTAATCAACTTTTGCTAGCTCGTTAACTTCACATCAATTTAGTGCTATGGGTGCTATAATTTCCCTAGAAAAAATAAATTTTCATATAACTGACTTACTTTATAATTGGCTCTCCCAAAGAGTTGAAAAAGAAAGTCTGAACTGGTTAGATACCAAAAAAGCACAAATAGAAAATGGTACTAATGTGCGGGTGTTTTTCACTGCCTTTAGTGCTGTACCTCGTCATATAGGCAAAAGTGACTTAAATTTAACCTCAAAAGACTTAGAAACTGCTTTCGCAGCACGGACAGATTGGTCTCCAACTCATTGGAGTGTGGACCAAGCAGCGCGCACACTTTTAGTGCTGTCTTTACCTCAAAGGTACTCAGAACAGTACTTGCAAACCCTAGAGCAAGTTTTTGCAGCCGCCGATGTAGGAGAACTTGTTGCCCTTTACCAAGCTCTATCACTACTACCTTATCCAGAAAGGCTTCGCTCCCGTGCTGCAGAAGGAGTCCGCAGCAACATGACAGCAGTCTTTAATGCTGTTGCTTTGCGAAATCCCTATCCATCTGAATATCTTGATGATATTGCTTGGAATCAGATAGTCCTCAAAGCTTTGTTTGTAGGTAGTCCCTTACATTTAATTCAAGGGATTGATAGCCGTGCAAATCCAGTACTCGCCAGAATGCTTGTTGACTACGCCCGCGAACGCTGGGCTGCTAAGCGCACTGTATCTCCTGAAATTTGGCCTTTAGTTGAAAAATTTACCTCAAGACCAGTGATCGGTGACCAGTGACCAGTGACCAATCTAAAATCCAAAATCCAAAATCCAAAATTTTTATTATGTTTATAGATCCTCACATTCACATGAGTTCTCGCACTACCGACGATTATCAGATGATGCGTCAAGCTGGAATTGTGGCTGTTATTGAGCCAGCGTTTTGGTTTGGACAACCTCGTACTAGTGTTGGGTCTTACCAAGATTACTTTAGCAGCTTAGTCGGGTGGGAACGATTCCGTGCAGCACAGTTTGGGATAAGACATTACTGTACAATTGGGTTGAACTCCAAAGAAGCTAACAACGAACCACTAGCAGAGCAAGTCATGGAGTTGTTACCCCTGTACGCCTGTAAAGAAGGTGTCGTCGCTATTGGTGAAATTGGCTACGACGATATGACTCCTGTAGAAGATAAATACTTTCGCTTGCAGTTGGAGTTGGCAAAAGAATTAGATATGCTGGTGATGATTCATACACCTCACCGCGATAAAAAAGCAGGAACCAGTCGCAGTATGGATGTGTGCTTGGAGCATGGGTTAAAACCATCACAAGTAATTGTGGATCACAACAACGAAGAAACCGTGCAAGAAGTTTTAGAGCGCGGCTTTTGGGCGGCTTTTACAATTTACCCAAACACAAAGATGGGTAATGCTCGCATGGTAGAAATTGTTCGTCAATACGGATGCGATCGCATTATTGTAGACAGCAGTGCTGATTGGGGAGTCAGCGATCCGCTAGCAGTACCCAAAACAGCCCAACTGATGCTAGAAAGAGGAATTTCAGAAGCACACGTGCGAGCCGTTTGTTATGAAAACGCACTTCTTGCTTACAGCCAAAGCGGTCAAATGAAAGAATCCGACTGGCTCAACCCATCACCTATAGATCAACGCCAGTTATTTAATGGAAATTCCGTACTGCGGGGACAAAAACCTGTTATAGGAACTCCTGTTCGCGAATATGCACTTATTGAGTAAAGAGTTAGTTGTTAGTAGTTATTAGTTATTACAACAACTAACAACTAACAACTAACAACTAACAACTAACATTATGAACACAGCAATGACAACACCGCGATTGCGGGCGTATTTTCAGTTAATGAGACCAGCCAACATTGTCACTGCATGGGCAGATATTTTAGCAGGCTTTGCAGCCTCAGGAAGTATTGTTCTTGCAAACCAAGCTGTAATTGGGGGGTCAACGCCAGATAACTTAACATCACTAGCATGGCTGCTGCTATCAACTACGGGTTTATACGGTGGTGGAGTTATCTTTAATGATGTATTTGATGTCAGTATAGACTCTATAGAACGACCTGAGAGACCTATCCCTAGTGGAAGGGTATCTCGTACAGAGGCAATTCTCATAGGAAGCCTGTTTTTATGTGTGGGTATTTCAGCAGCTTTGCAAGTGAGTTTGCTAAGTGCAACTTTGGCGTCTGGTATCGCGGCGGCTGCTCTTTTGTATGATGCGTGGGGAAAGCATCACCCTGTTTTTGGTCCATTCAATATGGGGCTTTGTCGCGGCTGTAACTTATTGCTTGGCGTAAGTGCAATGTCATCAATGATTACAGAGTGCTGGCTTCTCGCTTTAATTCCCATTGTTTACATCGCTGCTATCACAACTTTAAGCCGAGGTGAAGTACACGGGGGTAAAGTCAGTACTGGCATTATTGCGCTACTACTTGTTAGCACGGTCATTGCAGGGCTTTTGGGTTTGGGTTTATTGAATAATTATCACCTGCTTGCGGCACTACCATTCGTTGTACTGCTAGCTGTGCGAGTCTTACTACCTTTTATAAAAGCTGTTAGCAAACCAAGCCCAGAAAACATTCGTATAGCTGTACGAGTGGGTATTTTATCATTAACGGTGTTAGATGCTACAGTAGCTGCTGGTTTCGCTAGCTTGCCATACGGGTTAATCGTCCTGTTGCTACTACCCATTTCGATAGCACTGTCAAAAATCTTTGCCGTTACTTAACTAAACGATTTTGGATTTTAGATTTTGGATTTTAGATTCGGATGACTTTGTCTGAACTAAATTTCACACTACTATTTTGGATTTTAGATTTTGGATTTTGAATTGGGATGACTTTGCCTGAACTAAATTTCACATTCCTATCTTTAAACTTGGTATTAGATTCTGGTCACTGTTCACTGGTCACTGCTCACTGTTTACTGGTCACTGTTAAATGAGAATTCTGATTTACTCCTACAACTACCATCCAGAACCCATTGGCATTGCTCCTCTCATGACTGAACTAGCAGAAGGACTAGTAAAGCAAGGACATCAAGTGAGAGTGATAACAGGAATGCCAAACTACCCACAGCGTGAAATATACGAGGAGTATAAAGGCAAGTGGTTTGTCACAGAATTTAAAAATGGCGTCACCATCCAGCGCAGTTATCTGCGAATCAAATCGAAACCCAACCTAATAGACAGACTGTTACTGGAGTTGAGTTTTGTATTTACGAGCTTGCCACAAGCCATTAACGGTTGGCGACCAGATGTTATTCTTTTAACAGTACCACCATTATTAATATCACTTCCTGCAATTTTGCTGGGTTGGATATATAACTGCCGAGTCATATTAAATGTGCAAGATATTTTACCAGAAGCAGCTATACGCGTTGGATTAATAAAACACAAATTGATGATTTGCGCCTTAGAAACTCTGGAAAAATTTGCTTACCGCCACAGTCATACTATCAGTGTTATTGCAGATGGATTTAGAGAAAATTTAATAAATAAAGGAGTTCCAGCCCAGAAAATTTTTTGCGTCCCCAATTGGGTAAATGTTAATTTTATCCGTCCTTTGCCGAAGCAAGGAAATGTCTTTCGAGCAGCTTATCAGTTAGAGGACAAGTTTGTTGTGCTGTACTCGGGTAACATCGCTCTCACTCAAGGTTTAGAGACAGTCATAGAGGCAGCAGTTTCCTTACGTCACATTCCAGAAATTGTCTTTGTCATTGCAGGTGAGTCAAGAGCGCTGCAACGATTAAGAAAATATTGCCAAAGTTGCGGGGCAAATAATGTTTTACTGATACCACTTGTGGCAAGAGAAAAACTATCTGAAATGCTGGCTGCAGCAGATTTAGGATTGGTTGTGCAAAAACGCAATGTCATTTCCTTCAATATGCCTTCTAAAATTCCACTACTACTTGCGTCTGGTCGTCCCATTGTGGCATCGGTTCCTGCATCTGGAACGGCTGCTCGTGCTGTTAGAAAAAGTGGCGGTGGTATAGTTGTTGCTCCTGAATCACCCCAGGATATGGCATCTGCGGTTTTAGAACTCTATAAAAATCCGGAAAGAGCAGCAAAACTTGGTAAGCAAGGAAGGCAGTTTGCTGTTGAACATTATTCTTTTGAGCAAGCACTAGCTGCTTATGAAGCACTATTTGCTGAAGTTGTTACTAGTTCAACAACCAATACTGCTCTCCTAAGCCGGAACAGAAACCCGGTTTCTCAAAGAAACCGGGTTTCTCACAGCGCGAATAGTTAGTGGTTAGTAGTTAGTGGTTAGTCGTGATTAGAACAACTAACAACCAACAACTAACAACCAACAACTAACCCCTCTTACAAATTATGATCCCAGAAAAGCTGAAACAAACAGACCAAAACCCAAGCAATCTCTCGCGAGATTGCCTATCGAGTTCAGAAACATCAAAAATCCCCAATCTTGAAGAACAAGTTGCATATGCAATTTCCATACTTGCCGAAGCTGGTTTTCCTGAATCACTTTGGGCAAATAATATAGTGCAAAGTTGTTATGCTCAGCGATCGCAGGATATTTCCAGTTCTTCTACTGACAATGTCGCACCTCAAAAGATTACCATAATTGGAGGATGTGGTAGAATGGGGAGATTTTTCACGAATCAACTTGCGATCGCAGGTCATATAGTCAGTGTTCTGGAAAATGAAGATTGGGACCGAGCGGATGAACTGCTTGGTTCAGCAGACCTCGTTATGGTTAGCGTTCCTATTGAGTGGACAACAGAAGTGATCGAGCAAGCCGCTCAATATCTTGCACCAACCACAGCACTATGCGATCTCACAAGTCTGAAGGTTGAACCCGTGCAAGCGATGTTACACCACCATAGCGGTTCGGTGATGGGATTGCACCCTATGTTTGGTCCCAATGTCAAGTCTTTTGTGGGGCAAAAAGTAATCGTGTGTCCCGGTCGAAATGAAGAATCATTTCAATGGTTATTAGAACTCATTCAAGATCGAGGAGGCGAAGTTATTGTTTGCACGCCTGAAGAACACGATCGCATGATGGTGATTATTCAAGCAACCCGTCACTTTTCTAGATTTAGCGTTGGAGTTTTCCTAGCACAAGAGAAAGTAGACATAGAGCGTAGTTTGTTAATGTCTAGTTTCAGCTACCGCCAAGAGATTGAAATCATTAAAAGATTGTTTACCCAAAACCCAAACTTATGTGTGGACATTATGTTGGCAACTCCAGAAAGATGTCAAGCAATAGCCCGGTTAGCTGATACCTATAACCGCTTGGCAATGCTAGTAGCGCGGAAAGATCGAGAGGGATTAATTAAAGAATTTGAAACCTCTACAAACTTTTTTGGATTTTAGATTTTAGATTTTGGATTTTAAATTTTAGATTTTGGATTGAAATATCGGTAAAAATATGGTTACGGAAATCAGGCAGAAAACTACAATACATAATTTACCCGCAATACGCCAAAGTGTTTCGGTGACTTTCCACTACGCAGTGCATTTTACCACCGGATTGTTTGATACCAAAAACCCTTTGTTAGCACAAACGATCGCAGCCGATGGAGAACCGGGCCCGAAAAAAGTATTGGCAATCGTAGACTCAGGGTTTTTGCACTCCCACCGCACGCTACCCAAACAATTGGCACTTTATTGCGATCGCTATGCTGATGCGATCGCACTTGTTGCAAATCCTATTGTAATTCCAGGTGGAGAAGAAGCAAAAAACCATCCCAAGTTGCTAGAACAAATTCATGCTGCAATTGATGCAGTCGGACTGTGTCGCCATTCCTACCTGTTAGGAATTGGTGGTGGCGCTGCATTAGACTTGATTGGATATGCAGCCGCAACAGCACATCGCGGAGTTCGTCTGATTCGCGTTCCCACAACCGTACTCGCGCAAAATGATTCTGGTGTAGGGGTAAAGAACGGAATCAACGCCTTTGGGAAAAAGAACTTTCTGGGAACTTTTGCACCACCCTACGCAGTTTTAAATGATGTTTCGTTTTTGACTACTCTAGACGATCGCGATTGGCGTTCTGGCATTGCAGAAGCAGTTAAAGTAGCACTCATCAAGGATGCTAACTTCTTTGACGACATCCGTATACAAGCTACTGCACTTGCTTGTCGCGATATGAAAGCTATGCAAAATGTCATCTATCAATGTGCTCAATTACATATGAACCATATTGCCAAAGGCGGAGATCCCTTTGAAATGGGTTCATCCCGTCCTTTAGATTTTGGTCATTGGGCAGCACATAAGCTAGAGCAGTTAACAGACTACAGCTTACGCCATGGAGAAGCAGTTGCGATCGGTATTGCTTTAGATAGTACTTACTCCTATCTGTTAGGATTGCTTTCTCGTTTAGAGTGGCAGCAGATACTCAATACACTGACAGCGCTAGGCTTTAACCTATACGTACCCGAGCTTTCTACAAAAATGGATCAACCAGAAGATCCTCATTGTTTGTTCCGAGGACTCACCGAATTTCAAGAACACTTGGGTGGTGAACTGACAATTACACTTTTACAACGCATCGGTAAGGGTATTGAAGTTCATGAAGTAGACCTATCCTTATACCGACAAGCCATTTGGTTGCTCAGCGAGTTTTATAACTCCACGTTACCAACCTCAGGCTGGACTAGGGATTAGGGGGTAGTAGGGTGGGCAATGCCAACCATTCAAGGCGCTGCAAGATTCCCAGATCCCCGACAACTCATGCGAAGTCGGGGAGCTAGACCAATTAAAGCTAGGATAGGGAAAAAATCATGAAAATTGCCACAAATAAAGACTTTCATTTAACATACTGTACAAATATTCATCCCGGTGAAGAGTGGAACAAAGTCTTTACCAACTTAAAGCAGTACATACCATCTTTAAAAGCACAGCTAGTGAGTTCAAATCCCGGACTTCTTCAAGAAGTCCGGGATTTGACAGCCCATGAAAGTCCATTTGGTATTGGATTGCGATTGGCAGATGTTGCAACGAAGGAATTGCTTGAAGGAAACAATTTAACAGAGTTCCAATCGTGGTTAACTAAGCAAAACCTATACGTATTTACCTTAAATGGCTTTCCGTTTGGTGGATTTCATTGGCAAGTCGTAAAAGACCAAGTTTATGCACCAGATTGGTCAAAACAAGAGAGATTAGACTATACCATAAGATTAGTACACATACTCGCACAGCTTTTACCTTCAGGTGTCGAAGGCAGTATTTCTACATTACCGCTATCATACAAACCTTGGTTTAAAGGCAATCAACTTTTTCAAGCCTCCGTCACAAGTAGTGCTACTCTCCGTATAGCAGAAGTAGTAGCAGAAATGGTAAAAATTAAACACGAAACTGGAAAAAATATTCATTTAGATTTAGAACCAGAACCAGATGGGTTGATAGAAAATGCTGCTGAGGTGGTTGATTATTTCCAAACCTACTTATTACCTATAGGTGGAGATTATTTAACAAAGCATTTAGGAATTTCTTTTGAAGCAGCTGAAACTCATTTATTAAATCACGTGCGCGTTTGTTACGATACCTGTCATTTTGCTGTGGAGTATGAAGACCCAATTACAGTCTTCCAGAAATTCCAATCTGCAGGAATTCAAGTTGGCAAAATTCAAATTAGTGCTGCACTACAGGTGAAAATTCCCACAGATATTGAACAGCGCCGCCTCATCAAAGAGAGATTGCTGCCTTTTGCTGAATCTACATATTTACACCAAGTTATTGCAAGAGAGAGTCATGGAAAACTGCGTCACTACCCTGATTTAGAACAAGCTTTACCAGAGTTAGAAAAGACGACAGCTTCTGAGTGGCGCATTCACTTTCACGTTCCAATTTTTATTAGAGATTATCAACTATTTCAGTCCACTCAAAATGATATAACAAAGGTATTAGACTTATTACAAGATAATCATGCTTGTGACCATCTTGAAATAGAGACATACACCTGGGAAGTTCTGCCAAAGGAGATGAAGCTAGATTTATCATCATCACTTCAACGGGAGTATGAGTGGGTATTGTCGAAGATGGAAGCAAATAGTAGAAATGTGTTGACAGTTAGCTGTTAAATGCTGGCGATTGAAATCGCGGCTATACAAACAAAGTCCACCTGCGTGGACTGATGCATCAAAGCCTGCTCCGGCAGGCTTTGTTTGTATAGCCCCAAATTTCTATTCTTGCAGGCTTGTGCCAAATTGGGATGCTCCCTTATTTATCCTCTTCCTATAGCAATCATCGCTTCAAGTTCTTCCAATGCTTGAACGCTACCTACCTGCCAAGCACGCTCTACCAAAGCGGGAATAATTTGTGTTAATTGTATGTTTTCAAAATTGGGACTGGTTTCGGATTTTATGTAACTTCCTTGTCTTAATAAATAGATAGTAAGTGTTCCGCTATCATAAACCCAAACTTCTGGGACACCGATTACCTTGTATGCTTCGAGAGTAGTTTTAGAAGACACATCTGTTTCAATAGCTAAATCTGGTGGTGGATCGTCGGCTTGTAACCGACGACGACCAATCATGCGTTGGTAATTCTGAATATAAAAGCAAGCATCAGGTTCAACTCCTGCTGTCCCTTCTTTTTTAAAAGTAGTAGAACCAAATGGTTCATATCTTCTACCTTTAGCTCTGAGCAAAGTTTTTACAAGATCTGAAATTAATTCTTTTGGCTTCTCATGTTCTGGTAAGGGAAGCATAATTTCTAAAGTCCCCTTGCTGTAAGCTACTCTTGCACTTCGGTGTTCGCCCAATTCCTGCACGATCGCTTCAAACTCCTCCCAAGTAACATCTGGGATAGTCACTAAGCTACCGGGAGCCAATCGTATCTTGCTAACAGGTTTGACAACAGGAGCTAAAGCAGTCATAACGAAGAATCAGAAACAGGTTTTACATTTACCTTAGCATTATATAGATTAGCTCAAGCTTTGACAGCATGGTGTTGGGTAAGTTATTTGTAAAAGAGCGGGGCTATTTGTAAAAAAGACGGGCTATTTGTAAAAGGGGAGCATCCCAATTTGGAAAAAACACGTTTGCGATTGAAATCGCAGCTATAGAGGCTAAGTCCACCTGCGTGGACTTAATAATAAGAAGTCCGCGTAGGCGGACTTTGTTTGTGTAGCCCCAGAATTCTATTCTGAGGGCAATTAGCAAATTCGGGATGCTCCCTGTAAAAGAGACGGGCAAGATGCCCGTTCCACAAGAATTTCACTTGCAAATTGTTCAATTCTTGTGGGGTGGGCATCCTGCCAGCCCAAATTATGTAAATTGGATGTAGAACAGCTTACTGATAGGTTGCAAGATCCGCGACTTCTTGAAGAAGTCGCGGATCTAACTAGGATTTAACGCCGGAATTTCAACTTACGACTATATTTTCCTAACAAAAAACTTAAGCCAACAAATCCCATACCAATTACCCCAGCAGTTGCATTTGGTTCTGGAACAGCTTTGGGGGTTTGTACGGAGAATTTGAGCACAGCTTTACCTTTAAAAGGCGCAGTCAAATCTGTACTGGTTAATCTGTCATTTTGAGTAAAAGTTATGTTACCAACTGCATCCTTGAATAGACCTTCACCACCAGTCAGAGTGATAGTTCCAGCACCATTCACTGTACCGTTAACAAAATCAAATTTAGCTTGGTCGTTGGCGGTTCCATATAATTCATTGCTCCCACCATAATATCGATCGCTAAGAAGTGGCTGATTTTCTAAGCCAAAAGCAGATGCATCTGCATTGAAGTAAGAAATGTTTGTTGTTGGGTCAAATTGACCGTAAGTATTGCTGAGAAACTTACTCAATCCATATGGAGCATCAGCATTTTCACCTGTAATCGTTGCTCTAGTAATACCTATGTCTGGTCTAAAAGAAGGGTCAATGGTGACTACCGTATCGTAAGTGGCGCTAAATTCATAATTTGTTTGCGCGTTGGCTTTTGCTGTATCTAGTCCAAAACTAATTAGCGTGATAGCTACTGAGGCTAGTCCTAAAGTATATGAACGTGAAATCATAATTGCCCTTTTTTCTACAAATAAAAAGCGCGATTGACATCAAGACGCATTTTTTTATAACCCTTTACTTTAGAAGTATAAGATATGTAAATTTCAGGATAAATGAACAATTTTTTGATGTGTTTGTTAGATTTTTAGATATCCCAAAAATTACGCAGGTAAAGATAGGAAAATCTGTGCTATTTTGTGATTCCCTACTATGATTAGAAGCAAATATTAAATAGCTATCATGTACTTCCCTACACCAGAACAAACAAAAATTTCTTACCCCTACTCCCTACTCCCTACTCCCTACTCCCTATCATAGTCATGCATAAAACTGCTGTTCTTAACGTAGTCGGATTGTCACCCAGTTTATTGGGAGAACATACGCCATTCCTATCTCGATGGGTAGCCTCTGGAAAAGCTGTTCCAATTTCGCCAGTGTTACCTGCTGTTACCTGTACAGCGCAAGCAACCTATCTAACCGGAAAAATGCCCGATGAGCACGGTATTGTTGCCAATGGCTGGTATTTTCACGATGATTGCGAGATTAAGTTTTGGCGACAGTCCAATAAACTCGTTCAAGCACCAAAAGTGTGGGATATGGCGCGATCGCTAGATCCATCTTTTACCTGCGCCAATTTGTTCTGGTGGTACAATATGTACTCTTCAGTAGACTATGCAGTTACCCCCCGACCAATGTATCCTGCTGACGGTAGAAAACTTCCTGATATTTACACTTATCCACAAGAATGGCGTTCGGAACTCCAAACTGAGTTTGGTCAGTTTCCTCTCTTTAATTTCTGGGGTCCCAACACGTCTATTCGGTGTAGTGAGTGGATAGCCTCTTCTGCTAAATGGGTGGAACAAAAGTGCAACCCTACCCTCACACTCATTTACTTACCTCATTTAGATTACTGCTTGCAAAAATTTGGACCAGAGGACAAACGAGTCGCAAAAGACTTACAAGAAATTGATGGTGTTTGCCGCGATCTCATTGAATTCTACGAAAACCGAGGTACACAAGTCATTGTTCTGTCTGAATATGGTATTACAGCTGTATCTCAACCAGTTCACCTGAACCGGATGCTCCGAGAACAAGGGTTGCTGAGTGTAAGAGAAGAACTGGGGCGGGAATTACTCGACCCTGGAGCAAGTAAAGCATTTGCTGTCGCCGACCACCAAATTGCTCACGTTTATGTCAACGATCCATTTTACATACCTAAAGTGAGAGTGCTGTTAGAAGCAACAGAGGGTGTTGCCCAAGTGTTGGGAGACGAAGAAAAGCCAGCATACCATCTCAATCATTCCAGATCGGGAGAGTTAGTCGCGATCGCTCAACCAAATGCCTGGTTTACTTACTATTACTGGCTAGATGACAATCGTGCTCCGGATTTTGCCAGAACAGTAGATATCCATCGCAAACCCGGTTACGATCCAGTAGAACTTTTTCTCGACCCTCAAATTCAACTTCCCAAACTTAAAATAGGCATAAAACTGTTAAAAAAACAGCTTGGTTTTCGCTACTTAATGGATGTTATTCCTTTAGATGCATCCTTGGTACGTGGATCTCATGGCTCTACAACCGTTGCTGCTGCAGATAAACCATTATTTATAACTCAGCAAACTCATTTGCTATCTGCTGAATCGATAGAAGCAAGGGATGTATGTCACCTCATACTGCAACATCTTCATTGAAAATAGGGAGTGGGGAGTTGGGAGTAGGGAGTTGGGAGTAGGAGGAAGAAAATTGAAAATAGGGAGTAGAAAATATAATTTTTTATATACTCCTATTCTCCTAGTAAATACTTAGTCTTAAACGAGTTATTACATATATTCCTTTAGAGAGAAAGAATTTGTAACTCAAGGTGGTAGAGGATAACGACCTTCATGTAGTTTCTGGAGTTTTACTTAGAAGCAAAAGTAAAAAGCCAAAAAAATGACACATATAACGAAAAAATGTTCATCTATATATTCCTTAACATTTAGTAAGCTAAACTTATACCAAGAAATACTTCATACTTTGCTGCTACAAGCTCTGTTTTCCGTGAATTGTCCGTCTCGATTAATTTATTGTTATTAGCTGCGTATATACTGTGCTTTAAGGCACAATTTATCTAATTAGAGATTAGTCCAAGTGGCAAAGTCTGCGTTTATCGTAGGCTGTTTAGATATGCAATTAAATACTCCCTCACCATCAAAGAAATTGCCCATGATTGTTGATTCTCACACTTACAAAACTCTTGGCGGTATAGGTGTATCTCGCTCCATCACTGAAGTGAAGTTGGACACAGCCTTGGATGAAATTTCCTTTTATTTGGACTCCCAGCGAGGAGGATTGCTTAAAAGCAGCTATGAATATCCAGGGCGATACAAAAGATGGGCGATTGGATTTGTAAATCCACCACTAGAACTGACAACACGGGAGAGAGCTTTCAGCGTAAAAGCTCTAAACAATCGCGGCAAGGTGCTTCTACCCCTATTGTTGGTGCGTCTATCTGCACATTCCCAACTTCAAGAAGTCAAGCAAGACAGCGATTATATTACTGGATCTGTAAAGCCTGCCTTGCAATTGTTTGTAGAAGAAGAACGCAGTAAGCAACCTTCTGCGTTCACAGTGATTCGCGAAATTCTCCATGTTTTCTCTAGTCATGAAGACGAGCATCTAGGATTGTATGGGGCATTTGGCTATGATTTGTTATTTCAGTTTGAACCAATTCCAATGCGTCTGGAACGTCCCGCAGACCAACGGGATATAGTGCTTTATTTGCCCGATGAATTGGTTGTTGTTGACTACTATTTGCAGCGTGCTTATCGAGTGCAGTATGAATTTGAAACAACAGAAGGCAATACCCAACATCTTCCACGTATAGGGGAATCAATTGACTACAGAGGTAAGCACCTTGTTCCAGCAAAAGCTTCCGACCATGCACCAGGAGAATATGCCAGTCAAGTAAAAGTAGCGCTAGATTATTTCCGGCGTGGAGATTTGTTTGAAGTGGTTCCTTCGCAAAGCTTTTTTGAGTCCTGCGAACAACCACCCAGCCAACTTTTCCAAACCCTACAGCATATAAACCCCAGCCCTTATGGTTTTATCTTCAACCTTGGTGGAGAGTTTATCATTGGTGCTTCCCCAGAAATGTTTGTGCGGGTTGAAGGGCGGCGAGTAGAAACCTGCCCAATTAGTGGTACTATTACTCGGGGACAAGATGCCCTTGATGATGCCGAGCAAATTCGTCAACTCCTAAATTCAGGTAAGGAAGAAGCAGAGTTGACCATGTGTACTGACGTGGATCGCAATGACAAATCCCGGATTTGCGAACCTGGATCCGTACAGGTGATCGGTCGCCGTCAAATAGAAATGTATAGTCACTTGATCCATACAGTGGATCATGTTGAGGGTTTGCTGCGATCGCAGTTTGATGCTTTGGACGCCTTTCTAACCCATACCTGGGCGGTGACAGTGACAGGCGCACCCAAGCGATCGGCAATGCAATTCCTCGAACAGCACGAACGCAGCGCCAGACGCTGGTATGGTGGAGCAGTGGGCTACCTCAACTTTAATGGTAACCTGAATACAGGATTAATTTTGAGAACCATTAGGCTTCAAGATTCAATTGCCGAGGTAAGAGTAGGAGCAACAGTTCTTTATGACTCTTTGCCATCAGCAGAAGAACAAGAGACAATGACAAAAGGTGCGGCATTATTTGAAACAATTCGCCGTGCAAAGCAAGGAATCTCATCAAACAATTGCAAACGAGCAAAATTGAGCGCTTGTGTTCCAGATGTCGAACCCGGTAAGCGTATTTTACTTATCGATTACGAAGACTCATTTGTTCACACACTAGCCAACTACATTCGTCAAACTGGAGCAACAGTCACCACATTACGTCACGGCTTCTCAGAATCCCTCTTGGATATAGAGCGTCCGGACTTAGTTGTTTTATCTCCCGGTCCCGGTAAACCCAGTGATTTTAATGTACCAGACATGGTTCAAAGTTGCGTGCGCCGCAATATACCTCTGTTTGGAGTGTGTCTGGGACTACAAGGAATTGTTGAAGCCTTTGGAGGAGAACTCGGAGTTCTTCATTATCCCCAACATGGTAAATCCTCAAGGGCGATCGTGACTGAACCAGATTCAGTTTTATTTAAAGGCTTACCCCAATCCTTTTCAGTAGGTAGATATCATTCTTTGTTTGCCTTACCACATCGGTTACCCGAACAATTGAAAGTAACAGCTATCTCAGATGATGAAACGATCATGGCAATTGAGCATCGATCGCTTCCTATAACTGCCGTGCAGTTTCATCCAGAATCTATTATGACTCTATCACAAGAAGTTGGTCTGGCAATCATCCAGAATGTAGTCCGTGCATATACTCAAATACAGAAGTTAGTGGTTAGTGGTTAGTAGTTTCTAATAACCAACAACTATTCACTATCCACTAACAACTATCAACTAACATTTATGAATTATTCAGTTGGTGTTCGTCCGCGCCACATTCTCGAAGAAATTGTGTGGTACAAAAGGCAAGAAGTTGCACAAATGCGTCAGGAATTGCCTTTAGTTTCTTTGCAACAACAATTAAGTACGGCTTCTATAGTCAGAAATTTCTTGACGGCTTTGCGAGAAAACCCTTACCTACCTAGCGTGATTGCGGAGGTGAAAAAAGCATCTCCAAGCCGTGGCGTACTTCGTGCTGACTTCGATCCGGTAGCGATCGCACAAGCTTACGAACGAGGTGGAGCAGCTTGTTTGTCCGTTCTTACAGATTCCAAGTTCTTCCAGGGTAATTTTGATAACTTGCGTAATATCAGGCAAAAAGTTGCACTGCCACTATTGTGTAAAGAGTTTATTATTGATATTTATCAAATTTATTATGCACGAGTGGCAGGTGCAGATGCTGTATTATTGATAGCAGCCATTTTAACAGATGAAGAAATTCAGGATTTTGCGAGAGTTATCCATGACTTAGGAATGAAAGCTTTAGTAGAAGTTCATACCTTAGGTGAACTAGATAGAGTTCTAAAATTGGATAACATACGCTTAATAGGTATAAACAATCGCAATCTAGAAGATTTCACCCTCGATATTAAAACAACCCAAAAACTGTCAGAGCAACGGCGATCGCAATTACAAAGCTATGGCATCACTCTTGTCAGTGAGTCTGGCTTATATACACCCGCCGATTTATCATTTGTAGCTGAAGTTGGTGCTCGTGCAGTACTCGTGGGAGAATCCTTAGTAAAACAAGCTGATATAGAGAAGGCTGTGCGAAGCCTGCTTAACAGTGACCAGTGACCAGTAATCAGTGACCACTAACAACTAACAACTAACAAAATCAATGGCTTCTATTTCCGAACGCTTTCAATCTTTAAGAAATCGCAATCAGTGTGCTTTAATTCCTTTTGTGACAGCAGGAGATCCAGACCTGGAAACAACAAAAGAGGCTTTGCGCGTATTAGACAGGAATGGTGCTGACTTTATTGAATTGGGTGTTCCTTATTCCGATCCCCTTGCAGATGGTCCCGTTATTCAAGCGGCAGCGACTCGCGCTTTGTCTAAGGGAACTACACTAGAACAAGTGCTAGACTTAGTTGCAGAAGTTAGCCCTAGCCTGCAAGCACCTATTATTTTATTTACTTACTACAATCCTATTTTAAATTGGGGTATTAGGCCATTTTTAGCGCAAATTGCAAATGTTGGAGCGCGGGGCTTAGTTGTTCCAGACTTACCTTTAGAAGAAGCAGAAGAGTTAATTAACACGGCTGCTGAATTTGGAATAGAAGTTATTTTGCTTGTGGCTCCTACAAGTTCCAAAGAAAGAATTAATGCGATCGCCCAATCTTCTAGAGGATTTATTTACCTTGTTAGTGTCACTGGTGTAACAGGTATACGTTCTCAAATTCAGGAGCGTGTAAAGCCGTTATTAGCGTCCATGCGAAGCGTAAGTGATAAGCCAATTGGCGTCGGCTTTGGTATTTCCGGCTCAGAACAAGCGCGTCAGGTTAAAGAATGGGGCGCAGACGCCGTGATTGTTGGTAGCGCTTTTGTGAAACGTTTAGCAACTGGTAATCCAGAAGAAGGACTCCAAGCAATTGAAGAACTTTGCAAAGAATTAAAAGCAGCGATAGCACCTGAATTGCTAATTGCTAATTGCTAATTGCTCATTAGCCACTGTACGGGCGCAAGGCATTGCGCTCCCTACTCCCTACTCCCTACTCCCTAACAAACATGGTAAGCATCTCAGATAAAAACATTGCAGCCGCATCTGTAGTTCCTGACTCTTTGGGAAGATTTGGACGTTTTGGGGGTAAATATGTCCCTGAAACCTTAATGCCTGCTTTAAGTGAATTAGAAGCTGCAGCAGCACAATATCGCAATGACCCAACTTTTCAAGCAGAATTAAACGAATTACTGCGCGATTATGTGGGTCGCCCCAGTCCTTTATATTTTGCCGAACGTCTGACAGCAAAATATACTAGACCCGATGGAACCGGACCACAAATTTACTTAAAGCGTGAAGATTTAAACCATACAGGTGCTCATAAAATTAATAATGCTTTGGGTCAGGTGTTGTTGGCAAAGCGTATGGGCAAGCAGCGCATTATCGCTGAAACTGGCGCAGGTCAGCACGGAGTTGCAACTGCTACTGTGTGTGCTCGTTTTGGTTTGCAGTGCGCGATCTACATGGGTATCCATGATATGCAACGCCAATCCCTTAACGTTTTCCGGATGAAGCTGATGGGAGCAGAGGTGCGTCCCGTTGCAGCTGGGACTGGAACCCTCAAAGATGCAACTTCTGAAGCTATCCGAGACTGGGTAACAAATGTAGAAACAACTCATTACATTTTAGGTTCTGTTGCTGGTCCTCATCCCTATCCAATGCTAGTACGCGATTTTCACGCTATCATTGGTCAAGAGACTCGCGCTCAATGTTTGGAGAAATGGAGCGGTCTTCCAGATATCCTTTTGGCTTGTGTGGGTGGTGGTTCTAATGCCATTGGGTTGTTCACTGAGTTTGTGAATGAACCATCTGTCCGTATCATTGGAGTTGAGGCAGCAGGTGAAGGTGTTAACACGGAGAAGCATGCAGCTACTTTAACACGAGGTCGAATTGGTGTGTTGCATGGTGCGATGAGCTACGTGTTGCAAGATGGCGATGGTCAGGTTGTGGAAGCCCATTCCATTAGCGCTGGTTTGGATTATCCTGGTGTAGGTCCAGAACACAGCTATCTTAAGGATCTCGGTCGTGCTGAGTACTACAGCGTAAGTGATTCTGAAGCTTTAGCAGCGTTCCAGCGTTTGTCTCAGCTAGAAGGAATTATTCCAGCTTTGGAAACCTCTCATGCGATCGCGTATCTTGAAACACTCTGCCCGCAGCTAAGTGGTAGCCCCCGAATAGTGATTAATTGTTCGGGTAGGGGAGACAAGGACGTACAAACAGTTGCTAAAGTCATCAATCCCGCTTGATACTTATTTTAGATTTTACATTTTGGATTTTGGATTGAGAAATGATGTTGACCCTCTCCCAAAGGCAGAGGGAATGAGGAAATTAGCTCCCTTCTCCCTTTGGGAGAAGGGTTGGGGATGAGGGCAATTCATTTTTAATCCAGAATTGAAAATTTAAAATTCTTCTTCGCGACTGCATTCATCAAAAACCAGAATAAATTATGGTAGCCTCAACACAATTGGCAAGTGACAACATCACCGTCACACCCGAATCTCTCGATTTACCTGCTTTGCTCAAGCAACTGCTCGATAGGCGATCGCTTTCAGTCGATCAAGCCAGAGCGCTTATGGAAGGTTGGCTGACAGATGCTATTTCTCCAGTACTATCTGGGGCAATTTTGGCAGCGATTCAAGCCAAAGGAGTATCTACAGAAGAGTTGGTAGGTATGGCTGGTGTCCTGCAATCCCAATCTTCTTCCCCCATTGCCCCTTGTCCCCAGAGGGGGCCGCACCTTCCCCATTCACCACTCCCTACTCCCTTAGTAGACACTTGCGGAACGGGAGGAGATGGAGCTTCAACCTTCAACATCTCCACAGCCGTCGCCTTTGTTGTTGCAGCAGCAGGGGTAAAAGTTGCAAAGCATGGTAATCGTTCGGCGTCCAGCAAGACTGGTTCTGCTGATGTGTTAG
Organism: Scytonema hofmannii PCC 7110; assembly: GCF_000346485.2. Classification (NCBI taxonomy): domain Bacteria; kingdom Bacillati; phylum Cyanobacteriota; class Cyanophyceae; order Nostocales; family Scytonemataceae; genus Scytonema; species Scytonema hofmannii. Next base: position 4,187,377 of record NZ_KQ976354.1, read on the forward strand.
AGGCTTTAGGTATAAATCTTAGCGCCGATCCTCAGAAAGTCAAGTCCGCAGTCGATGAAGTCGGCGTAACATTCTTGTTTGCTCCTGGGTGGCATCCAGCACTCAAAGCAGTTGCTGCTATGCGAAAAACATTAAAAGTGCGAACTGTTTTTAACTTGCTGGGTCCTTTGGTCAATCCCATGCGACCAACAGGGCAAATTATTGGTGTGTGTGACCCAATGCTAGTAGAAACAATTGCGAAAGCTTTGTCAGAACTAGGAACTCGTCGTGCAATTGTAGTGTACGGACGGGAAAGGTTAGATGAAGCTGGGCTAGCAGATTTAAATGACTTGGCTGTACTCAAAGATCGAAGTGTCATTCCATCTGTACTTAGTCCGGAAGAACTGGGTTTAACTCCTGCGCCAACGGAAGCATTACGAGGAGGAGAAGTCCAGGAAAACGCAGAAATTTTAAAAGCGGTGTTACAAGGAAAAGGAACACAACCACAGCAAGATGTTGTGGCATTAAACGCAGCCCTAGCACTTTATGTGGGTGAAGCAATTGATGATGGAGCAACGGATATTGCCACCGCAGCTGTAAAAGGTATTGCCCTTGCCAAGGAAGTTCTGCAAAGTGGTGAAGCTTGGAAAAAACTAGAACAGCTTGCGGAATTTTTAAATCAGTGACCGGTGACCGGTGACCAGTGACCAGTGTAAGGGCGCAAGGCATTGCGCCCCTACTAACCACTCACTACTATCAAATTTAGAGGATAAACAATCATGATTGTAATTATTAAGAATAATACACCTGTTGATGAAATTACTCGTATTAGTCAAGAATTGAGTGAAAATTGGGGAGTTACTGTAGAAAAAAGTGTCGGTCAGCATAAAGTGGTTCTCGGAATGATTGGTGAAACTGCAACTCTTGACCCAATGGTTATTCAAAATAGCAGCCCTTGGATCGAGCAAGTTTTGCGTGTTGAGAAACCTTTTAAGCGGGCGAGCCGACAATTCCGTCACGGACAACCAAGCGAAGTTGTTGTACCTACACCCAATGGTTCTGTCTGCATTGGCGAGCAACATCCTATTGTATTGATTGCTGGACCTTGCTCTGTTGAAAATGAAGCCATGATTGTAGAAACAGCTAAGCGGGTGAAGGCTGCGGGAGCTAAGTTTCTGCGTGGTGGTGCTTTCAAGCCTCGTACTTCTCCTTATGCCTTTCAAGGACACGGTGAGAGTGCTCTAGAGTTATTAGCAGCTGCTCGTGAAGCGACAGGTTTGGGTATCATTACAGAAGTTATGGATGCTGCTGATTTGGCTGCGATCGTTCGTGTTGCTGATGTGGTACAAGTTGGCGCTCGAAATATGCAAAACTTTTCTCTATTAAAGAAAGTAGGTGCTCAAGATAAGCCTGTACTGCTCAAGCGAGGAATGTCTTGCACAATTGATGAGTGGCTCATGGCAGCAGAATATATTCTGGCTGGTGGAAATCCAAATGTGATTCTTTGCGAGCGTGGGATCAGAACTTTTGATTCTAAATATGTTCGCAACACCTTAGATTTGTCTGTCATTCCAGTATTGAGACAGCTTACACACTTACCAATCATGATCGATCCCAGTCATGGTACTGGTAAGTCTGAGTATGTTGGCTCAATGGCGTTAGCAGCTATAGCAGCAGGTACAGATTCTTTAATGATTGAAGTTCACCCCAATCCTGCTAAAGCACTTTCTGATGGACCCCAATCCCTCACTCCCGAAAAGTTTGATTGCTTGGTTCAGGAATTGTCAGTTATTGGCAAAGTCGTTGGTCGTTGGTCTAATGAACAGACTTTCAAACCTTCCCGAAAGGAAGTAGGTGTTATGGTGTAGAAGTTAAAAGTTAATTCTAACTTTTGATTTTGTACTTATTCCTAATTTGAAAGATTATGTAGGTAGGGCTAAAGCCCATCAATTTTAGCTTTTAGTAGGCATTGCCCACCCTACAAAAATTCTTCCTAATTTAAATTAGACACTGTATTCCTGCTATAGGACTCCTATTTAATTTTTGAAATATACGTATGTAGGGCTAAAGCCCACCACATAAAGCTTTTGGTGGTCTTTAGCCCTACATACCAAGATTTTTTGATAAATCATTTATGATTCCTAATATTGATACTTAATGAGTTAATTAAAGGTAGCGATCGCGCTGTCTATTTTGCATTTTAAAATATATCTAAAAATTTGATAAATACATCAAAATAAATTTTATTGAATTTCTTGAATATTTTGTTTAAGTTTTATATAGATAGTAGCGTGATTTACAGTTTGATTTGATTGCGTATACATCGTTTCAGAATCGGTGTGAGTGGATTTTACATGACAACGCAGTCTGCTTCTTAAACCTCAAACTTCATTATTAATTTGAGCGATAAAAATAAGCAAAAACTTGTAAACAAGCAGACTATTTTTGTCTGCAGTGTTTACCATTGCTTCCGTGATTTCTAGTTCAAAAATAGGAGAATTATTCTCAATGGCAACTGAAAACACTTCTACCCAAAGTACTTCTAGTTCTGGGTTTTCACAATCTCCATTTGGTCGCTTGGGCGATGCTGTAGGCACTGAGAATTTACCAGGCTTTCCTGACGGTGGTGGTACTCAATCTGGCGGTGAGGGTGGCAACCAATTTGCTGGTGGTGGTGCGCCAGTGTCACCTTTCGATCAAATCAGATATAACATTGACCAGGCAATTTATAGCGCATTTCCTCCTGGTGGTACTCCTGATACCAACACCAGCATTAACACTAGCACGTTAAACCCTTTCAATCAACCGTCAGGTGGTAGCAACCAGTCTGGTGGTGGAGAAGGCTCATCCTTTGGCGGTTTCAATCCGTTTGATCCTAGCTTTGGTAGCAACGTGAGCAACCAAGCTATCCAGGCTAGCAGTGGATCTGGTGGTGGTAGCACTGGCGGCTTTGGTGGTGGTGATAGTAACCAAACTGGTAGTCCTTTCGCGTCCAATCCACAAGCAAATCAAATAGATGCAACTCGTACCGATTTAAGTAACTTTGTTACTGCACAAGTCAACGGCGGTAACACTAACTTAATTGCAGAGCAAATAAGCTCTATAGTTAGCGGATTGGTTACTTCTTTAACGGGTAATACACCATCTTCAACTGTTGTACAAGAATCAGTACTAGTTGCTGAAGTTGTTACTCCTGCTGAAGAAAACATCGTCATTCCAACAGATGAAGTCGCAGCAGTAAATAACATCACAAACCAAACAGATATCTTCAACAGCAGCATTGAAAATTCTTCTGTTGCAACCTTCAACGAATCTATTGCTGGTAGTAGTGTGACTTCTGGTTACCCAACTCAAGAAGAGTTCCTTGCAATCCTTAATGGTGGAGATTTAAATCTTCCTGACTATTTGTCTGATGACGCAAAAGCATATATCCAAGGTCGGGTTTCAACAATTAGCGGGAATATCGGACAGTACCAAGAAGCAGGTAGTTTATTTGCTGGTGGTAATCTATCTACTGATGGAAGTAATCCATTTAGTGGATCTGGTGCTCCATTTGGTGGTGGTAGTAACCCATTTGTCTAAAGTTATAAATTGATACAAAAATGTTGGGTTCAATCATTTACTGAAGAACCCAACATTATTCTACAAGCTACTAGCCGTTATAAAGAATTGAAGAAGAAAGTCATAAACCTAGCTTGCATTATTCTCTCTAGTTCAGAAAAATTTTTGTTCTAACAATAGGAGGATTTTTGTTTATGACAACGGCTTCAAATGTTAATACCAACGCTAGTAGCAATAGCGTGTTCCCTCAATTATCCGGTGATGTTTTAAACCGCATTCAAAAAAACCTCTCAACCTTCACTGACATTGTTAATCGCTATAAAAGCGGTAATCCAGTGACAAACGGTGACTTAGCAGTATTATCACCTGTGGTTGAGTTTGTCAACTATTTAAATAGTACTGGTCGATTACCTACTGGTAGCAATACAGTTGCTGGTAGTAGTAATGTGCCTGGTACTACCAGCCCAGTGACAACTAGTGGCAGTGTGGTTCCCTTGCAATCTCCTAATGATGTTTTGAAGTTGATAGAAGCTGATATCACAAGCTTTTACAATACTGTCAACCGGAATTCTGGTATTGGTGGTAACAATCAGCTTCCACAATCTGCCGCTGATGTCTTCAAACTCTTGCAGAATGACATCATCGCATACAGTAACAACATCAATAAACTTCAATCTACTAACAGCCCATTAGTTGGTGGTAGCAATACCAATACGATTCTCTAAGAGAACTCAATTAGTCTCAAAGTTTACTAGCTCATGATTTAACACCCACTCCAGAAACAAAAGAAGAAAGTTGCTTTTTTAGGTTTGTTTTTAGACGTTACACAACAGTTATTCTGTTTGCGTCTGAGGCAAACCTATTTTCTTTCATAAAAACGGCCAAGTTTACCCAAAAAAATTCTTGTGTTTTGTATTGTTTTCTCTCCTATATGACTCCTGTTTGATTTTTGAAATATACGTAGGTAGGGCTAAAGCCCACCACATAAAGCTTGTGTGCGGCAAAGCCCTACCTACTAAAAAAATCTTATGTTTTGTATTTTTTTCTTTCCTAATTTATTTATATTTAAATAAAAAAAACAGAAAAATATCTAAAAAATAGACAAGCTTATCGAAAAATAACTTATTGCTGTTTGTCTTGCAATTGCTTAGATTCTTAATTAACTAGTGTTGATTACAATCCTAAAAAAACAGTCACAATGTGCGTTAGTGGTAGCATCTATCTTCACTATTATTTCCCTTGGGTGAATAATTTTATGCTAAAGACCTACTGTTCTCTAAGAAAACTAACAAAAGGTATAGCTTTAGTCTTCTAATTGTTAGTGATGGTAGCTTGTGTTTTCTGTCTTGTAACTCTTACACAGGCAGTAAATCTATCAACGCAATGAAGAGCGATCGCTTCGGCGCAAGCCGTACTCGGCTTATCGCACTCAAACAGTTCAAATTCTTAGTTGAAATAAGAAATGCTGGGTTAAACCCATTGACGGATCACCCAACAAGCTTTCAAGAGCTATTAGCCAATAATGCCTGCCCTCAAAAAACTGTCAAGTGCTAATTGATAAGCAGGATCGACTTTTCTATCTTTTATATTCTACGGGATTTTGGTTCCACAAATTAGGAGGATTGTTATTCATGGCGACTTCTACTACTGATATTCTCACACCTAGCGACCCCTTGGCTGGGAGCGTAACTTATGGCTCCTCTGCAAGCACTTCTAGCGGTTCACTCCCCAACACTTTTGGTGATAGTGCTAACTTATATAGTGGCAGTACTTGGAGTTCCAGTACTAGCAATAATTCTTTTGCTGGTGCTGAAAATAACCCATATGCAGGTGGTGGCGGCTACGCTTATGCAAGTCTTGGCAACACGGTTGTTGGTGACAATCAATGGATTATCGGTAAAGAAACCACACCGGAGAGATTTTCAAAAGTGATAAATTATACTACAGAGGAAGTGATAGACTCAGCGATCGTCAAGCTGACCAACAGACTTTCTGAGAGTGGCATTACAACTTCTTCCACCGATGGAAACCCATTTGCGGGTGGAAACAATCCTTTTGGCAGTACTAATGCTCCAGCTCTCGATTTTTTAAGACAGGTATATGGTGTAAACTTCCCCATACCTGAATCAGCATCGGAGTTCTTAACATCAGTATACGGACAAACCTTACCTGGTGGTTCCAGTAACCCATTTCCCAGTACTGGTACTGAGACTTCAGGTACTGGTGGTGGCAATCCGTTTGCTGGTGCTGGAACTTCAAGTGCTGGTGGTAGCAATCCGTTTGCGGGTGCTGGTAGTTCAGGTGCTGGTGTTAGCATACCTCAACAGCCATCTTTTGATATCACACAAGTTATCTTTGGTGAAAGCTTACCGTCTGGAGGTAGTGGCAAATCTTCCTCTGAGACACTCAGAGTTGTCCAAGATGGTTTGTTAAACTTCACGAAAACCGTCAATTCTGCTGTTGGTCAAAGACTTTTTAGTGGTAACAACACACCTCTGAAATCACCTTCAGATTTGTTGACGCTTTTTAAGAATGACATACTCAGCGCCAATACCAGTATCAACACTGTTAATGACCTTGCTGGTGGTGGCGAAGATCCCTATAACAACCTGACTGGAGGTAGTGGTTCTCAGGCTGTTCAGCCATCTTCCGATATTTTGTACACCGTTCTTGGTGGTTTGTTGCCTTTCAGTGGTACTGACAACATTTTCAATACTCCTGATGGTAGTATACCTGTTGGTTACGGCAATAAGGACTTTGGAAGTGACAGCGCAGTTATCGGTAATTCCAACTGGAATTATGGGCAATCCAATGCAAGCATCGGTAATGCTAACTGGAATTGGGATTACACCAAAGATAACGCAACTATTGGTAATGGTAACTGGTATTTAGACTCCAGCCAGAACAACAGAACTTTAGGTAATGGTAACTGGTACTGGGAGTCAACGGCTGAGAACAATACCTTGGGTAACGGTAACTGGCACTTTGGAAATAACAATACCACCATTGGTAACGGTAACTGGGACTTCGGTAGCAACAACACAATCATTGGTAATGGCAATAGGGTCTTTACCAGCAACAGCATTGTAATTGGTAACGGTAACTGGTCTGTTATTATTGACAAATCTTCCACTGCTGCAGGCGACTTCCTGGGCAAGTTGGACAATTTAGTAATGTCAATGGGAATTAAGGACAGTGCTGATAATCTGGTGAATTCCCTGATTGGCAAATTCGGTGGTGCTTTTGAACCACTGACAGGTGAGTTAACTGAAGGCGGTCGTAAGACTTACAATCAGCTTTTCTACTCCGATAATAGCAGTGCGATCGCAGCTGCACCTAGCCCATAGGCTAAACAAGGATGAAGTATGAAAAAATTTATCTTTCATGCTTCACCCTTTTAACCAAATTCCTTTCGTAGTGCATGGCAGTTACTTGACATTAGTCCGGTGACTGCTTTTTGTTTTGCCTCATAAACTCAGAAGCAGGCGTTGTCATGGGTGGTGCGGTATCAAGCAACAATGTTTTCACGTCTTGATTGCCAAAGCCATAGGTCTTTTACTATACTTTAAGGTATTATAGCCTTTCTCAGTCTAATGAGGTACACCCCCCTTTCATCCCCCCAAGGCATCGGGGGGACAGAGGGGGGTAATTTTTGTACCTCACCAAGTTGAAATTTGCTGTAAGAGATTATGGTATTTACTATGTGCTGAAAGCGTACCTAAAGTTATCCATGCTCCGACTTGCAAAACCCGAAGATACAGAAGCATTAATTGCCGTAGCCAAGACAATTGGTTTCGAGCCGAACGAGATCGAGCTAATCAGCAAGATGCTTGCTAACTACTTCCATGGCAACAACGACAGTGATTCCTTCTGGATTGCTGACGATGATGAGAAAGACGGAATCGTGGGAGTTGCTTACTGTGAGCTTGAACGGATGACTGAGCAGACGTGGAACCTACAATTGATTGCTATTCGCTCTGACTACCAGGGACAAGGACGTGGTGGGAAACTGCTGTGCTATGTTGAAGAAATTTTGAAAGCACAAGGTGGGCGAATGCTTCTAGTAGAAACATTGGCAAGCTTAGATCGCACGCGTTCGTTTTACGCAAAATGTGGTTATGAAGAAGAAGCTTGCATTCGGGACTTCTACACGACGGGTGCTGATAAGATTGTGTTTCGCAAAGTTTTAAATGCGAACTAGAAAATAAAGACCAGACAAAATTCAATTATGACCTCTGAAAGAAAAAGAGCTGATAATGATTCACCATGGAAAGAAATTTTAGAAGCCTACTTTCCGCAAGCAATGCAATTTTTCTTCCCGCAAACAGCCGCATTAATTGACTGGACGCGCCCTTACGAATTTTTAGACAAGGAATTTCAGCAAATTGCACGCGACGCCGAAGTTGGTAGACGATATGCAGATAAGTTGGTGAAAGTCTGGCAACTGCAAGGAGAGGAAATGTGGTTGTTGATACACGTAGAAGTTCAAGCTAGCCCGGAAGACGACTTTGCACAAAGAATGTTTTCCTACAACTTGCGGATCTTCGACCGCTTTGGCAAACCTGCCATCAGTTTAGCCATTTTGTGCGATGCCGACCCCGAATGGCGACCGAATCGGTATAGTTTTCGCTACCCTAACACCAGGCTGAAATTTGAATTTGGTATTGTCAAGCTACTCGATTACCAAAACCGTTGGGCAGAGTTAGAAGCGAGTGACAATCCATTTGCCACAGTGGTGATGGCACACTTAAAAATGCAACAAACAACGAAAAAGCCCCAGGAAAGGAAAAGTTGGAAATTTAGCTTGATAAGACGGTTGTATGACTTGGGATGGCAAGAGAAAGAGATTCGGAACCTATATCGATTTATCGATTGGATTATGATATTACCAGATGGATTAGAAGCAGAGTTTTGGCAGGAATTTAAGCAATTTGAGCAGGAGCGTCGGATGAGTTACATTACTACAGGTGAGCGCATTGGCTACGAGCGCGGAAAGAGCGAAGGCAAGATCGAAGGAGAGCTTGAAGGCGAACAAAAGCTTGTTCTACGGCTACTGAGAAGACGAGTAGGAGAATTACCACAAGCACTCATCGAAAGCATTCAAACCCTCTCAGTTACACAATTAGAATCACTAGGCGAAGCTTTGTTAGATTTTACAGCCATGGAAGACTTGCTCGACTGGTTAGACGCCAATCGCACAGTCTAAGGTAAGTTGTTGGGAAGCTCTACTGAAGCTAGGCTCCCAAGACTCAATAGCTAACAATCCAAGTCGATGTTTTTTCAAGCTTTCGGATTGATAACATTATGATATTACCAAATAGGTTAGAAGCAGAGTTTTGGCAGGAATTTAAGCAATTTGAGCAGGAGCGTCGGATGAGTTACATGACTACAGGTGAGCGTATTGGCTACGAGCGCGGAAAGAGCGAAGGCAAGATCGAAGGCAAGATCGAAGGCAAGATCGAAGGAGAGCTTGAAGGCGAACAAAAGCTTGTTCTACGGCTACTGAGAAGACGAGTAGGAGAGTTACCACAAGCACTCATCGAAAGCGTTCAAACCCTCTCAGTTACACAATTAGAATCACTAGGCGAAGCTTTGTTAGATTTTACAGCCATGGAAGACTTGCTCGACTGGTTAGACGCCAATCGCACAGCATAAGGTAAGTTGTTGGGAAGTTCTACTGAAGCTAGACTCCCAAGACTCAATAGCTCTACAATCCAAGTTGATGTTTTTTCCAAGCTTTCGGATTGATAACATCACTGCCGTAAGGCGGATACGGCTTGCTCTTCGCCATTAGCTAAGTCCGGCTGACGCTTCGCTATCAGTTCTCAATGAAACATCCTTTGATTTGCATCGTCTTTTGGTTGATTTAAAAGATACGATCAGTTTAGCTATTTTGTGCGATGCCGACCCCGAATGGCGACCAAATCGGTATAGTTTTCGCTACCCTAACACCAGGCTGAAATTTGAATTTGGTATTGTCAAGCTTCTGGATTACCAAAACCGTTGGGCAGAGTTAGAAGCGAGTGACAATCCATTTGCCACAGTGGTGATGGCACATTTAAAAATGCAACAGACAACGAAAAAGCCTCAAGAAAACTGAGGTTACGCCAACTTCTCTATCTTCTCATAGGTGTCAATCATGCCTAGTTATGCACTGAACGATCGGACTTTTAGCATGAGAGTGGATTAGACATCTGGTGGAAAAGGTGTAAGGGTGCAAGGCGTTGCGCCCCTACCAAGACTTTTGGGTAATGCATAATTAATTTCTGGAGATGTCTATGAACAAGTTTCGGTTCAGAAGTGGAAGTTTTTAAGGTAAGTTTGGCATATGCACAAATTCTAGTTTGATTCCATCAGGATCGGCAAAGTAAAAAGCGTAGTAGCCAGGAGCGTAGTGGTTGTATTCTGCGGGTGCATCCAAAATTGTACCGCCCATATCCAGAACGATCTGGTACAGTTTATCGACTTGCTCTCGACTTTCAGCGTTAAAGGCAAGGTGATGCAATCCTGGTGAGTAGCGGTCATGAATTTTGTTAGGAGAGTCCGGGCGGCTGTTGTAAATGAGAATAGCCCCCGCACTCTGTTGCCACCACATGATGAATTCTTCGTTCTTTTCTACCTGCTGATACCCCATGAACTGTAAAATCTGGTCGTAAAAAGGTTCCGATAAGGCGCGATCGCTCACCGTTAAAGATAAGTGGTTGATTGTACCTAACGTCATAGCAGCTTACCAAGCAGTTGTTTGTACTGAGTTTATCTTAGTACTTTTGTTCTTGTATGCGAAGCAGGTTGTTAGTTCATAACATAGAGTTAATCAACAGACAATACTGCTCGGATAAGCGGAAATTAGAACCCCGGTTTCGCAGAAGAAACCGGGGTTCTGACATCAACGCCCTTAGCTGCTTTCAGTTTCTGCTAAGCATGCTTGCTGTTCTGCTGAGAGCGCTGGTTTCGCTTGTCCGACGACTAACTATTGTTTCTAACTTTGTTTTCGCTCAGAGCCAATTCACTAGTATAAACATCACTCACTCCTTGAGTGAACAATCGTAGGGGCGCAAGGCATTGCGCCTCTACGAATGCTACGAAACCATTCCGAACAAGAACAGTTGTTAGCCTTGTTGGTTAATAGCTTGTCTTACTACCTCAATATCTAGTTCGAGGACTGGTGCAATTTGTTCTAAGCTCAATCCTTCTTTTAACAACTTTGGAATTGTTTCTAACTTTGTTTCTTCCTTAACTTCTTGATAAAACCTGGTTTGTCGCCATTCTGTTAATCCAAACATTGCTTCCAACTCCTGCCGACTTTGATTTGAGAATTTATAAATTAACATCCTTTCTACTAATTCTAAAAGCTGACTACGGTTCGCAGCATCTGCTTTGGGAAACGCTATATTACAGTTGAATGCTATAATTCACTATCTTAAAATTCTGTGCTTTGATTAAATTTGAAAGTTGAGAATCTGCTGTGTCACAGGTTCTTACTACAATTCTATTTATTGTGAAGTGGAGTCCAATCTCCAGAAGCAACAAAGCTCGCCCAATACTTTGGATGCTGGTATTTTGGTGTTGCCAACATCTCTAGTTGTGCTTCCCTCAGTGCTTCATGTCTGCCCTGACTTGCTTTCAATTTCTGATAATATTTCACCATCAGCTCTTTAGTACCAGCATCGTCCACTTTCCACAAACTTAAGACCTGGCTTTGAGAACCAGCAATGACTAGAGCACAACAAAAGCCATAAAGCCCATCCCCAACTTTAATATCACCCAATCCCGTTTCGCAAGCTGACAGCACCACTAACTGTGTCCCACGTAAATCCAGTCCCGCCACTTCCAGTGAAGTGAGTACGCCATCATCAGAATTTTGTGAAACCGTTCGGCGATTGTTAAAACCAGCCAAAGCCAAACCAGAACGCAGCAGGGGATTTTCTCCTGAGAATGTAACAGGTGTTTGGGAATCAAAATTATTCAACTGAGGTTTGATTTGTTGGTCAGTGAGGAAAAAGCCATGAGTTGCTAGGTGTAAAATACTGGGAGCAGAAAGTTGCTTGATGGCTGTTTCTGTGGCTTTGGTACCAGATAATATTGTTGCACTCGAAAAAATTACCTTGATTTGTTGTGCTTCTTCTTGAGTATTCCCCAGTCTTGGAAATTGCATACTAGTTGTGAGGTCATTGGAACGACGGTGAGTAGCACCCCTAGTTGCGGACTTTGGTGTAGCGGCAATAGTTTGTTGTTTGTCATAGTCTAGTTGACAGGAAACTTTTGTGCGATCGCGATGGTAGCACAGGACACAACAACCTTCGGGTGCAAGTTCTCCGGAAGCTTGAATTTAATAATACTTGTACCCCAAATTCTGATTGTGTTTGCAACTTTTTGAGGTAAGTTTTGTGGAGTTTACAAATTGCATTCTTGACAAGACAATGCAAATGCATTACATTAAAAGAAATCTTAAATAAATTAATTTTCTATGGCAGTAACACAAATTATATGCGTAGAATCTAGCCTTACCGATCGCTATCAGACTACAGTCCCTGATGCTGTTCGCAAAATTCTTGGCTTAAGTAAGCGCGATAAAATTTGCTACACAATTCAATCCGATGGTAAAGTAGTAATTTCTCGCGCCGAGCAGACCCAGAGCGATCCTGTCCTTGGGCAGTTTCTGAATTTTCTTGCACGAGATATTGAAAAAAATCCTCAGCATTTACAAGCACTTAGCCCTGATTTAGTTAGTCGTGTTCAGTCCTTGGTTGCTGAAGTTGATTGCGATCTTGATGCTCCACTCTCTGATGAGGATGAATAAATTTGTCTCTAAACCAGATGCTAGTAATTAATGAGTGGAGCATATTTGTCCATCCTCTCTTTCTCAAACAGTTTGATGAACTTTTGGCGCAAGTTGAGCGTTTGCGCCAGAAGTATCCCAAAGACTACAAGAGAAAAAACGCTACAAAGCGTCTAGCTGCCATAGCAAAGCTGGCATTTGAAACTATTCCTCAAGATCCAACACGTAGTGATTATCGCCAAGGTACAACGCTTGGTGATGATTATAAGCACTGGTTCAGAGCTATATTTTTTCAGCAGTACCGACTGTTTTTTCGATATCATGTAGAGAGCAAAATAATTGTTTATGCTTGGGTTAATGATGAGAACTCTAAGCGAGCCTATGAAAGTAACACAGATGCTTATCGAGTTTTTAAGAAAATGCTTGAAAGCGATCGCCCTCCAGATGATTGGGATACCTTACTTGAAGAGGCAAAAAGCGAGATTAATCGTTTAGAGGAAATAGTCAAAGTAGAAATTTAATTTATGAGGACGTTCTGAAGTAGACAGTTAATTTCTAGAGATGTCTACTGGTTACATAACTTTTCTGGCAAATCTTTTCTTATTTGTAATAGCTCACTAGAAGCCTTGGGAACTGAATACACTTGCTGCAATACGTCAGACCATAATTCTTTTTCAGCGAAAAATTGTGCTTTTTCAAGGGCGACTGTTTTCTCATCTGCTTTTTTGGCTTGCAGTTGTTTTTCCAAAGCCTTAAGTTCATTGCTTATAACCAAGCGTTCTTGCTCGTCCATGATTTGAAAATTGGCAAATATAGCAGGATTGTCACCGAGGAAGCCTTCCCACTTATAACTATTTCCTGGTTGTAATGCTTCTTTTCCTGTATAAGTTACTGAAGTTTTTTGCTCGATATTTGGCTTCCAAGCATATTTATTACCATCTACTTCTGAAACTTCAATTTTCTTCAAATTACCTTTCCATAAGAAAAGTGGCTGAGTACTGTAAATCTTTTCATTAGGAGAGATGAGACATAAATCTCCTCGTGAAATTGGACGTTGTTTCTTCCGTTTTACCAACCAATGAAACATATTTTGCCAAGAGGATACGTAGATTGATGTTTGACCTCTTGTTATTTCTGGTGCGATCGCTAAAGTAGGAATAACTGAAATTGAGGCAAAACTGACGCACATCAAAAAGCGAATTCCAGAAATTTTATTTATCATTGTGATTCCTCAATCCGAATAACACATAAATCCAAAATGTTGCGGATGGTAAAAATAAAGGCACTACAAGGCTTGCTGATACATACAACTGCATTGATATCAATGCATAAATTCCCGTTCCACCCACAAGGGAAGTCATGAATAAAGATCTACGGCGTTTGGTATGCTGACTTTGAGTCAGTAACAACTGTGTCCCTTTTCCAAATAATGCAGCAATACCAATCATCCACAAGTCGGGAATTGGGATAATAAGATGTTGTTTGAGCAAATGTTGAATCATATAAGCATTGATTTCTACTCCAGTAATCTCTGGAAGAAAGTTCTGAGAAGGATTTTGCGATCGCCAATAAGCCACTCCCATTGGTAACGCAAAAATATCCTTGTGAAACTTTGATAATCCAGCTTCCTCATATCCACCAGCACCAATAAGTACAACTTGCTGTTTTAAGTTTTCTTGGTTGAGAGTCGTATTATATTTTTGTAGAAAATCCCCAGACTTCATGAGCTGATAAACTCGATCTGGTGGTAGAGAATAGTCAATAATTGGATAGAGCCAAGCTTGACCGAAATACTCCGAAAAGCTCGTGACTCTTGAAAGACTTAATTTTCGTAATTCTTGAGTCAACGATGAATTTTCTGGAAGTTTCTCCAAAGACTTAATCAAATCTGTACGTAGATCGCGATTTCTTGATAATTGTGGTTGCGGTATATTTTGAGTTAGTTTTTCTTGATTTTAAAAAGATACTAATGCTATTAAGTAACTAAAAGGACAGCTTTCTATACAATCTGTACTCGCCTGGACTAATGATAGATATCCAGCAAATTTATCGGCATTACCTTGTAAGGTTTGGTTGAGGTCGGCAACCTCTTTAAGTATACCTTGCGGCTTGTTATTATATGTTGTGTTTGCAAAGATAAACCACGTTCCATTGTTATTAATAGAGTTTTTTATAGACGTAGATAAGATTTTATCGTCTTCTGTCAATCTATCAAAAAGATAATCTATACCAATAATTTTAATAGAAAATGTTGTTGCTTTATCAATTAATTTAGCAAAATAACTACGATCTATAGGATTAAATTTATGAGCTTTAGTACCAGCTTCATTCAATGATACTTCATCGATGTGGATAAGTAAAACTGGTGGATGAGTTTTTGGTGGGATTTGTTTAGTAACATTGCGATAAGCGGCTTGCATACCCACTTGCCAATCTAGTACAGCTTCTTGTACGGGTTGGAAAAGACTTAAAATAACTAATGTTCCTAACGTAAAAATTTCACAAGGTGTTGGTAACCATTTTCTAATTTGATGTTGAATGCCAAATGGTTTTAAACGGAATAACTCTGCATCAGGATGACGAAATAAGGAAGTAATTAGATAAGCACTGGGATAAGTAAGATTTTTTTCAGTTTTGAGGTAGTCGTTTGCTGCTAATAATGCTTCATGGACATCTCTATACTCTTTAATTGCATTCAAAAACTGAACAAAAAATTCTCCTGCTACACGATTATGTACCTTTTCTCGCATAATGGCAACTTGACTTAAGCCCAAATCAATCAGTTTGTTTGCTATACTTAAACCATCGCAAGAATTAAAGAGAGCAAATTGTAAACCATTTGCGATCGCAGTCTTTAAAGGTTTCTCAATTTCACTTAAAGCAATAGTTACATTGGGAGCGATTGATAATTGACCACCAGTGAAGTTCGTTTTATTACTGTGACCTGCAAAAAAGAGCATATCCCAGCATTGAGTTATTAGAGACTTGATGATTTCACCTTTAAACTCATTAATATCTTGGTTTGGTTTCCAACGAAGAACTTTAACCGTGGCTTGGTTTTTAAGTGATTTTATAGCTCGTAATTCTTCATCAAAGCTTAAGCCAGTTTCGTCTCCAAAGATTGCTAACAATCGAGCTTTTCTGGAGCTTTTTTTATTTAAGTTAACAACTTCTTGACGGATATTAAGTGGTTGACGCACAATACGGAGTTTACCAGATACGAATTCCGTACTAATTTCCCATGCTTCCCAAGGCAAATATTCTAATTCAGAACAATTACAACTGATGAAAATATCAATGGTGTTTGCGGAATTATCTTTAACGCTCCTGTTAGTCTGTTCTAGTGCTTTCTGACTGAGCTTTATCCGAATCTCGTACAATTCTTTATTGCGTAACCATTGATGAAATTCAT
The DNA here is from genome assembly GCF_000346485.2 of Scytonema hofmannii PCC 7110. NCBI lineage: Bacteria > Bacillati > Cyanobacteriota > Cyanophyceae > Nostocales > Scytonemataceae > Scytonema > Scytonema hofmannii. The sequence continues at coordinate 4,203,108 of NZ_KQ976354.1, forward strand.
ATAAAAACTTTGCCTCAGATTGCACTAATTGTGCTTGCCAATCTACAGGAGGTGGAGCAATAACTCCTTTGTCTATGACTTTTCCTCGCGATTGATTGCTGTAGAAATTACAATAAACTTTTTGCCATTCTTGGTAAGACAATATGATGTTTTCCGGATAAGAAAGTTCAGCAGTGATATGTTGACTCTTACCCCAAGACAGTTCAAATAAACAAGTTCTAGCAACTTTTTGAATTTTAAGATAAAAGTTATTCATAGATTTGTTATTTTGTCAAATCAAAGGCAAATGGTGGTAAAGATAGTATGCGATCGCTCGGATTGCTAGTGGTGGAATCTACTCTAGAATAATTAAGAGGTCATTTATAAAGTCAATCTTAAATCGCCAACATCAGATATTACGTAGGTTGGGTTGAGGAACGAAACCCAACATTGAATCGAATTGTTAGGTTTCGTTCCTCAATCCAACCCACGATGTCTTAATGTTTACTTTATAAATCATCTCTAACCGCAGATGACCGCAGACGCACGCGGATGAAGTCTAGGTAAGTCAATTGTCATTTGTCACCTGTCCTTGGTAAGGATTTTGGGTTTATTTACCGAAAATAAGGAAGGAGGAAGAAGAAAGGACCGAAGTTGGAAAGAATTTTCCTGATTCTCTTTCTCTCTTCCTTCTTCCTAAGGTAGAAGCCCCTCAATTTATTGATGGAAAAGTAAGATTTTGTTCTTGCCATTTCAAATCCCCTCAATTTATTGATGGGGATACTTCTTCCCTCTTCCCTCTTCCTTCTTACGAGCGTTAAATTTTGTAACTTAGTTCGGTTTATTTGCGCCTAGCTACTTATACTTAAAACGGTTTAGAATCTAACTTTCCAAAAATTGTCAAAAACTTGTAGGGGCGCAATGCCTTGCGCCCCTACAAATGCTATCAAACCTTCGAGGATATTTGCGACTTGCAGACTTGTTTAACCTCGATTATCCAGCCGATTTAATTGTGCTGAGTGCTTGTGAAACCGGACTCGGTAAAGAAATTCAAGGAGAAGGATTGGTAGGGTTGACAAGAGGACTCATGTATGCAGGTGGAGAACGACTGTTAGTGTCATTGTGGCAAGTGAGCGATGAAGGCACATCTGAGTTTATGCAAGAATTCTACCAGCAAATCTGGCAAAACAAAAAGACAGCAAATCAAGCGTTACGAGCAACACAATTAAAAATGTGGCAGCATGAAAAATGGCGCAATCCCTATTATTGGTCGGCGTTTACCTTCTTGGGTGAATGGCGATGAATTAATAGTATTGCACTTAACTGAAAACAGCTATGAGGTTGCTCGAAAACTAAATATTATCAGGGTCAATATTCAACTCGCGTAATTTGGCAGCCAGTTTTTCAGCCCGTTGTGCTTCGGCTTGTGCCCGTTGTGCTTCGGCTTGTGCTTGTTGTTCGGCTATTTTGACTTGTTCAGAGGGTGTTGGATATCGCTGTTGGTGTTCGTCGTACCAATACAGCCACTCGCGGGTAATTCCGCCATAACTTCCACGAGCACAGCCAATTCCCAACATGATTTCTGGCATCCAAATTGGGTTTCCCTGCTGTAATACGTACTCACCGTTTACTAGTTTATGTACTTCTAGGCGAGGTTTGCGACGGCGACGCGATGAGTAAATTACATAGTAAAGTACGCCTAGCGTTGCATACTCATCTTTTTTAGCACTGTATTCTTTACGATAAGTTTGGGATACGACTTCTAAAGCTAAAATTGGGACTACATTTTCATCCCAAAGTACATAACTAGGACGTAACTCTTCATCATAAAATCTTTCAACACCCAAACTGAGAAATCCATCCGGTACTATTGCCGGTTCATCTGGGTGAGTATAAATCCCCATATCAATGCCGAAAAACCAGTCCATCCGCTCTGACCAAAGCATCAGCAGGGTGGCTTTTAACAGTCCTGGTAATAATTCTTGCAGTTCGTTATCCACAGGTGTTTCGTCCGAGTCGGGCAGTTCTTCTGCCGAAGGTAGATATCGCGGCAATTTGTACTCTAGCATGGCGGAGTATCAAGTTTGGTTTGGGGTTCTAAAATTATTTTAGATAATTTAATTGCCATTTAATAGATAAACACACCACACCAGATACATCTTTTTGTCAAAGCGAATACTAAAGATTGCAGGTCATCAGAAATTGTCATTTATGATGAGCCTTTTGTCTGGCGTCTCAGAGTTAAGTTATGTTAAGCATAGTGCTGATGTTTCCATAACAACTCTTTTTTGTCCAAATTTCAAAAGAAATTTTAAACTCGCGGTAACTTCTCGATCGCAGTTTGTCCGCCCATTATAAAAAGTTATAAGAGTACCTCAATTCAATCGGATGTCTGTACCTTAGTAAAACCTGGAACGGGTGTAGATTTATTTATCGTTTTAGCAAAACTGCATACCTGGTAAAACCTCTAGAAGTATATTAACTTGTCAAAAACAAAAGTTTCATTTTCACAACTCTGAATTACAAAATCAAGAGATGAAACCAATTGGAAAAAAAGCTGAGACAGAGAATTAGTTAAAACTAAGTCTATGCAAGACTTTCTCAATCCCAAATCCCAAATCCCAAACGGTATGAACTATGAATAACAATCTCATCATTCAAAGAATAACTGCATTATTTACTGCTAGTCTCACCAGCGTAATTACGTTAAATTCTTGGTTGAATAGCAATGCTCAAACTGCTACATCATCAGCAACAACACCAAAATTTACACGGTTACAAGATGCTAACAATTCTCTTATCAAAGTGAATGGCAGAGCTTTCCAACCTCATACTTTACAACAATCCACTCAGCCAGACCAAGCTGATGATACACAAGCTCGCAGCAGAGGAATCGTGGGTTGGGACGATCGCATTCCTCTTTTAAGCTGTAAATATCCTTGGTCAGCAATTGGTAAAGTCCAAGGATTAACTGCTGAAGGAAAAGGTTACCATTGCACGGGTACATTAATCGGTGAAGATATCGTTTTGACTAACGCACACTGTGTTATTGATGAAAATACAAGCCAGTTAAGTCAAAAAATTTTATTTATACCGAATGTAATTAATCGTAAAGTTGCAGATAAATCAGATGTTGCTCTGGTTGAAAATGTAGTTTACGGCACTGATTTTACGGGAACTGCTTTAGAAAATCAAATCAACGACTGGGCGCTTTTAAAGCTAAATAAACCTATTGGTTTAAAATACGGTTATCTGGGTTGGCAATCTTTATCTTCATCAACTCTTCTTAACAATCGCAATCAGTATATTTTTGTGGGTTATTCTGGTGATTTTCCCGATCCAAACAAAGAAAAATATCAATTTTTCACTGCTGGAAAGGGATGGACGGCTAACGTGCAAAAGGGTTGTAGTATTGTAGGTGAAGAAAGCAATGTTTTATTACATAACTGTGATGCGACAGGTGGTTCTTCAGGTGGACCAATTATCACTATTATTGGTAATCAGCCTTACATTGTCGCCTTAAATAATGCAGAATTTAAATCCAATGGACGTGCAGTTATCAACTTAGGGGTAAAAATTAACTTTTTAGATAGATTTCGTAGAAATTAGGATTGATAGGAATTGGTGGTAGCCCTATCAAGGTAATGTTTGAAAAACAAGTATTCTCTTCGCGCTCTTTGTGTCTTTGCGGTTCAAAAACATTTTTTAACCACAAAGACGCAAAGAGCACAAAGGTAAGAGAGCGAGAATTAGGTGGAATTTATCTAGTTTTTGCGTCACTTTAACAATACGTTTTCGAGTATACTCAAGCGACTAACACTTCTATTGACGATCACAAGCAAAGTTGTTGTTTACAGAATACCTAACCCGTGTAGGCTCAATCATGGAAGAGTTAACTATGAAATTGAAGCCAGAAAGAGATGAAGCAAAAAATATCCTGTACGTCTCTTAAACCCAAGTATCATTACTGTTACGAGAATGTTGAACAAGCGATGACTGCGATGGAGAAATACCGACAACAACTCTGTGTCATTGCTCACGAAAAAAGAAGACAAGGAGAGGTGATTGCCGATCAAAGCTACCCTGTAGAAGTTATTGCCCTCAGACCAAAGCAGATTCGATTACCACCTTTACTTCTGTTAGGTGGTATGGGTCCCTTAGCGGGTACCATCGCTTTTGAACAAGCTTGTCAAATGTTTCAAGATAACAGGGAAATTGTTTTGTTTCAGGCTTGTTCTCTACCTGACAGAACTGCAATCATCGAACAAACAACTCGAATTTTGAGTGCATTCTCTCAAGAACACCAAATAGTTGTGATGCTAGAAACTGCTATCCGAGAAGGGCTTCACTATATTTACTCGATCTCTAAACCTGTTCAAGTGATTGTCCTATGTAATACCGCTCATTACTTTTTTCCTAAAGTGTGGCATCGCTTACAACTTAATTATCCAAAAATTGCTGACAAATTGCAATGGGTTTCTTTGATTGAGTCTGTTATGTATCATTTACAGACATCCAACTTGTGTCAGCCTTTAATTTTGGGTACGAGCGGAACACGACTAGGTCATATTTACTCTCAACCATTGCAGCAAGCCAACATTGCCTATGTAGAACCCAGCAAGATGTTGCAACTCACGCTAATGGAGGGAATTTATCAAGGTGTGAAAGCCTTTGACCGTGACATTGCCTGTCAAGCAGGGGAGAAATTTTTTGTACAGATGCTCAAAACGCAACCAGACTTTGACTGTATTATTGCTGGATGTAGCGAAATTCCTTGCTTATTCGAGTGGCTCAAAGCAACAAGTGTTGACAAAGTCAAGCAATTCTTGTCACAGATTGAAATTATCGATCCAGTACAAATAGCTTTACAATGCACTGCCCAAAGCTTTGAGATAGTGGAAGCAATCTTAGGTTAGTAGTTGCGCTTTAGCGCTGTTCTCTCCAAAAATTGTCAAAAACTCGTAGGGGCGCAAGGCATTGCGCCCTTACAAGTAATATCAAACCATTCCGAAAAAGAACAGTTGTTAGCCGTTTCCAGTATACAAACTTGTGCAATTCTGTACTTAATTCTCGTCCCTTCCGTGAACTTGAGCGGGTGGACTGGTTGCTTCAACAGCTGTAAACGATTCTAAGATTTTGTAAGTGTGAGACGATCCCTTCGGTACGACCCAAGAACTTCCAGGCTCTAGCAAAACCACTTGTCCTTCAATATGTAACTCAGCCCGACCGCTAATGACATAACCAACAGTTTCGTATTCCCTGACAGTTGCTTTTTTGGGTTCATTGGGTTGTTCATTTTCCCAAAGGCGCATTGAAATAGTCTTACCGGAAGCAAGATACTTTTGACCTTGTTCACCTTTAGGGGAATAAGCTGAATCTATTTTATTAACAGTTGTATCTAGCATATTTGTTTCCTCAATATTGTTAGTGGTTAGTGGTTAGTGGTTAGTGGTTAGTGGTTAGTTGTAAAACAAATAACAAATAACTCCTAACCACTAACCATTGTTTAAACTTTTACCTTTTCGCCTGTACGCGCTGCTTGGTAAATTAAATTCATGAGTTTGACATCTTGCAAGCCTTCCTTACCGGGAGTTTTAGGTTGCTTGTTTGCCAAGATGGACTCAGACAGGTGATCTATTTCTAAAGCAAACTGGTTTTTCTCTTCAATATTTTGCTCTTCTCTACGGTTATTTCGGTTGATATATAGGCGATGTTGATAGTAGTCTGTTGCTGGATCTAATTCCAAGACTGCGTCAGATCCAAAAACTTGAATGCGCTTCGTACTGGAGTAACCATAACTGGAGGTACAGTTAGCAAGCACACCGCTAGGAAAGCGCAACGTGAAGTTAACGTTTTCCTCAACTTGACGGAAGCGGGGGTCTCCAGGAGTGCTGTAGGTAAAGGCACTAATTTCTGCGGGTTCTTCGCCTGTAATGTACCTTGCAGCTTGCAAGCTGTAGATACCGATATCGTAAAGGGAACCTCCACCTGCTAGTTTTTTGTCCATGCGCCAAACATCTGCGGGGTCTTTGGGGTCAAGAATCCGCCCGTGGTCAGAAGTCACAGCTTTTAATTTTCCTAGTTTGCCACTTTGAGCAAGTTGAATGGCGGCTAGATTATAAGGTTCATACTGAGCGCGATAAGCAATCATCAACTTGCGGTTTGCTTTTTTGGCTGCATCAATCATTGCTTGGCATTCTTCAACAGTATTTGCCATTGGCTTTTCACACATAACGTGCTTAAGTGCCTGTGCGCCACGAATACTATATTCGGCGTGCAGCCCATTAGGTAAGATAATATAGACGACATCTACCTCTGGGTTATTGCGAAGATTATCGTAGTTCTGATAATCGTAAATATTTTTTGAGTTGATACCGTATTGCCGTGCATACTTTTCTGCTTTGGCGCGATCGCCACTCACTAAGGCGACCAACTTTGACCTTTTGCACTCAGCGAATGAAGGCATAATTTGTTCGGTAGCAAACTTACCTAGACCGACAACTGCCCATCCCAGCTTTTTCTCAGGAGGCAAAGAAGGTTCTTTAGATGGTGCAGGAGCAGCTTGAGCTAGAGTCCGAGATGGTTTAATAATGTACTCTATTGCCCCACTGACACCAACTGCCATAAAGCCAAAACCTGCTTTATGTAAAAGATGACGACGAGAAAGTTCTTTTCTAAAAGAATCAAACATAATAGTTACTAGTCATTTATTACTAGGAAATAGGGAATAAGGACTCCCTACTCCCTACTCCCTATTTATCGAGCGCGAGAAGGTTCTTGATAGTAACCTTCTGGTGTTCGAGTTACTGGTTGAACTGTCTTTTCAACTCGCTTTTCCGTTGAATTCAAAAATTCTTTTGTACTGCGAGGAAGAGGCTCATCTAAATTCAGCTTTTCGCGAACATTATCAGCAGCATCTTTTAAAGGATTTCCAGAATTTTGGGAGTAGCGATCGTTATTGCTATAGTTACCCGCATCAGGTGTTGATTTGTAATAAGTGCCTTCTGGGGTTGTAACGTTATCACCAATATTACGGGCGGTATCATTAACATTCCGAGAAACTGAATCACGGACATTATCAGCAGTTTCTTTCAGGCCTTTTTTGGCATTTTCAAGCAGGTTATTATCATTTCTGATGTTATCAGTATAGCCCGTATTATTGTTATCAATAGTTCTGAGCTTGTCAGTACTGTTAACATTACGTGCTTCTCCGGGTACTGCTTTGTAGTAAATACCCTCTGGGCTTGTTACAGTTTGGTCAGCTTGCGCTTGTAATGTACCATAACCAAAAGCTTGCATCACGAAAAAAGTTGATGCTACTAAAAAAACTGTCAAAATTTGATGTAAGCGTTTCATGAATTTCCTCCTATATAATCGGAACTTGGTTAGTGGTTAGTTGTTAGTGGTTAGTTGTTATGAGAACCACTAACAACTAACCACTAACCACTAACCACTAACAAACTTTATGGTTTCAGCAGAACTTTGACACAGTTATCTTTCTTGTGCTTGAACATTTCAAAGCCCTGCTTTGCTTCCTCTAGGGGTAAGCGATGGGTGAAAACACGGGACGGATCGACTTCGTTATTAAGAACGCGATCCAACAACATGGGCATATACTTCTGACCGAACATTTGCCCCATTTTCCAAGTAAGGGCTTTGTTCATAGCTGCACCCATGGGGATTTTGTCTACAAATCCCGAATAAACACCCATAATTGACAAAATTCCACCTTTTCGACAAGCCAAAATCATTTCCCGCAGCACGTGAGGACGATCCGTTTCTAACCTGACTGCTTGCTTGGCTTCATCGTAAAATCCTTCCAAACCCATACCGTGTGCTTCAAGCCCAACAGCATCTATACAAGCATCAGCACCACGTCCGCCCGTCATTTCTTTAAGGGCATCCCCTGCACTGATTTCTTCATAGTTGATAGTTTCTGCGTTGGCGAATTCTTGAGCCATTTGCAGACGTTCGGGAACTCGGTCAATGGCAATTACCCGTTCTGCGCCCAGCATATAGGCACTTTTCATAGCGAATAGACCTACGGGACCTGCACCCCAGACTGCTACGGTATCCCCAGGAGAAATATTGCACATTTCTGCTCCCATGTAGCCTGTGGGGAAAGCATCGGAAAGGGGCAGTATTTTTTCATCAGGAATACCTTCTGGTACTTGAACGGCACCGTAATCTGCAAACGGTACTCGTATATATTCTGCAAAAGCTCCTGCATAGCCACCGAAAGCGTGGGAGTATCCAAAAATCCCTGCTGTACCAAAACCAAATAACTTATCATGTATCCAACCGTTGGGGTTGGAATTATCACACAGCGACCACTTCTGTTGTTGGCAGTAGTGGCATTGACCGCACCCGATGATTGAAGAGACTACAACGCGATCGCCCTTTTTCAACTTCTTGACTTCACGACCAACATCAACGACTTCTCCCATAAACTCGTGACCAATAATGTCACCTGCTTTCATCGTTGGGATGTAGCCATCATAAATGTGTAAATCAGAACCACATATAGTTGCTGATGTAATTTTGAGAATGGCATCACGGGGGTTAAGAATTGTTGGATCTGGTACATTCTCTACCCTTACATCATTAGCACCGTACCAACAGACTGCTTTCATTTTATGCTTATAGTTTGGATTTTAAATTAAAAATTGTTGGTGGTTAGTAGTTAGTGGTTAGTTGTTATGAGAACCACTAACTACTAACTACTAACCTTTGCCTCTAGGCTGTCCCTCGGTTGTAGCAATTTCGCCTGCTTCCATCAGCATTTTGAAACGGCGCAAATCATCACCAATTTGTTGTTCTGGTTCTTCACCGAAAAGTTTAGCGAAAGTCGCTGTCAACGCCCCGCCCGGTGGGAAATATTCAATTACGACCTTGACCTCAGTCCCACGATTACCAGGTGCTTGTTTAAACCGGACAAAACCCGAGTTATCGATATCTGCTCCTTCTACTGAAGCCCAAGAAATAAATGCATTTTCCCGGTCTTCAAGAATCTCAGCATCCCATTCCACACTTCCGCCTAAAGGTGCGCTAGTAATCCAATGAGAACGTTTTGCATCATATACCTTCACGGATTTGAGATGCTTCATAAATCTGGGCAAATTTTCAAAGTTGTGCCAGAAACGATAAAGCTCTTCAACAGGCTTATCTATAGTCACTGTCTTTTCAACTTTGATCCCTTGTTGACCTATGCCTATTGCTTGCTGTGCTTGCTGAATCGTGCTTTGCTTTGTTGCACCCTGATAAATCAGACCACCACCCGCCACAGCCATCAAAACCCCTCTCAAGGAACGCTGGCTTAAACCCATTAATACCATTGCACTACCACCAAGCAATGAAGTCCAGCGTTCGGTTTCACTGGCTTCAGTTTTACCTTGATTTTGCTTACTTTCTGAAATAGATGCCATTTTATGATTCTCCTTTACAAATTGTATAGACGTGTCATGACGCGTCTGTACAAACGAACCATACAGGCGCAAAGTTACCCTCCTGAACTTTTTACGCTATCTTTACGCCTATAGTTCGTTCCGCAAAAACCTACATTGACACAGCCGCTCCTGTAGTCGGTTTCGCGGGCTTAACTCCTGCACCCGAATGCGCCCGATACAAGTCTACGAGTCGCTGCTCGTATGTCCGTAGGTCGTTGTGGATTTGTGTAAAAATGGTCGTTGAAACTGGATCGGTTGTTGCTGCCATTAAAGCTCCAATATCACCTATACCAGTTTGCACATCTCCTAAAGCACTACGCAATTGGTATATGTCATCGCTTCCTGTGAGGGCAGTTTTCACTTTTGCATACTGGTTAGCGATATTTGCTGTCAAGGAAGGCTTTTCACCTAATTGATCCAGACGTGCTTCCAATATTTTGATATTGCGCTGTTTGCTTCCTACCATTTCTTGAAAGACAGAGTTCACTTGTGGCTCTGATTCTTTTTGGATGTAATTTTCCAGCGCTTCTAAAGAATAACGCTCACCAGCAAGAGATGTATTTAACGCTTTGACAATATCACCCTTGGTAGAACCGCCCCAAGCATCAGCGAGTTTCCACCACTCAGCTGCTGTGTCTTTTTCGTTTGGTAATGCTGCATCTTTACCGCCATATCCCAATCGGCTCAAAATAGCTGTGGTAAAAATGGCTAAGTCTCCAGGTTGGCGTGATGTAATTAAGTTACCATCAACGACTAAAGGCTCATCTATATAATTAGCACCCGCATTAATCATGTCTTTGCGAATCGCCAAGAAGCCTGTCGCTTGCTTACCTCGAAGCAAATCCCCTTCAATCAAAACTTGTGGACCGTGACAAACAGCAGCTACAATCTTTCCTTGCTGCATAGCTTCTTGCACAAATCTAACAGTGTTGGGATTGCGGCGCATTTTATCAGGAGCCATACCACCAGGAACAATTACAGCATCAAATTCGGATGCGATCGCTTCTGATGTTGTACCATCAGCTTGTTTGGAAAGTTTACCTTGTTTGCCTTTGTAGGTTTCATTCATCCGAGCACCAAGGACAACAATCTCTATTCCTGCTTGTTTTATAGCGTTGTATGGAACTTGAAACTCCGAATCCTCTACATAGTTTTCTATGAGGATAGCTACTCTTTTTTTTCCAGAATGATTGTTATGTTGTACCATGGTATCTCCTTGTAAGTTTATAATAGCTAATGGCTAATTGTAGGTTTTTCAGATTTATTAGCCATTAGCTATTAACAATTAGCCATTGTTGGTGAGACGGGAAATAACTCTGCATAGTCGTCTGAGAAATTAGCCTGAAAATCCTGAAACTCACCTGGTGTGACAGCGTTCCGCAGTACAGCGAAGACAGCACGAGTGTGTGTTGCTGCAGCAACTGGATCTACTCCCTCTTTCTGACTCACTAGGGAAATAAACTCCTGCATTGAAAACGCTTGACCGTTTTCACCTTCACGCCCGTGCAAATACTCACCCAGTTCTTGCGGTAACTGAGATGCTAAGTCTTTTGCCTCATCTCCAACGATGCGCTCCCTGATAGTTTCTAGTGTTGCACGTGTTGCACGTTCTGCATCCTCGTGAGAATTCAATTGAGCAATGCTTTGAACGTGTTTTATAAATTCTCCATATTTCATTTTTTACCTCCAATGCTGACTGTGATACTGGTTTCAAGCAGACTGTAATCTTATAAAAATCAATTATTTTTATCTTTGAAGATTTGATGACTATATGAGTAAATTTAGAAAATAGTTAGGAATCATGAGTTGGGTATGAGTTATATCAGCATATCCCAAGTCATAAATCCTAACTCCCTTATCACTCGACCATGAATTCATGACTCTTATTATTACGTTGAAATTACTAGCTTTTCTTCGTTCTTTGGGGATATATGCTTCTTATCTCTAAAGTGATACATTGATGGTTTTATACTTTCTCTCAATACTGCTGAAGTCAAGACTAATATGCCTGGTCATAAACTCTGTGAACGGTTACCTTCAAACAGATCGTCTCTACATATTTGACAATTGTGCCAACAGAGTATAAACGATGAGTATTGAGTTGCATTTAAGTAAATATACTTTTATTTATTTAAGATAAAGGAAGGAGTTATGAGTTAAAGCCTGGAATCTGCTGAAATATTTTCGTGAATTCCAACTTTTTGTGAAGTGACCATATCATAAATATAAAAAATAGGTGTCACTCCTCAGATTCTCTTCATACTAAAGAAAGATCTTGTTGAGTTTTGATTACCTCATAAGTAGTAAATCTTTTGGGTGACTATTCCAGATAGAGAACGCGTTATCGTGAGAATGCACCAAAAAGTAAAAGAGCTATGGCAGAAGAAAAGTCCAATCAAAACTTTGACACAGATGATTTGCCACAAGTTGTCACTGAATCCTACGGAACTGGTGTCAAAGACTTACCAGGGAATAATATTGGCGATCGCAAAAACAAATATGACGATCCAGGTAACGCAGAAGCCAGTCCAAAGTTAACAGGGGGAGATATAGATGCTCGTTGGGATTTAGAAGCAACAGTAGGGGATGAGGGTGTTGGTGGTACAGTCCCCACTCCCGACCAAGACATTGTAGATGACCTTGGCGCTGCTGTTGGCATGGAAATGAATGATAAAGCCAATCTGCGAACAGTAGATATTTTTGAGCAGCGCGATGACCGCCGTTGGGAATTAGATCCCATGTCCTCGGAAGATTATGAACAAAGGGGACAGTGACCAGTGACCAGTGACCAGTGACCAGTGACCAGTGACCAGTGACCAGTGACCAGTTAACAATGAAGTTTGAAATAATTCGGAATTCGGAATTATGAATTTAAAATTCCGAATTCCGAATTTTAAATGAGGGTTTGTGTTTGCTTATTTTCCAATCCTTCTTTAGAGTGATCGAGGCGCAATTCACCCTTAGGTGCAAACCTCATCCAGAAAGGAGTGTCTGAACCAGCAGACCCTTTTGCAGTAGTCACTCCACCATCAGCTAACCATAACGCACCAGTGACATAACTGGCTTCATCAGAAGCAATGAAAGCGTAAACGTTAGCAATTTCTTCTGGTGTACCGCGTCTTGCTAGTGGTGTGGCATCAATGAGGTTTTTTTCCATCTTCGCATTCATTGGACTATCTTCCTTATGTGTCCAAGCGGTATCAATAGCACCAGGACAAACACAGTTAGCGCGAATGCCATATTTAGCTTGCTCTACTGCAACACCAAGCATAAAAGAGTGCATCCAACCTTTTGTACCGCCATAAACCGTGTTATACGCTAAACCGTTATAACCTGCTTCAGAACCAGCTGAAACAATGTTACCGCGAGTTTTGTGCAGATGGGGGAGTGCGTATTTGGTCATCAAAAATGCCGATCGCAAATTCATGCGAATAGTATCATCGAATACTTCAGCAGGATAGTCTTGAAGTTCTGCTGTAGCTAAAAATACACCAGCATTGTTGATTAAGATATCTAACTTACCATAAGCATTAATTGCCGTCTGAACGCAATTTTGGGCGTGAAATTCTTGAGAAACATCTCCAGCATAGGCTATAGCTTTACCACCGTAGTGTCTGATGGAATTAACAACATCCTCAATTGGGTCATCAGGAAGTCCATTGACAACCACTGATGCACCTTCTTTAGCAAATTTATGGGCAATAGCTTCTCCAATACCAGCACCAGCACCTGTAATAATTGCAACTTTTTCTTTTAAACGTCTATCCACGGTTAAATCTCCTAAAAATAGGGAATGGGGAATGGGGAATAGGAATTTAGGTTAAAAAAGTAACAAACTTAGAAGTTAAAACTTAAAAAGTCCTTTTAACTTCTAATTGTCTTTTCCCCACTCCCTACTCCCTACTCACCACTCCCTACAATTGTTCTTCTCTTTGATTTACATACATCTGTCTTCAGTGGGGTTAAACATCAAATTCAACTTTGATAGCTTGGAGCGTGAAAGTTTTTTTGCAATCGGAGTGGATTATGACATTTACTCAAACTAACGATCCTAATGTTCGAGAACACGTTCAAGCTTTTCAAAGTTTACCTGTAGATGAACAATTGGCTTTGTTCTGGTTTCTTTATAAAGAAATGGGCAAGTCTATAACTCCAGCAGCTCCTGGAGCAAGCACAGTGTCTGATAGTGTTGCTGAAGGTTTATTCAATCAAATTAAAGAACTACCATCAGAAGAACAACTACAGTTTCAGCGCGATTTGATTAATAACACAGATAATCAGTACAGTCGTATGTATGGTTCCATGAGCGATACTACGAAGTTACTATTTTGGTATCGCCTAGCTCAAGGTATGGATAATGCGACTATTATTTCTATGCCTCCTGGTTACAAGCTTTCTTCACAATCTCAAGAATTGCTCAATAAACTTAAGCAAGTTGAATTTGAGCAGCAAATGAATATTTTCCGCGATTACGTCTCTCCAATGGGGACTGAACCAAAGGCGGGTGCTGAAGTTTAGTATCTAGCTGAATAACAACAAAGCTCAAACTAGTTGTGTAATATCTGCAATTTTGCACTGATAACGACTGTTGTAGGGTGGGTGCTGCTCACCCTATATTCGTGTTTGAGTTTCAATATCTAAAGAAGATTTAAGGAAAATTTATGGTAACAAAAACTACTGCGACTAGAATCAATACCATTAAAAGAAAACATCTTGTTTATAGTCTAATTACTGGTTTGATAATTGGATCGATCATAGGTGCGCCTCTTGGTTGGATTACTCATCGATATTACTATCAACAACGTCTAGCTCAGTTCTTACTTTGTCGAGAACAAAATAGGAACCAGCCAGCCGCTTATGTAGATTCTATTTGTGGGCGTTCTTTTTAGAAATTTTGACAATATCGAGTCCCACCAATCGGCTTTCTTCTTGTATTTACCATCTTTCCTTCTGTCCTCTGCCTTTCTTTGGTAAAACTATATTAGGTCTTATGTTATCATCTCAAGAAACTACCGAACACCAAGTCAATCAACCAGAAGCGTCGCGATCTCAACAAATTCCACTTTTTATGCGGCTGCGTGGAATTATTATATTAGTAGCGCTCTTAATTCTTGTTAGTTTCTTTACATACCAAATTGACTTTGCATTTCCAGGAACGCCAAGCCTCAACAATACATACACTCCTCTCAGCCACCCTACAGCACAAGAAATAGGTTCTTACGATGTGTTGGGCAAAGTTGTTAGTAAAGCTGAAGCAGAAAATTTACTAAAAACAGAAGAAGGGAAACAGTTACTTTCAGCAGAGAATGGCGCTGTTGCGATTACAGAAGATTTAATCGCTCTTGGACGAAAAGCTTTTTATAGAGAAACTTTTGGGAACGAAATTTTCTTTACCGATGTCACTGGTATCTTAAATGGTCCGCTAAATCTCATCAACTTGACAAAAGCCATATTATCTCTCAAGGGTCAACCTACAACGAATCTTCAAGTGACCATGGATAGAGATATGAATGTAGGTAATCGCAATTTCAAAAAGGGTGATATTCTGAATACCGGGCTTGACATCCCTGCTAACTCCTTCGTTCCTCTAGGAATGATGACTCATATCAACAAGGGTAAAATCCGAGTTGGTATAACTTGTGCGGCATGTCATGCCACTGTAGATAAAAAGACTGGACGTATTCTTGAAGGCGCACCCAACAACGATCTAGATACAGGCTTAATGCTGGCGTTAGCGAGTAACTCAGCATCATGGTTCCGTCACACAGGCGTTAATCCTTTAACAGTTCGCTCTGGCAAACAGACTTACATAAGATCCGATAACCAAGAAGCTCATTTACCAGACGCCAAAGCTTTAGAAGATGCAGTAGACACCCAATTGCTCAGTTGGACTCCAGGGAACTTTGACTCAACCGGAGACAATCACAACAATCCCTCCCAAAATCCATCTTCCTATACTATCGGTGCCTATCCTTATGGTTGGAGTGGTAACGCTGCTATTGGTTGGTTTCATGGATTAACTTCATTAAATAGCAATGTTCATGGAACAAACTCAGATCAAACATCAACGGCTGATTCTAGCCAAAAACTTCTAGGTATTGATAAAGAAACATACTTGGGTTTCATTCTACAAAACTCAGCTAATCCAAAGTTTAAGTTACCCCAAGGTACTAAACCATCAAAATTTTTCCAGAAAATTGACCCTACTCCCGGTACACCTGCTATGAATGAGGTGATTGCTATGCCGGGATATCCTAAAGGTTCACCTTTTATCCTAGATGGATTGATGGCGAGTTCGCCAGGATTTCCGGTAGCTGCACAACTCAATGGTATGTCAGCGTATCAGAACTCACTAGCACCATCTCCTGTAAAAACGCAAGATTCAGCTTCTGTTCGACAAGGAGCAGTCATTTTTACGAAGGCTGGATGTGTTGAATGCCACAGTGGACGTTACTTCACAAACAATCACGTTATTGCAGAACAAGAAATCAAAGCACAGCCTTCACGGGCAATAGCACAAGCTGCTTTTGCTCGCAACTTCGTATCACCGCAAACCTATCCAAGCAATGTGCCGGTTCCCCTCCCAGAAAATCCACCTGTATTAAATGTTCCTACAGATATTACTGCAAAACGAGACTTTGAACTGGCTTTTGCGATCGCTAATTCTGGAGGTTACAAAGTCCCTAGCTTAATTGGGTTGAACGTTACCGCTCCTTATTTACATGATGGCGGTGCTGCTGCAGGACCAGAAGCGCTAAAAGTAGATAAAAATGGTTATGACATTGTCAACCCAGACCAGTTAGGCATACCGGGAACATTATTAAGCAACATACTACCAGAACCGAGGGCAAGTTTGCGCGTACTTATAGACCGTAACTTACGCAGGCAAACCGTTTTAACCAACCGTGCCAATTCCGACTTGCAAGAGTCCAATGCAGATGGTAGCGGTCACAACTACTGGGTAGACAAACAAGGTGGTTTTTCTACTCAAAATCAAACAGATCTCATAGAGTTTCTTCTGTCATTAGATGACGAGCCTGAACTCATGCCAAAGCAAAAAAATTAATTAACTGGTCACTGTTCACTGTTCACTGTTCACTGTAAAGTGGCTGCGCTGTTCGTAAAACGCTTCCTGCATTCCACTTATGTAAGGCAGTAGAAAAGATCGCTGTTCTGGTTTGACACGTCTGCTAATTTCGTCCAGCAAGAGTTTATTCCATTGTGCCGTTATCTCCCACGGCACTCCGACTCGTTCCATAACCATAACACACAGATTCACCAATTCTTTTTCTACGGGTGCGAAACTCTTCTCCAAAACACACAGCCATAAATAAGCTTGAAACATCTGCAAGTCGCGCAAGCAAGAATGTTCTACACCTGGATGGTCAAATCCACCTCGACGACTGCGATAGTCAGGAAACATTTCTGTCAATTGATGGTAAACAGTTCGTGCAATATCTGAAGCAGCAGGAAACATTTCCTTGACAATAGTAAAAGCTGGAGAGTCTAATTCATGTTTTGCTACAGCTATGCAAACTCGCTGCCAAGGTATGGCAACCTGTTCTTCAATAAACCTAAAGTAGGGATAAATCAAAATTTGCTCTATGGGTGTAAGCTTTTTTAGAAGTAACTGATTGCTAAAGTTGAATTGTGTGGTCAGAAAACCAAGAGTACACCAATCTTTTGAAGCCGTGTATTGTTCTTGGCACTCTAACAACACGCCTTCCAACGCCTTAGCTAAATCTTCAATATCTGGAATACCCCACACTGACAGCAAAGAATGATTTATGGGAGTCATACCTGCTAGAGTCTGTAGCTTTTCTTCTACTGAACTGGTAGCAGAGGATGGCTGTTGATAAAGTTCCAGAAGCTCAATGTACACTTGAACAGTAAAATGTGTGAGTCGTCTTGCCTCACTTAAATCCACAACATTGGGAATATACTCGTATAAAGCTTTAGCTTGTATGCCCGCAAACTGGCATTTAGTGTCAACGATCGCCTCACGTAACTTGGAGACAGTTAAAGCTTTACCTTCAAGTGAAGATGCTTCTAGTAAAGAATTGTAGACAGAGGGGTCTTGCTCACAAAATACGGACGAGAAGTCTAGTGCGTAACGTTCTGCCCAAAGCTGAACAAAACATTCAACAGTAGGAGTACTAGCTGTTTGGGTGCTAATTAACATAATGCTCTAGCTGATTTCTTTAGTACACAAGTATCAATCATTGCGTTTAGAATTTTACTAATGCACGATATAGTCTTTTATAATTTTCTCTGAAAAAGCTATCTCCCACTTCAGGATACACTTAGTATTTTGATTTCTTTTGTAAATTAATTTACTTTCTTCATGAAGAAACGATAAAGATTAAAAGTGATTATTGGTGATATTCGCCGAGTTCTTCCTCAAACAATGCCCACTCATGACGGTTTGCATTATTTTGGTAATGACGCAGATTTTTGGGGTAGTACACGCAATGACCCACATACACCCACCTATCCCAACAGCGATTAATTTCGCACACCTTAACAACTACCCCGTGGTAGATGACATCTTCTCGTGATACCTCTAGCAATTGTCCTCGTCGATATCGAGGTTTTGTCTGAAGTGCAGTCATCTTTTATCTGTACCTCCTGTAGTCGATGCACAATTCCAAACCTGTTTTGACCGTTAGATCTCGGTACAGGTGATGGTTTACAGTGTTTATTCCGTTGAAGAAAAATCCCACCTTTGTAGGTGGGGTTAATTCTTAGGATTCATAATACAAATGTACCATAAACATTTGCAATTGGCATTATGCTTTGCATAGCATTGCTATTCAGAATGAAGTTTGGCTGAGAGAAGGCTAAAGTTATGCTTGGGCGACTCGCTTCTGCTCTTCGTTAGCAAAAAATATGATCGAACGATATTGCGTACTTGAGTCGGGACTTGAATTGTAAATCAACAACTGTCATTTTTTTGTCATATTCATTCCTGATAATTAAAACAGTAAAATCTGGCAACTCGCATTCCTGGGCGTTACACGCACTTAACCATCGAATGGCAGTGGGGAACTATGACAAAACAGGATAATCCTGAAAATGCAAAACCTAGCGGCGTCTCTCGTCGCGGATTTTTCAAAAGGGCAAGTGTCACCGTAGCTAGCGCAGCTATTTTAGATTCTGGTTTGATTGGTACCAAAGAAGCAGCAGCAGCACCTTCCAACTTTGTTGGTCCAAGACGAACACCGATTAAACTCCGTATTAATGGAGCTGAGCGTCGTATGGAACTCGAACCCCGCACTACCCTTGCTGAGGCTTTGCGCTTCGAGTTAGGTTTGACAGGCACGAAAATTGTTTGCGATCGCGGTTCTTGTTCCGCTTGTACAGTTTGGTTGGATTCAACACCTGTGTGCTCGTGTATGATGCTGGCAATGGATGTGGGCGATCGCGCCATCACCACCATCGAAGGACTCGCCAAAGGAGAAGATTTGCATCCAGTACAGGCTGCATTCATTGAATACGATGCCCAGCAATGCGGTTATTGTACGCCAGGGATGGTGATGAGTTGCGCGGCTCTCCTGGCAAAGAATTCAAACCCCACACTTGAAGATATACAAGCAGCTACAAGCGGTAATTTGTGTCGTTGCGGTACTTATCCCAAAGTGTTTGAAGCAACCCTCGCGGCGGCCAAGTCCATTCAAAGTGCGAGGAGTTAAAGGTATGGTATCACTGGTCACTGGTTACTGGTCACTGTTCACTGTTCAAAAAAGGAGTTAAAGCTATGGCTCCCAATCGCAAGCTCAAGAGAAATAGAAAGCGTTATGTCATCTTCATGGCTTCTGCGATCGCTACAACCGTTGCAGACGCAACCGCAAAAAGCCATGCTCAATCGAGTTCATCTACCTCAGGGGGGATGACAAACATTGCCATTGGTATTCCTGGCATCAGTATGAGTCAGGTTCAGCGAGAGATTCCACCGGATGAACCACCACCACTGCCTCCCAACGCCGAACTTTCCGTAATTGGCAAGCGCACTCAGCGTTTGGATGCCCGCCTCAAGGTAACAGGAACGGCGCGTTACACATCAGATGTACAGTTGCCCGGTATGCTTTATGGAAAAATGTTGCGATCGCCTTATCCGCACACCCGCATTCGCTCCATTGATACTAGTGCCGCAGAACGCTATCCTGGAGTGCGTGCCGTGCATATCCTCGACAAGGTCGTAGGCGGTGCAACAGAGCGCGACCCCAAACCCGTTACAACCGGACAACTACCCCTCATTCGCTTTGTCGGTCAGCCCATAGCTGCTGTGGCTGCAACAACACCAGATGCAGCAGAAGAAGCAGTGCGATCGATCCGCGTAGAGTACGAGCAATTGCCCTTTGTTGCCGATATGGATGCAGCACGTCAACCCAACGCACCCTTGGTTTTTGAAGGACCAACAGAACAAGTGGCCACGGGTGGTGGTGGTGGAGCACCTAAGGGGTTACCACAACGCGGCAATGTGCGAGGACCAGTCAAAGAAAACCCATTTGGAGGAGCGCGTGGTGACATTAAACAAGGGTTTGCGGAAGCAGAGGTGACCGTCGAAGGAGAATTTCGCACGCAAGTCCAAACCCACTCTGCACTGGAAACCCACGGTGTTGTTGCTGATTGGAAACCGTCAGGCTTGACAGTTTATATCTCAACGCAAGGCACTGCAGGTGTACGCGACGAGCTTGCAGAATTATTTAAGTTGCCGAAAAGCCAAGTGCGCGTGATTACGGAATTTATGGGCGGTGGCTTTGGTGCCAAATTCGGTGCGGGTAATTACGGTGCAGCCGCGACTTACCTCTCAAAGAAAGCAGGTGCGCCCGTGCGTCTGATGCTTGATCGTAAAGAGGAGCATCTTGCCGTTGGCAATCGTCCCGGTACAATGCAAAAACTGCGTATTGGAGCCAAGCGTGATGGAACGCTAACCGCCATCAGTCTCAGTGCTTACGGAACGGCTGGTGTTGGATTGGGAGCGGGCGTTGGTAACGTGGCTCAAGTCATGTACAAATGTCCAAACTTTGATTCAGAACAGTACGACGTTTTCATCCACGCTGGACCGGGTGCTGCCTTTCGCGCCCCCGGTAATCCCCAAGGTGCTTTTGCCTTGGAGCAACTCATTGATGAACTCGCCGAAAAAATTAAAATTGACCCAGTCGCACTGCGTGACAAAATTGATGAGAGTCCGACACGTCGCGAACAACGCCGTATCGGAGCCGAACGCATCGGTTGGAGTCAGAGACACGCGCCCGGTGCTGACTCTGGAGCGATTAAACGCGGTATCGGTATGGCACAGTCTTTTTGGCCTCGTATCGTTCATACAGATTCATCATGTGAAGTACGAGTTTTGCGTGATGGTTCAGTAGAAGTACGGTCAAGCGTACAAGATATTGGTACTGGTATCCGCACTGTATTGGCACAGGTCGTTGCGGAAGAGTTTGGTTTGCAAGCAACAGACATTACTGTGCGTATCGGTGATACTATGTTTCCTGCTGGTCCACCTTCAGGTGGTAGTAAAACTACTGGCTCAATTACGCCGGCTGCTCGCAATGCTGCTTACAGTGTTCGGCAACAAATGTTACAACAAATTGCACCAGCTTTAGAAGTGAGTGCAGATGCTTTAGCGATGAAAGACGGACGTATCTTTGTTCGTGCTACACCATCGAAAGGGTTGTCGTTTCGTGAGGCTGCCAAGAAGTTGCGAACAGAGCAGATTGCAGTCATAGCAAGCCGCAGTGAAGACTATGGTGGTTTCCAAGTCAAAAACCCGACAGGGAATAGCTTTTCGCATGGTGGGTTAGGTGGCGTGCACTTTGTTGAAGTGTCAGTTGATACGGAAATAGGATTGGTGCGAGTCGATCGCGTCGTAGCCGTCCACGATTGTGGTCGTCCGATTAATCCATTGCAACTAGAAAGCCAAATTAATGGCGGTATTCTTCAAGGCACATCATGGGCGCTTTACGAGAATCGGCATTTGTGCCAAAAATCCGGGGTGATGGTCAACGCAAACTTCGACCAATACAAAATACTTGGTTCTCGCGAAACCCCAAAGATTGAAATTCTTTTGTTGGAGGATTACCAGGGACGTAGTTCTACTGATGCAGGTGGTATTGGAGAACCAGCAATTATTCCAACGGCGGCAGCGATCGCTAATGCCATTTATAACGCCACTGGTGTCCGTTTGCGGGAATTACCAATGACACCGGAGAAAGTACTAGCTGCTCTTAATGTATCGAGGAGAACATCATGAAGCGTTTTGAATGGATGAATGCGTCTACCATTAATGAAGCTGTAGCCCAAGTTAACAGTACGGTTGCTGATGCTACAGTTGCTGCTAGCTCTGTGGCTGCTACCAAGCAAAACCAAACTGCGAATAACACGGCGATTGTTAAAGCAGGGGGTATCGATCTACTAGATTTGTTAAAGGAAGGATTGGTGACACCATCGCGAGTCATCAATATTCGCACACTTCCCAATATGGATCGCATGAGTGCAGATGCCCAAACTGGTTTACGCATCGGACCTCTAGTTACACTTGCCCAATTAAGCACAGATTTGTCAGTACGTCAAGGTTATACTGCCCTTGCTGAAGCAGCAAGTCATATCGCCACCCCACAAATTCGTAATGTTGCGACTATTGGTGGAAATCTCTTACAACGTCCGCGCTGTTGGTATTTCCGTTCCGAGCAGTTTCGCTGTTTGAAGCGGGGAGGTAAGGAATGCTTTGCTATTGAGGGCGAACACAAGTATCATGCTATTTTTAATAATGAGGTTTGTCCTTGCGTGCATGCCTCTACAGCTGCAACAGCACTCGTTGCTCTGGGTGCTCGATTGGTGTTAACGAGTCCAAAAGGAGTAGGAGAAGTTTTACTGGAAGAGTTTTTTGTGACTCCGGAAAAAGACGTTCTGCGGGAAAACTCGCTTCAGCCTAACGAGTTAATAACAGAAATCCGGGTACCTGCACTAGGGGCAAACGTGCGATCGGTTCATCTCAAACAGGGTGAGAAAGAGTCTTATGACTGGGCGATCGCAGATACTGCTGTCATGGTTGAGAAGTCTGGTGGACGTTGTACAAAAGCTTCTATCGTCTTGGGTGCAGCCGCTCCCGTACCGTTGCGTGCTCGGACTGCGGAGGCTGTTTTAATTGGCAAACCGATTAATGAAGAGACGGCGCGTGCCGCAGCAAAAGCAGCAGTGCAAGGCGCAAAGCCGCTTTCACAGAATGCGTACAAAGTGCCTATCTTTGAGGTGTTAGTGCGCCGAGCGATTTTACTTGCCGATACTCGTTCAATGTAGAATATGTTGCATTTGACTAAAGACCTGGAAAAATTTTTCCCTGGGGTTTGAATCAGTTAACCGCAAACCCTAATTACGAATTACTCCCTTCCCGCTAGAAGATTACCTATAATGTAGGAAAAAGTATTACAAGAAGTGACAAGGTGGAATTGTGGATAGATATACAAGAAATCGAACATTCCAACTATGCAATTGCCTCCCGAAAGCTTCGCGATCGCGACCGTCTCACCAGGCTATCAAAAATCTCCTGAAAATGGTAACATTTATCTGGAATAGTATCTTGTCCATTTGTAGCTTTGTATGGATACTATTTCGTGTACAACCGTCCAAATCTGTAGGGTAAATCAAAAATAGTATATGAAACTTATTGCCCGATTTTACCTTGAGCGATCGGACTGTGCGTCAATATGAATCGCCTTCCAGGTTTGGGGGATTGTGTTCTCTATTAATATGGTGGAACACTAGGGAGTTGTAGTGGTAATTAACCTCACATGAGGATAAGCAAGAATATTGCCATCATTAGTCATTAAAGGACAGTCGTAAGTCCTTGCAGTAGCAACGATAATTCTATCAGCAGGATCTTTATGAAATTCTCCTGGTAAGGAGTAAGATTCAATGGCGATCTCAGGGGTAATAGGAATTAAAAGGATTCCTTCTTCAGCCAAGGCTACAGAAAACCATTCGTTCAATGGCTTAGGAAGAACTAAACGACCTTGATTGACTAATCTTGAAATTTCCAGAAGACTAATAGTTGATATTCCTATCCCATCAGGACGAGAGTTTTCAATAGTTTCTTTCTGCAAATTCGTAAGTTGGAGGGAATCTTGGTTCCACCAAACCCAGATATGGGTATCAAGAATAATCATTCCTTTTCCATATCCCATTCATCAGCAGGGAGTCCTGACTCTTCGGGATTTTATGCCGTTAGGTGTAGAAAATACTTAGATGCGCTTTCTGGTAGATGAATGTACCCACCCTTCCGCACCCTAAGTGTCACATACGAAAAACCACCACAAAAATAGTACAAAAGAACTAACTTGAGAAGAGAGTTCAATCAAACAGTTGAGAAGTAATAGCATTAAGCTTTAAGAGTGATAGAGAGATATTCCCATTCTCAAGGGAATTGACTCCACTTGAGAATGGAGTCAGAAAAATAAAAGAAATAGAAAAATTGAAGTTTAGTAGAAGAAATGTAGAAGAATTGAAACAGAATTAATTGGGAGAATTCTGTTGTGATGTTGAATATTGAAGAGATGAAAATACAGAACCTAGACCATTTAGGGATAGTGGCCGGAATAGTGGATGAAATAGGATTAGTAGAAATTAGTGAAGAAGGCAGATGGCAGATGGCAGATGGCAGAAGGGATGCAATATGGTAGGGGCTTCAACCAACTACCAATTGCTCGCCACCAATATCGTTGCATTATGGTGGGGGACTTAAACCCTTGCTCCCTTCGGCCCTTGAGAAGTACAAGGGCATTTCCTTCTGCCCTCTGCCCTCGTACTTCTGCCTTTTGTTAAAGCCATAACAATTTCTCCTCGATCGCAGATATCAATAGTTGTATTATTAAGTTTATCTGTAGGTATTACACATTCATATTTTTTTGATTCCCCTAAAGTTGAAACTAATGATGAAGTAACGGAAATAGCGGAAATGGAAAGTAAGTGGTTTTGCGATCAAGTATTCAGATTTGGCGGAGACGGTTTTCCTGCCGCAACTCAAAGTAGCTGCCGAACTACTGAATATTTTTGTAAAAACGTAAAAATATGGGATAAAAAATATGAATGTAAAAACATGGGATGGGAATAAAAAAAACTTTGGTAAAATCTATGAGCATCGCCTATAACTACCTGAAATACAACCCCAACCTTACTTAGAGCGACTAACGTGAGCCTGTTTTGACACAAGCGTTGAGCCATAAGACACATTGTCAGTTTATACTACAACAAATGCCAGCGCAGAATATAGGCGTTTATGCGATGATATCAAACGTTAAGCAGAAATAACGATGTTAATTTAATTAAAATTAAAATATACTTTATACTCCACCTAACATACAGTCCAGTTAGCTTTTCTTTATTTTTTCCATCAGCATAATTATAATCAATAGGAGATCCCCAATGGTTTGAAAAAATCGCAACACCTTACCTTTATGATAGACTCACAGAGATCGCTGCAATACTTGATGAGCATATTAATAATAAAACAGACTATAGTATTCTTGGCCTGTTTGGCAAAATCACTTATTGTGATGTCATATATATAGCAGCTATAACTCTATTTTAATCCGTCCTTTTTTACCACCTACTCGTACTCATTTGCCATTCTCTAATGCCTAGACAATCTATTCCCCGTATAGAATATCTCAGAGTCAAAAACTATCGAGCGCTGCGTGACCTAGAACTCAAAGGAATTACTCCCCTGACTGTATTCTTAGGTCCAAATGGCAGTGGTAAATCAACCATTTTTGATGTTTTTGCCTTTTTATCAGAATGTTTTACAGTCGGCTTACGTAAAGCTTGGGACAAACGCGGACGCTTTAGAGAACTGCGGACACGGGGCGCTGATGGACCTATTGTAATTGAATTAAAATATCGTGAAAAGCTAGATTTACCTATCATCACTTATCATTTGGCTATCGAAGAAAGACCTAAAGGACCGTTAGTAGTAGAAGAATGGTTGCAGTGGAGAAGAAGTCAGACTGGCAAACCTTTTAAATTTCTCGACTTTCAAGAAGGTGCAGGACGGGTTATTACAGGCGAAAAGCCAGACGAACAAGACGAAAGAGTATTTGAGGAACTAAACTCCTCTGAACTGCTTGCTGTTAATACTTTGGGACAATTTTCTAAACATCCTCGTGTGAGTGCATTACGCAATTTTATTAGTGGCTGGTATCTTTCCTACTTAACAGCCGACAACGCCCGCAGTGTTCCAGAAGCAGGTCCACAGGAAAGATTATCACCCACAGGAGATAATTTACCTAATGTCATTCAATATCTCAAAGAACAACATCCTGAACGGTTACAACATATTCTTAATACTTTATCCTGTCGCGTTCCCCGCTTAGAAAGAGTAGATGCAGAAATGATGCAAGATGGGCGATTATTGCTGCAAATTAAAGATGCCCCTTTTCAGCAACCCATACTTGCTAAATTCGCATCAGATGGCACACTCAAAATGTTAGCATATCTAACCGTATTATATGACCCAGACCCACCTCAACTTATTGGAATTGAAGAACCAGAAAATTACCTACACCCGCGTTTGTTGCCAGAATTAGCAGAAGAATGTCGCGCAGCTTCAGCTAACACTCAATTAATGGTAACAACTCATTCACCCTTCTTTACCGATGCTCTAAAACCAGAAGAACTGTGGGTATTGTACCGAGATGAACAAGGTTATACACAAGCCAAACGCACTGCGGATATGCAGGGAATTAAAGAGTTTATGGAACAGGGAGCTAGTTTAGGTTCATTATGGATGGAAGACTATTTTGAAGTAGGTAATCCCTTAATTAATTCTGGTGGACCAAAGAAGAATATATCTCAAACAAAATAAAGAAGGAGTTAACTAGCTTGCACATTGAGTTTTTAGTTGAAGAGCTATCTATGAAAGAAGCTCTCCAGAATTTAGTACCTAAAATATTGGGAGAAACCAACAGTTTTGATATTCATCCTTACCAAGGTAAATTCGATTTACTATCCAAATTGCCTAAACGTTTAAAAGGTTACAAAGCTTGGTTACCAGATGATTACCGAATTGTAGTTTTGGTTGATGAAGACCGAGAAGATTGTAAAGCTTTGAAGGAAAAATTGGAAGGCATAGCTATTGATGTAGGCTTTAGCACTAAGAAATCTGTCGGTATAGGTCAGCAATTCCAAGTCCTTAATAGAATAGCAATTGAAGAACTAGAAGCGTGGTTTTTTGGAGATATAGATGCTCTCATCAATGCTTATCCTGGAGTGTCATCCAATATAGAAAATCAGGCAAAATACCGCGACCCAGACGCGATTACAGGTGGTACTTGGGAAGCTCTAGAAAAAGTGCTACAAAGAGCAGGATATCATAAAGGAGGTCTAGAAAAGAGAAGAGCAGCACGAGAAATATCGCTACATATGAATCCATCAAATAATCGCTCTAAAAGTTTTCAAATATTCTACGATGGCTTATTAAAAATAATAGCATGAGCAGGTTTAATGCATCCAAATTTATCTGCTATCGCTCTGTAAACTCAATATTAGCGTAAATCCCTTGGGCAATTTGCTGACCCAGATGTAAGGTATTGCGTAGTGATGTTTAACCTTTTGGATAGTATTCATGACACTCACCTCGAAGAAAATAGCAGAGCGATCGCATATATTATCAGTTTAGCCTTAAGTTCCAGACAGTCTTGGAGCAGTGGAGTACCGAGTGCGATCGCTTCTGGAGAAAGATATTGGGTGGTGAAGATTTGAGTCATATTAAGCTTTTAACCCAAGTACGGAATGCACGAGTCGTTGCTATTTCCCCTGCCAGCTAATGTTTTCAAGTAGGATTTTAGTTTCTGCTGGTGTTACGATTGTAACCATAGTGAAAGTCTTTCACCTAAATTGTTATCTTTCTTCTTTTTTTAACCTATAATACATATTATTAATTTATACTACAACAAAGTCTATTAAAAATTTGGCGTAAAATAGTAACCCACATTCCGCACTTCAAAATGTAGTACAGAGAGTCACATAATTCTTCTCAGATGCAGGTAAATAAAAGTACACGAATTTTTTCAGTAGTTCGGCATTGAGTTGGCATGAAGAAATAAAGCAAAAGCAAAGTAGAAAATTGATTTCCAGCTTTTGATAAAACTAAATATACATTGATTAATTTCAAATGGGACAATCAGAAAAACTCAAAAATCTTTGATAGGTAAAAAATGTTCCCAATCTCAGATGCGAAAATTAAGAATATCGACCACTTAGGAATAGTAGCTGGGCTGATTGACGAAATAGGAATAGTTGAAATAATAAATTCTAAATTAGGAATAGACACCCGAGAGAAGATTTCAGCGGGAATATTGGTGAAAGCAATTTTAATCAATGGATTAGGATTTGTATCAAGACCTTTATATTTATTTAGCCAGTTTTTTGAAGATAAAGGAATCGAAATATTATTGGGTTCAGAGGTAAAAAAAGATTATATGAATGACGATAAACTGGGAAGAGTCATGGATAAATTATATAAATATGGATTGAATAATCTGTTTATAGAAATTGGATTATCAGTGATTAAAAAATTTCAGATAAATACAAAATATTCACATCTGGATGCGACATCATTTCATCTACATGGAGAATATAAAAGTGGAGAAAATCAGGAAAAAGAAGAAGTAAGCAGAGAAAGACCAATAATTGTAACCAAAGGATATTCTCGTGACCATAGACCAGATTTGAAACAATGTATTTTAGATTTAATTACGAGTAGTGATGGAGATATACCATTATTAATGAGAGCGGGAGATGGTAATGAAGCGGATAAAGCCGTATTTGGAAAAATTTTAGTAGAGTTTAAAAAGCAAATAGATTTTGAAAGTATTATGGTCTGCGATAGCGCATTATATAGTCAAGAAAATCTCCAATTAATTGAACATCTAAAATGGATAAGTAGAGTACCGATGACAATTAAAAAAGCACAGGGATTAGTGAAGTTTGTAGAAATAGAAGAGATAAGTCCAGAAGAAAGAGATAAAAGAGCAGCCCTAAACTTAGAAGGATATAAATGGAAAGAAGAAATAGTAAATTATGGTGGAATTAAACAAATATGGCTAATAGTAGAAAGTCAAAACAGAAAAATTAGTGATTTAGAAAAGCTAGAGAAAAAGCTAAAAAAAGAAAAAGAAAAAGTTGAAAAGCAGTTGAAAGCATTCAAAAAAGAAGATTTTGAAACACCGGAGCAAGCCAGATACAGACTAAAAGCCATTAATAAGAAATTGAAACTATTTGAAATTAAAGATGTTCAAATTTTTGAAAGTCAATCAAAAGAGAATCAGACTATTTATAAAATATCAGGAGTCATTCATGAAAAAATAGAAGAGATAGAAATCCAAAGAAAAGAAGCAGGAAGGTTTATTTTAGCAACTAATTTAGTAGACGAGAATAAGTTAGAGCCAGAAGAAATTCTGAGAAATTATAAAAATCAACAATCATGTGAACGAGGATTTAGATTTCTGAAAGACCCATTATTTTTTGTTGATAGTTTTTTTGTAGAAAATCCTGAAAGAATAGAGACGATGTTATTTTTAATGTCTCTGTGTTTATTAGTTTATAATCTCGGTCAAAGGCAACTAAGAAACAGCTTAAAAAGAGTCAAGATGGGAATCAAAAATCAATTAGGAAAATTAACTTTTAGTCCTACATTAAGGTGGGTATTTCAATGTTTTCAAGGAATTCATATTTTAATTTTAAACGGTGTTAGTCAAATAGTTAATTTAACAGAAGAGCGTCATTTTATTTTGAATAATCTGCCATCATCTTGTCAAAAATATTATTTGCTTTCTTAATTTAAGCAGTATATGGAGAGTGAATAAAAATTTCTCAGTTTCCGAGGAAATCATAATTATTCCTCCAATTTTTAGTGCTTAAATAACCTGTTTTATCAGTTAAATATTTGATAATTGATAATTTTTCTTTATGCCACGGATTGGTTCAATATTCTTTTCTTAATTATCCTAATTGTTTGACTTTTACGTTGATTGTAGTTTTTTTGTACTTCAATTTGAAGTGCGGAATGTGGGGTGTAACAGCAATGTATCTATCACCTTAGGAGAAATCAGACGTGAAAACACGAAGACTTGGAACACAAGGATTAGAAGTCTCAGATATCGGACTCGGCTGCATGGGTATGAGTTGGGCATATGGTAGTAGAGATGAAGCTGAGTCAATTCAAACAATTCACCGAGCTATTGAGCTAGGCATTAACTTTTTGGACACCGCCGAGGTTTATGGCCCGTTCACTAACGAACAATTAATAGGTCGGGCTATCAAAGACCGTAGAGAGCAAGTTATCATTGCTACTAAGTTTGGCTTTAAGATTGATGAAAGCGGTAATATCACTGGTGTAGACAGCACACCAGAAAATGTTCGGCGCGTCTGTGATGCTTCTTTACAAAGGTTGGGAGTTGACCACATTGACTTGTTCTACCAACACCGGGTGGATAAGACAGTGCCAATTGAAGAAACCGTTGGTGCAATGGCAGAGTTGGTGGAGCAAGGTAAAGTTCGCTACTTAGGACTATCAGAGGCAAGCTCAGAAACTATCCGTCGCGCTCATGCAGTCCACCCTATTAGTGCATTACAATCCGAGTACTCTCTTTGGGAACGGAACCCAGAAAAACAAGTTCTGCCAACTGTAAGAGTCTTGGGAATTGGTTTTGTTCCCTATAGTCCACTCGGACGAGGCTTTCTTACAGGGCAGGTCAAACGGGCGGAAGAGTTTGCTGAAGATGACTATCGGCGGAACGATCCCCGTTTCCAAGGTGAGAATTTTGAAACCAACATGAGAATTGTCGATCGCGTTAACCAGATTGCCCAATCCAAGGAGGCGACACCCGGACAAATTGCATTAGCTTGATTGTTGCACCAAGGCGATGATATTGTACCTATCCCTGGTACGAAACGCAAGGCATACGTTGAGGAGAATGCCGCAGCCGCTGAGATTAGCTTGAGTGCTGAGGAATTGGCACAACTGGATCGAGTTGCGCCTGTGGGAGAAACAGCAGGCGATCGCTACGCTCCACAAATGATGAGCCTTCTTGACCGATAACTACGATTGCTTATGAAAATCCCTACTCCCGTACAGACGCGCCATGGGGCGTCTCTACAACTCCCTACTCCCCATTTTCTTACTGGTGTTGCAGGTGCGATCGCCAATGCCATATATCATGCAACAGGGAAGCGTATCCGCGACTTGCCAATTACCCCAGATAAGCTGCTATAGGAGCAACTCACATGAATGGGTCTACACATGATGCTGTGACAAATGAGGAGCATCGTCGCCTAGTAAGCTACGAAGCACCTGTCAGCGTACCGCGCATAAGCACTCAACTGATTATCTCAGCTGGTGAGCCTGAAAACGAAGCGATGCGGTGCTTGCTGCTTGAGCCTCCCACCGATCCAAGCCAGATGCGTGGGTTGCGGTTCGTTATCTTAGCAACAGATGGCGTCGAAGAACTCGAACTCACCGTGCCTTATAAATTTATTGCAGAACGCGGCGGGACTGTACATCTAGTTTCTCCTCGCTTTGAGATGCCACCTGCAAAGTTTGGCGTACAGTATCCTCAGATGCGGGCTACACACATTATGACAGTGCGCTGGATGGAGAATGCTGGTTGGTTTCCAATTGACCGATTCCTCGACGAAGTCAAGGTTTCTGACTATGATGTGCTGATTATACCGGGTGGTACGTGGAATCCCGACGCCCTACGCTCAACACCTACAGCAGTCAATTTCGTCAAGGACTTCTACCAGAGTGGCAAAGTAACCGCCTCGATCTGTCATGGTCCATGGGTGTTTGTCAGCGCGGGAATTTTGCAGGGTAAGCAGGCGACAGCGAACTGGCCTATTCACGACGATTTAAGGAATGCAGGTGCAATTGTGATTGATGAACCAGTTGTGGTTGATGGTAACTTAATTACCAGTCGCCACCCAATTGACTTGCCACCCTTTATGGAAGCAATTGCTGTGGCGGTAAAAAAAGCTACTGGTGCAGCACAACACAGTTTCACCTCTTGAGCAGGTTCAGATCCCCGATTTCTTCAAGAAGTCGGGGACCTTACAGCCCATATGTATCAACATTAAAGTAAATGAAAGAACTTCAAAATATTATTAAAACCTTCGAGCAATGCAAGCTAACTGGTCAACGTACTGCGATCGCTACTGTTGTTAAAACTAGTGGCTCAGTATATCGCAGACCGGGGGCACGGATGTTGCTTACGGAGGACGGTCAAATGATTGGTGCTATAAGTGGTGGCTGTTTGGAGAGCAATGTCTTTGAACGATCGCAACCGTTAATGTTTTACTCAAGCGAGCCGCTAGTTGTGCAATATGATACTACATCTAGCGAGGATATTGTTTGGGGCTTTGGTCTTGGCTGTAACGGAGTTGTCAATGTATTGATTGAATCTCTGTTTGATGCCTCTGCTAGCAATCAGCTTGAGTTTATCGCTGAGTGTTTTCTTCAAAATCAATCGGGAGCGATGGCAACTATCTTTCATGTTAAGGGAGAAACCCAAGTAAAAGTTGCCTCTCGGCTGTTCTTAAAACAAGATGGTGCTGTAGCTACCAATATTAAAGACCGTGAGTTGACTCAAAAGGTGTTGCAAGATGCTCAACAGGTTCTCAAAAACGGGCGATCGCGTGTAGAATCATATTCACTCGTCAACGGATGCGTTGAAGTCCTTCTAGAATTGATTCAACCACCCCTCCCCTTGCTATTATTTGGAGCGGGTCACGATGCCATTCCGGTTGTTGATTGTGCCAAACAACTTGGTTGGCACGTTACAGTTATTGATAATCGACCAGGTTACACAACTCGCGATCGCTTTCCAAATGCAGATCGTATCATCTTTTGCGATCCAGAAAACCTTGAAGCACACCTGAGTTTCAATTCACGCATGGCTGCTGTAGTGATGACCCATAAATATCTCCAGGATTTAGAATTGTTAAGAACTTTACTGTTGTCTCCCCTACAGTACATTGGTCTGTTAGGACCGAAAACTCGACGCGAACGATTGCTTCAAGACTTACAAGCCTCTGAATTCATTCCTACACCGAACCAATTGCATCGCCTCTATGGTCCAGTTGGTCTCGACATTGGTGCTAATACTCCAGAAGAAATTGCTCTTTCAATTGTGACAGAAATTCAAGCTGTTGTTGCTCATCGGGGTGGTAGTTCACTTAGAGAACGCAACAGACCCATTCATTCTCAGCACGATGAACTTTTGTCTTTAGTGCCGTACCAGCTTACAGCAAGTTCATAAAGGTGATCGAGTGCCTGAGACAACTTTTTGCCACGTTCAGTCAGACTGTAGGTAACTTGTGGTGGAATCGTGGGTTCATAGTGGCGGTGAATCATCTCAATGTTAGGCAGATCGTGTTAGGGAGGCAAAGGTAGTAGTCAAACCTTTACTTGTTCTCGCTAATCAAAATTCACTTTGAAACGCTATATAGCATTAATGTCTTCCAGTAGTAACACTTGCAATTCTGTAATACGTTTGAACACCACATCATTAGTCAGAAATGCCTCACAACTTGCTGCCAAAGCGACAGCGATTTGAAAAGCATCTGGTAATTGTAAGTTGTATTTAGCTCGGATTTGAGCAGCATCTAGAGCTATGCTTGAGTTAATAATTGGCTCAAAGATAATGTTTTCAGTGTTAAAAAATAATTCCATGTATTGTTGTTGTAAATTTATTTGTTCTAAACGGTAGGGACGCACTAAACACTCAGCTAGAGTGACTGGGGACGTAACACCTATCAATAAACCGTTCTCAATGCGCTCAAATATTTCTCTGACAATTGGCAAATATTGTAGATTTTCTTCTACGGCATAAATGACTGGTGCGCTATCTAGAAACAAGCGCTTTACATCCTGTAATCTTTCCTCAGTAGTCACTCTTGCTTCCTAGATTCCATTTCTTCAATTTCTAACTCTGGAAACTCTCCCCGTCTCATACGTGTAATATATTCTTGAGCATCCATACCTCCTAAGTGATTGGGTGCAATTCCAATAAATTCAGTAACTTTGCGACGTGGTTTGCCTGTAATCTCGCACCCTCTAAGTTTTTCTACTAAATGAGAAATTAGATGCAGTTGCTCATCAGGTGTAAGTGCATCTACTAGTCTCATCACCTCAATTAATTCTCCAGACATCTTCAATACTCCCTTGTGGCTGTATTATTTTAACCTTAGAGCAAACTTTTTCTCGTACTATAGTGAATAGCTTTCATTTTTATTATCTCTAGGTCAGAGACATCAATAGACTCAAAAATGGCCTCTCGACCAGCAGCAGCTGGTGGAAAGAGAAAAAATCGAAGTCTTTTTGGTGAATAAAACAAACGTAGTTCACAGATGCCGATCGCCCCATTTTGAAGAAAAGGATAGCTAAGTCTAGTTTCTCCAGGTGCCAATCCATACCACATTTTCAGGTAAATAGACCACACCGTAGGGGCGCAAGGCATTGCGCCCTTACAAACAGTGTCGTTCGTTTAGGTGAAAGCGGCTGTAAGAGCAAGATTGTGAATTTATTTTATAGATATAGTTATATATCCGGAGAAGAGGGCTTTCTCCGTGTAGTTTTACCTATAAAAAAACTAACTAATTTTTAATGGCACGCAAAATATCTTGCAATTCATTTATTTATATTTACCCATTATTTATTTATGACTCAATCTAGATATGATTTTCAACGTAATTTAGCAGTTATTATTGGTATTAATGAATACTCAAGTGGTATCCCGCTCTTAACAACTCCTGTTGCTGATGCCGAAAAACTGGCAAGTGTTCTTCAACAAACCTATAAATATCAAGTTAAAACTCTACTCAATTCACAGGCTACCCTTTCTGGATTAAACTCTCTGCTTGAGGATTTCAAAAACAAGAAATTCCCCGTAGGTGATACGACTGTGGAGGTTCAAGAGAGCGATCGCATACTATTTTACTTCGCCGGACACGGAATCGTGCCTACAGATGGGCTAGAAAACAACAGTCATTGCAGAGGCTATCTCATACCAAGTGATGCAAAAACTGAAAATCTTCTCCAAACACAAAACCTTCTCTTACCCATGCAAGACTTGCATGATGCTCTCATAGAATTGCCATGCCGTCATATGATGGTTATTTTAGACTGTTGTTTTGCAGGAGCATTTCGTTCAAGTACCTACCGCAACGCCATGCCTGCACGGAAAGTCTACAAGCAACGTTATGATCGCTTCATTAGCGAAAGTGCATGGCAAGTCATCACCTCTGCTGCTTACAATCAAAAAGCCCTTGATTTCTTAGGTTTTTTTGGCAAGAGAGAAAGTGACCAGACACAAGAACACTCCCCTTTTGCAAGTGCATTATTTGAAGCATTAGAAGGTCATGCTGACACAACTTTAAAAAGAGGTGATGGTATTATCACTGCAACGGAAATTTATTCCTACGTGCGGGATAAAGTTGAGCAAATCACTGACGACCAAAACCTCCGCCAAACACCAAGTTTATTTCCCCTGCAAAAGCATGACAAAGGTGAATATATTTTCTTGCTACCTCAATTTGATAGGGAGAAGCTCGAAGATGCACCCGTACTCAAGCTAGAAAACAATCCATACCGAGGACTCAAAAGCTATGAAGAAAAACATTCTTCTCTGTTCTTTGGTAGAAATGAACTTGTCAATCGACTGTATACTCATATGAGCGAACGCCGTCACCAGCTAACTGTGGTCTTAGGAGTTTCCGGTTCTGGCAAGTCAAGTTTGGTGAAAGCAGGGCTGATTCCTTGCTTGCGAACTCATCACGAACAAGAATTTTATATCTTACCTACCATTCGACCAACAAAGTCTCCTTTTGGAGCACTTGCAGAAGCAGTTTTGCGAAATGCTTATACAGATGAAGCCGAGAAACAAGAGGAAATTTCTCACTTCAAACAAAAGCTTAAGAAATCACCCAGTCAATTTATTAGCCTCATAGAACAGTATAACCAAGTACCCGCTAACACAAAGTTTTTATTGGTTGTTGACCAATTTGAGGAACTCTTGACAATGTGCAAGACAGAAGAAAAGCGAGAGAGTTTCTTAAATTTTTTGGCACAAGCTTTAGAAACAGAACCTCGCCTTTATATTGTGTTGACTTTGCGGTCTGACTTTGAATCCCGTTTTACAGATTCTCCTCTAAAACCATATTGGAATACAGCACGCTTTGAAGTCAAAGCTATGAAGTCTCATGAATTGCGTCAAGCCATTGAAAGACCTGCGATGGAAAAGATGTTAGACTTCGAGCCAGCAACTCTTGTGGATCGCCTCATTGATGAAGTTGGGCAAATGCCAGGGGCGCTGTCACTGTTATCTTTTACACTCAGCGAACTTTATATAAAATGTATAGCACAAGAAAGGCGAACGTTAACTGAAGAAGATTACAATGCCTTGGGTGGAGTTGTTGGTTCGTTAAGACAGCGAGCAACGGAGGAATACGAAAAGTTTGACTCAGCCCATCAAGCAACATTGCGGCGAGTCATGTTAAGAATGGTAACGATTGAGGATGGACAGTTAGCACGGCGGCGAGTCCCTTTATGGGAACTTAAGTACGTTTCGGTTGCAGAGAACGAACGAGTGGAGACAATTCTCAAGCATTTTGCCCAAGTTCGCCTGATTGTTAAGGGACAAGACATCGGAGGAGAACCTTATGTAGAACCCGTTCATGATGCGCTAGTCAGAGAGTGGGACAAGTTGGAAAAATGGCAGCGACAGGAACACGAAAACTTGATATTGCAACAGCGTTTAACATTTGCTGTTTATGATTGGAACAAGCACGAGCAAGCAATAGGGTATCTTTGGGTGAACGATCCTCGTCTCAATCGCTTAGAGGAATTGCTTGAATCTAAAGATGGTAACTGGCTCAATCAACTAGAAATAGAATTTGTTCAAACTAGCATCAACAGAAGAAAGAAAGAGCGTGAGAAAGAGAAAAAGCAGCGACAAAAGTTCCAGAGATATCAAGTGACAGCAGAACTGCAACAGCAAGCATATCTCGTCCAACAGCTACTCACGCTTAAACAACCCGCGAGCAGTTTGGCTCTAGCAGTCGTAACATTAGGACAGAATTTAGAAGAACTCACAGAGATTCTCAGCCCCGTACAGTCTAGCTTAAGAGCGGCAGTGGAAAATGCCAGAGAACGGGATATTTTGGGGGTCGGGGATATATCTGCTGTGGCTATTAGCTCTAATAAACAGTACATCGCTTATAGTGTATCGGATTCATTAAGTTTGTGGGATTTTCAAGGGAGTTTTATTAAGGAATTTCTAGTTTCCGATAGCGATCGCATCCAAACCATCGTTTTTAGCCCAGACAGTCAGGCGATCGCAACTGTTAGCAATAATTGTAAAATACATTTGTGGAACATTTATGGTGACCTTCTCAGTTACTTTACAGTCCCCGATGGTAATATCAACTCTATAGCTTTTAGCCCCGATAGTCAAACAATGATAACGAGTACTTCTGGGAGTGAGGGAAAAATCCAATTATGGAACATTAATGGTGATTTAATTCGAGTTTTTTCTGTCTGTCAAGAGAGACTAAATTCAGTAGCTTTCAATGGTAAATACATTGTAACCGCTAGTGCTGTAAGTCAGGAAAAAGTTCAGTTATGGAATATTGAGGGTAACTTAATTAAAGATTTTATTGACCTTGAAGAAGAAATCAACTCTGTCGCTTTTAGCCCTAATGGTGAATATATTGTGACTGGTAGTGCGGGTCGTTTAGGAAAAGTCCAGCTATGGAGTTCTCAAGGAGAATTTATCAAAGAATTTCTCTTAGGTGAGGATGAAATTAACATTAAAGAAAATGGGGTTCAATCGGTTGCTTTTACATCAGATAGTCGGAAAATTATTTGTATCAGTCAATGTGAAACAGGCACACCATCAGTCGTGTTGCGATTGTGGAACTTAGAGGGCTATGTCATCCAAAAACTGGCATATTCTGGAAATTACATTGCTGTAAGTGCAGATGGCAAATGTGCTATTACAGGCAGTCGTGGAGACTTTGGCAAGGTCACATTATGGGATTTGCAGGGCGATGAAATAGATGTCTTATCAGAACATCAAACTGCTATTCACTCAGTTGCTGTCAGTGGTGATGGAAAAATTATTGTGAGTGCGAGTGATGATGGCGCTTGGTTGTGGAATTTTAGAGATGCTATTCGTCAACCACTGCCACATAAAGGAACTGTCAAGTTAGCTGCGATCGCTACTGATGGGCAAGCGATCGCAACAGGAACTCACAATGGAATTCTACGTTTGTGGAATTTACAGGGCGATTTATTAAGAGAGTTCCAAGCATATCAAAGTGCGGTCAATGCAATTGCTATTAGTCCCGATGGCAAGAAAATTATCACTTGTGGAAGTGATGACCTGAATCTTGACAAGATACGACTGTGGGATTGCCTGGGCAACTTGCTGGAAGAAAGATTCTTTGAAGGTCAAAAAAGCTTTCACCGGAAAGTTGCTATCAGCGCTGATGGCAAGACAATTGTGAGTATCAGTGATGTTGTTAACATTCAGATGTGGAATGTCCGGGGTCAATTGATTGCGGAAATTTCTGATGGTCACTCGGCTTATATCAATTCAGTGGCTGTGAGTGCTGATGGACAAACGATTGTTACGAGTAGTGATGATGAGACGTTAGGATTGTGGAACAGACAGGGTAAACCTATCCTCGATCGCCCTTTGTTAGATTCAGTTCCTCATTCCGTCGCCGTTAGCGCCGATGGGCAGTATATTATTAGTGGAACTCGCGACAATTGCGTGCGGTTGTGGGATCGGCAAGGTCATCTCATCGATCGCCTCCTCCCCGGACATGCAGATGTTGTGAGTGCTGTTGCTATCAGCCAAGATGGGCTAACAATTGTCAGTGGAAGTTGGGATGGAATGGTGCGGTTGTGGTGGGGCGGTAATTGGAAAAACTGGCTGCAAGTGGCTTGCGATCGCCTGCGCTATCACCCAATCTTAGAAGAGCTTTCAGACGACATTGACAAACAAGCCTGTGAAGTTTGCAGAAAACTTGTTTGGGAACAAAACGATCTATCAGAAACAATATGGGAGAGCGAGAACCCCTCTGTTTTAACCAAGAGATGAAGCTCGACCCATAGGGCTTTAGCCCTGTGTTTCTATTTTCCTTTTTGATTTTCAATATACTTTTTAACTACCTCGGTACTGACTTGACCTGTTGAAGCTACAAAGTAAGTCGGTGTCCACAAAGCAGGTAGTTTTTTTAAGTTAGATTTTTCCTACCGTTAGGGCTACGGTTAGTAATTTAACGACTGCGATCGCTTGTTCTTCGAGTGGCTCATGAGCGGATTCTCGAACGAGCCAGGGATGGTGAAATTTGAGGGTAGCAGCAGTCACTGCTGAGGTTGCCAGGGAGAGATCGGCAATCTGGAATTCACCACTTTCGACTCCACGGGTCAAAATTCCTAGAAGGATGGACGATAAAACCTGCAAGTGATGCTCGATTACCGTGCGATCGGCTTCCACAATGGCGAGATAAGCGTCAAAAAGTTCTGGATCGGCGGCAAGTTTGTCCCGTTTGAGCCGATAAAGTCCTAATATGTAGGCTTGCAGGCACTCCTCAGCAGAGACCGATTTTTGAGTCATCTCTTGCAGAGCTTGTTCAATGCCGCTAAACCAACGTCCTACAACGGCATCCATCACATCCGCTTTAGTTTTAAAGAAGCGGTAAACATTGGCATGCGACATTTTACAAGCACGAGCAATTTCACTAACTGTAGTGCGGGCGTAGCCATACCGCCGGAGATGGGCTTCAGCTGTTGCCAAAATGAGTTCTTGTGTCTCTTGAGCAGTCCGTTCTGTTTGCGCCATCCCAGTTATCAATTGCTACTTTCTCACTAACACATTTTGCCACTTGTCTGGCGCATTAGACGACTAATATAGCGTTTCCTAGTCGTTGAGGTACAAATTTATCAGCGTCCATCCGCGTTCATCTGCGGTTAATTCATTATTCTGTACCTCACGAAAGTGGGAATTGCTATAATATCTAAAATAATATAAAAAATTAGACTTTATTACTAAAAGATCAAAAAATAGATTTTTGCCTGTATTTTCTATTAAAGTTACAGAACAAATTTTTTGTTACATGACTTTGCTAAGAATTAATGCGAATTTCATTAATTTTCCCACTTTAATTGACGACTACTGCCACTTTCCCGATTGGTAGGAATTCCACGATTGGGGGGTATACGGGCTTCTAGTTGCTCTTGTTTAAGAATTTTGACGATTCCACCAGGAGTTTTCAGAGAATGTAACAAATAATATACTTGTACGTAGTTAGCAGAGACAGCTATTATTCCTAGCGTTATCAATGGAGCTATAATATATTGCAGTTTCATTATCTGTACCTCAGAAAAAACACTTGTAATACAACTTCACTAGTGTCTGTGTGTTTTTCTGATACAACATGGAACTCTACTGTTCTAGATGAGTAAAGATTTGGTAAATGCCAGGGGCTTCCCTCCTTTCATCTCGTTGAGGCAGTGGACTGAATTTCAAACGCCAAAATTTTGGGAATAAGTCCAAGTCAAGCAACATAACATTGTTACAGAAAAATTGCACTTGATTATATAAAGATTATTGTCAAGAGAAATTCCTTCATCGTTACCAGTGTTAATTTAGTGGTTGAAGCTAATATAGCTATCGTATTTGATTTTTGAACTACACGTAGGGTGGGCAATGCCCACCGCAAGCTTTAGTTGGTGGGCATTGCCCACCCTACAGTACTTAAAGTTTTTCACAAATCATTTATGATTTCTATAGTTTTCTTAGCTAAGTAAATTAGCTTAGATCTTGTCGTCTTTTCAGGCCGGCTTTTCCTTTATTTAGCAAGGAAAAGAAAGCGCTAGATTGTATTGGGGATGATAGCTATGATTGGAATAGTTATATTTTTAGGTTTTTGCTTTCTTTGGCTGATTGGCTTAACACTTCTAGCAGAAATCTGGTTTTTTGAAGAAGAACAGCAGTTTTAAGGAAAATTCTCATAGAGGTTTTAGATAACAAAAAAGCGCTCCTTTTTAGGGAGCGCCTGGATTAGTTACACTTTGTTTAGCATTACTAACAAGTTAACTGTGTGTTACCTAAACCTTAACCGTTGATAGCAGGAGCGCTGATAGCAACAGGCGCAACTTCAGCAGATGCTAAGTCGAGAGGGAAGTTGTGAGCGTTGCGCTCGTGCATCACTTCCATACCGAGGTTAGCGCGGTTGAGGATGTCTGCCCAAGTACCGATCGCACGACCTTGTGAGTCAATCACGGACTGGTTGAAGTTGAATCCGTTGAGGTTGAACGCCATGGTGCTGATGCCCAGTGCGGTGAACCAGATGCCGACTACTGGCCATGCTGCCAAGAAGAAGTGCAAGCTCCGACTGTTGTTGAATGATGCGTATTGGAAGATCAAGCGACCGAAGTAGCCGTGTGCGGCGACGATGTTGTAGGTCTCTTCTTCTTGTCCGAACTTGTAACCGTAGTTCTGAGATTCGGTTTCGGTTGTTTCACGAACCAAGGAAGAGGTCACTAGAGAACCGTGCATTGCACTGAATAAGCTACCACCGAATACACCTGCTACACCTAACTGATGGAAGGGGTGCATGAGGATGTTGTGCTCAGCCTGGAACACCAACATGAAGTTGAAGGTTCCAGAGATTCCCAAAGGCATACCGTCAGAGAAAGAACCTTGACCGATGGGGTAGATCAAGAAGACTGCGGTTGCAGCAGCAACGGGTGCGCTGAACGCTACGCAAATCCAAGGACGCATACCCAAGCGGTAGGACAATTCCCACTCACGACCCAAGTAGCAGAAGACGCCAATCAGGAAGTGGAAAACCACCAACTGGTATGGACCACCGTTGTACAACCACTCATCTAAGGAAGCCGCTTCCCAGATGGGGTAGAAGTGAAGACCGATGGCGTTAGAAGAAGGAACAACTGCACCGGAGATGATGTTGTTACCGTAGAGTAAAGAACCTGCAACAGGTTCGCGGATACCATCGATGTCTACTGGAGGAGCAGCGATGAAAGCAATGATGAAGCAGATGGCTGCGGAGAGGAGTGTAGGGATCATGATGACACCGAACCAGCCTACATAAAGGCGGTTTTCGGTAGAAGTGATCCAGTTACAAAACTGCTCCCACACGCTTGCGCTTTCGCGGCGTTGTAAGGTTGCTGTCATGGTTTTATGATTGCGATGAATTTTGGCGAATGTGTATAGGCTTTTTTGCCTATGAACTTAATCTACATCTGTTTACTTAACTTTACAATAGAATTAAGTTTAGTAAAACTCATCAAAAACATAAGTGGAACTTATGAAAATACCATTTAGAGATCGGCTCTAGTGCTGCATATTTTAAGTAGGTTGAATTAACTGGTCACTGGTCACTGGTCACTGGTCACTGGTCACTGGTCACTGGTCACTGTTAATTTCCAATCGGGCAGAAAGATGGTAAAAACACCTCTCCCGTTTCTATCGAAAGAAAGCCCCGATTTATTCCTGCTCCATACAGTCCAGTGAGATTGTCTTCAATCCAACAGGCAGTTTCAGGATAACCTAAGTCAATTGCCCGTTGCAAAGTTGCCACCCAACTGACTAGTCTAGTAGGATCGTCAGTATGAATAGCGTAGAGTCCTATCCATACACTTTGCGGTACTGAAACGGGACTGGTGGCGAAAGCTAACTTATCTTCAGCGTCTTGTGGCTGCACGATTCGATTATTTATCACCACAATTTGTCCGCGATCTGATGGGGTTTCTCCTGAATACGTGACAGTTCCATTCAGTTGATAGTCCCAGCCAACAAAGAAATGAACAATTAGGTATTGCAACCACTCAACGTAGCGATAAAACTTCTCGTGACCGTTCCACTCCACACCACGTCCATCAGAAGTGGGTTGCCATTGGCAGTAAAGTCCAGGTTGTCCTTTGGGAGGACGGTTTTCGTCAATAACTGAGGCGGCTGCTTGTGGATGCAACTCGTTGATGAAATAGCCGCCTTCTTCGCCCAATGGCAGACCAACTGCGTCTCGACCGGGATCGGGAATTGTGGTTAAGATGGAGTGCGATCGCTTGACTCGTCGGGTACGAGCAAAGTCTAAAAGGTACAGTGCTTGAGAGTCGAACAAGGGACGGTCAAGCTGGAATTTGCCTGCGAATTCAGTTGTGTATCCCATAAGTTTTAACTAACAAGTTCGTTTATAAGAGCTAGGTTTTACCACCATCCGCATTCCTGCTGGTGCTGCCATAGTCATACCACGGCGTACAGGATGCTGGGGACGCTTGTTCATTGGGGATAGATGAAAGCGCAACAGAACTGTTGCCAAGACAAGTTTCATTTCATACTGGGCAAATGCCAGACCAATACAGCGACGATTTCCACCCCCAAAAGGCAAATACTCGTATGGGGAAAATTGCTTCTCCAAAAAGCGTTCTGGTCTAAATTGCTTTGGTTGTGGGTAAACTTCTTCCCGATGTTGAGCCACACCACGAGCTAGAAGCTCGTGGATTCTGGCTAGGAATTGGAATTAACTTTTCGCCCGGACTCCGCAGAGACGGCTATCTGGTCAATTTTTCCTACCTTGTTGGAGAACTGCTCTAGGGCAATCAACCCACTTTCGGACGAGCCTACTGGTTCGCAGTTTAAAGACTCCCGCGGTAGGGTCGAGGCGTGCATTACTGCATCACCCCTCCCATCCGAAACCGTGCGTGCGATTTTCACCGCACACGGCTACTCAGTGTGTTATCCTTTTGTCACGTCAGACTTCCTAACCTTTTGCCTGATGAAATTTGGAATATCATTCATCCAATTCCATTCAAATTTCTCCCAGAATTGAGATAGTTTTTTCAGGAATTTTAATTGATTTCTCTTCCGAATTTCTTTTAGGTCAAGTGCGGTTTTTTCGTCATGGCAATGCCGATGTAATAACTGAAGATTTTTGTATTCATCCTTACCGCCTAGAGCTTTGGGGATTTTGTGGTCTTCTTCGATTACATCCCAACTAAGTAAGCTTAATCCACACCAGGGACATATACCCTTTTGCTGCTTTAGCAGCTTAGCCTTACGATTAGGCATTTCAGGATGTATTCCTAGTCTTGAACTCCAA
Source organism: Scytonema hofmannii PCC 7110 (assembly GCF_000346485.2). NCBI lineage: Bacteria > Bacillati > Cyanobacteriota > Cyanophyceae > Nostocales > Scytonemataceae > Scytonema > Scytonema hofmannii. The sequence continues at coordinate 4,246,718 of NZ_KQ976354.1, forward strand.
TAAACTGTGTCGCCATCGTAAGGGCTTTTATCGCCTTTAACTTTTACATAGTCAGTGCTACTACAGCTTACATCACTATGGTTAAGTAACCGAAGGGGGTTCGCTTTTCCTTCTCTGGTTGCGAATACCCAGTTATCGCCGTCCATGGAAATCCAATATTTGATGTGACCATCATTTATATTCCCACAGCGTCGTTTTGCCCATCGTCGAAGTTTCAGGTATATGAGGTAGTCTTGTTTTGACAGTTCTCCAACGGTTTGTGCGTCAGAGTTTGAGTAAAAAGAAGACCATCCCCTGATGACAGGATTTAGGTCTTTTATTAGTCCTGACTGAGACTTAGACCTATGTTTCTTGATGATTCTTCCGACTTCCTCTTGGTGAGCCTTACTCGCCTTCGCGGATGGGGTGATGAGGGTTTTGAAACCTAGTTTATTGCCGTGAGTATCTTTGTTACTGCGATATTTTCCGGCTGGATGTTGCTGAATATGATGACCTAGGAAGTCAAATCCTGCTTTACCATCTTCACTTAATTCATATTTAAGTGTGTGGGTTAATCGGGTTTTTTCAGGTTTCAATTCAAGTCCTATGTTAGCCAACCATTCCGAGATAATCTCTCGACATCTTTGGACAACGGTTTTATTTTCGTGGAATACCACAAAATCGTCCGCATATCGGATAATATTGGGACTTAGGAAATGAGTTCCTTTTTTGTGGAACCAGGTTTCTCTTCCTTTGTGACCCATTTCAGGAAACTCTTGTTTTATCCGTGTTTCCATACCGTGGAGGGCTATATTCGCAAGTAAGGGTGAGATGACCCCACCCTGTGGCGTACCCTCAGATGTAACAGTAAATGCTCCAGAATCAATTACCCCAGATTTGAGCCAAGCTTTTATTTGTTGCCTGACAATTCCTTTGATGTTAATCTTTTGGAGCAGTGCTTCATGGTTGATGCGGTCAAAACATTTTGCAATATCCGCGTCTAACACGAATTTTGCTTTGCTTTGAATGCAGTTTTTTATCTGCTTTATCGCATCGTGGCATGACCTTCCTGGTCTAAAACCATAGGAATTTGGTTCAAAGACCGCTTCCCATTCTGGTTCGAGTGCAGCTTTTACTACAGCTTGTAATGCGCGGTCATACATAGTGGGAATTCCTAGTGGGCGCTTTTCGTCTTTTCCTGGCTTGGGAATCCAAACCCGGCGAGTGGGTTTGGATTTGCCAGTGATTCTTAGTTGCCCTACCAGTTCAAGACGTTCTACTGGGGATAGTGATTTTATACCATCCACACCTGCCGTCTTTTTTCCTTGGTTATCTTGTGTGACCCGACGTATCGCTAACACTTTATTAGACCAAGACCTCATCAGCGTCTTCTGGAGTTTGCGGACTCGCTTGACATCACCACGGCGGGAAGCAGCATAGATGCGTTTTTGCAACTTAAACACACGTTTTTCCGCTTTGCGCCAGTTTATATCTTTCCAATTGGAAATTTCAAAACCTTTACAAACGGGTATATCGTTGTCCCATACCAACCTGAACTGTTGTTCGGCTTTAGTCATATCAATTGCTACTGTTACCTCTAGCTTTCCCACACTGCGGTTCACGTCTGCTTATCCTGGTAATTACACCATCCCTTTTCAGGCATTACCCGTTATTTTGGGTTAGGCATTTTGCTTCTTGAACCATCCCACCCCATTGTTGCTTATGGCTTGACTGCCTACTTGTTACCTACTTCAAGAGCATCCCATTGGGGTTATTTCGTTCCTACTATCCTTTGTTTGAGTTGTTAGGGCGTGTCTGTCCACCGGGGGTCTAAGAAGTGCGCTATCTCGGTGCATGAAACCTGATAGTCTTTTTACCCTTGTTGGCTATTTCCAACCCAAGAGGTAGGATGATTCCTACAAGCTTATATCCCTTGGCTATCGGTAACGATGGTTAAACGACACTTCGTTTGTTCTACCCATAAACTCTTGCTTGCAGTAGGTGCTTTCAGCTATTACCACCTATTCCTGCTTTCACCCCCGCTTTATACCTTTGATGGTCAGTCTCAGATATAGGGGCTACCCGTTTATGGTAGTTTGTGTGCTTTCAATTCCGCACTGGAACGGTAGGGCTTGGTGTATTTGGGATTGGGTTATAATTAGAGTTGGTACTTTAACTTTCCCCGATTTTCCTCTAGCTGTCTATGCAATTGCTCGGCTAGATGTCCTCACCTACAAGGATAGTAAGTTGTCATTGGTTGAGGATGAAAGTGCGAACTCTACCCAGTGTTGGGTTACTCAACCAAAGCCAGTTTTTCTTAAGTAATTATACTTATTTCAACTGAACGAATCGCACCATGCCTCCAATAGGAGCGACTCCGCCCCACGATACCCTGAACAGGCATCTTGCAATGACAGTATATCGTCTTGATTAACATATCTACTCAAGTAGGCACTCATGAGATCGCGATGCATTTTAATACCCGTTGCATCATGATGAACTCGTTCAGACAGAGATTTCTTGGTACGACTACCGTCCAAATGAGTTTGAGATAACGCTGTTTTTTGAGTAGAAAAAGTGATGAATTGACCGCCAGCACTTTCAGCCTTGCGTTGCAATTCAGATTGTACAAATCCTGGAGACTTGGCAGCTATGGCTTTACCGTAACGTCGCGCCCAGCCTTTGACGGATACTTTTTCAGTCTTAATTACGTTACCATGTCGCAAGATTTCATTAACTATCTTGCGGTTTTGGCTTTTGGCATATGCTGCTTTTTTTCGTTGTAGTTCTCGTTTCTTTTGAGCCGCTTTTTTATAATTTTTAGAACGCTGCCATGGACGCTTACCTTTTTTGACCTGACCTTTTTTCTTAACAGTACGATGCCCTTTCTTAATTTCAAAATCAGTCTCGAAGTTGTCTGGATTATTGAACCGTTGAGAACGCTGCATCTTTCTTTGCAGTGCAGTAATCTCTTTCTCGTAAGTTGGGACTTTTTCTGCAAATGGTAATAATCCTGCTTTCTTGTCTCCAACGAAGGCAATGTTGGATATGTTTAGATCAAGTCCAATCAACCCATTTAACACATAATTCTTTTCTTTTTGGTAAGGCAATCCTTCATTGATAAGTTGTGCGTACCAACGACGTTTACCGTTTAATTCCCTCCATAATATCCGAACATACTTCACTGAAGATTGCAGCCCGTGCATAATTACAGGGTTGTTTTCATCAATAATTGGGCGTAGTTTAAGACTACCCCAAACTAATTGCTCCCGACTCCAGCGTAGTCCTTGTTTATTGGTTTTCCCTTCGACAGAATGGAAACGACTTGATACTTTGAATCGAACTTTTTTTGCTCGTCCAAATATAACTCGTTCAGACGCTTTAAATGCTCTTTTAGCAATCGTCTGTTGAGTATTAGAATCAATTTTGTCAGCAATCCATTGAGATGAATTGGCGACAATTGTTGCATAAGCTTGAAGATCGTAATCAGAATATCTGTAAGCAGAGCGTGCTGCACTAAACGCTTCAGTTCTTTCTTTTTTTTGAGATTTGGGAATTTTTTTAGCCGTCTTAAATGCCTCAGAATTACGCACTAACTCCATCCTGACCATCGCTTCATTCAGACAAGCATTGTATAGTTGTCTGGATGCTTCAAATTTAGACAACAACTCTTTTTCTTGAGCACTGTCTACTATTAATGGAATCTCTGTAATGAAAGATGGAGTCTTTTTCCGAGCCATTTACAATCACCCCCTTGTTTGGTTATCTCCTACAATGCTAACATAAATGTGAAACCAATGGAGGACATAGATGAAAAATAAAAGATTAAATTGCAGAATAACTGATAAAAGGTACTATAAATTAATCTTATTGTCTACAGAACTAGATAGAACCATAAGTAGCATGGTTGATGAATGGATAGATTCATTGCCAGAACCAAAAACAAAATATCACGCCTAATAAATTAGGTCGTGTCAGCATTCCGCCCCGATATAAATAACGCATGAGTATCAATTCATTTAATTTCTTGATACTCATGCTTCGGGGGTGGAATTAGGCAAGAAAAATGAGGCAGCCTTCATAGGTCGTACAATCCCTAATGCAGATGGAAAAGTTGTTTTCAAGGCTGCCCCATTTTTTGTAGCTTGGTCTCCCGGCTACCTGCTTCCCGTGCTATTAAGGTGTCGGTTTCCGGCCCGCCTGCATTGGCGAACCCGAAGGGCTTCCTCCCACACCGTCCATGACAATTGAGTTTCTACGCCACACTCCGATCGCCGTGTAGGGGAGGAGTTAAAAGTTGGCGTTGGCGCTGATGCCGTTCTCCATCTAGTAAGAGTAAGGAGTTGGTTCCAAACAAAAAAGTTAAACCCCTGTTTGTTCTACCTGCATCCAAACAACTAGCATCTGCTGTAAAAATCTGTTGCAGTGCTTGAGGGTGGGTGAAATATACGTTCTTGAGTGCCTTTTTTGCCCCAAACTGTGATGCTATCACCATAGTTTTTCGTTAATCCTTCTACATATTCCAGTGGCTGAAAGATAAATTGCATTAACCTCACAAACAGAGGCATTTTCGGTCCATCTGGCAAATTGTATATTTCTTGCATAGGTACATTGTGGAATCGAGCGCTTCTTAATTCTACCTTTTGTATGAAAAAAGGGTTGGCAGCAGCAGTGTAAAGTAAAAATAATCGCCACACTAACAATAACAGGTTAGGATTTAAGAATGGTGGATAAGCCTCCATTGGGTTCAGAATTCCGCTATGCAGCTTAGAAATTTAAAGGGTTATAGGGTAAATTAATGATGCAGGAAAGTATTTCTGATTTACAACAAGAAGCACAAAAATTTTCACCTCTAGAAGGTACGCCTACTATTGAAATTACTGCAACTACGGTTAATGCAAACTCCGAACAATCCCTAGTTCCTTTGGAATCTCCTGTAGATAAAAAATCTTTACAGTTGGAAGCTACAGTCAAAGAGTTAAGGGAAGCCTTAGATAAAGCAAGGCAAAATGAAGTCAGTTTTCAAGAAAAAATTATTGATTTGCAATCCGCTTTACTAAAACAGAAAGAATTATCGGAACACCTGAAATCGGAAGTCGAAGAAGCTAAAAATGCAGCGATTCATCTGGCACAAGCTAATTCTAAGCTAACTGAAGAAATCAGTGTTTTAAAACAAGAAAAGCCACCTGTTCAAGCATCAGCACAACCAGCAGCACGAGGAACTATCCAACAATCGGTAAAATCAGAACAAGGCACTATTCAACCATCGCCAAAACCGGATAAAGGAATTATCCAACCATCAATTAAATATAGAAAATCATATACAATTCCAAAATTGCCCGATCGGCCAAAAGATGAGTCTGTTGAAAATACTAATTCTCAAATGTGGTTGCTGGACTAGTACTTCATGGGTCAGATCCCTGACTTCTTAAAAAAGTCGGGGATCTAGCGAAATTCTAGAATATTTTGAGCTACGATCTGCGGTTGTTCTACATGAGGAACATGACCGCAATCTTCGATCCAGATCAGTTTGCTGTTGGGAATTGCTAGCTTAAATCTTTTAGCATCTCTAGTCCCTAAAATTTTGTCGGAATCTCCCCACAAAATGAGAGTTGGTTGCGCGATTTGTGATAGGGTTTTAAATCTAAATGCACTGTATCCACCACTTTTAGTAAAAGCAATCAAAGCTTTGTTCCAATCAGAGCATTCTAGGTGAAGTGATGCACATAGTTGGGAATCTAATGTTGCTAACTTTTTATTTTTGTAGGCAGTACGAGTTATACTTTGTCTCACTTTTGGATTGCGTAAAAACTCTGTTGCTAAATAGTCTAATGGTGGAAACATCAATTTGCCGATCGGCGGACTACCTACCAAACCCGTACTATCGATTAACACGAGCTTTTGAACCGCTTCGGGGTAGCTGAGGGTGAAATCAATGGCTGCTGCGCCCCCCATGGAAGCACCTACTAAGATAACAGGTTGGTTAATGAGGGTTTTCCAGAAATAATAGAGATGGGTTTTAATAGCACTAGGACTAAACTTTATTCCTGCGGGTCTGTTTGTAAACCCAAATCCCAACAAATCTACTGCCCATGTCTCATTTTGCCATGCCAGTAGGGGGATGAGATGGCGGAATTCAAATACGGAACCATCAAAGCCGTGAATCAAGAGCAAAGGTATCCCTCCACTACCTTGCTGTACGTAGGTAGTGGCTATTGGTTGTGTGGTTAAGGGAGTTGCGATCGCAATCTGCTTGATGCTTTGAGCTAGAGCAATTGACGCAGGTTCTGTCAGTTGGCTAACGGTTGTAGGTAGAAAATTGGGAAACATAAATTTTATTTTACCATACACATACTTAGGCTGAAAATGGTCACTGGTCACTGGTCACTGGTCACTGTTTTCGGTCGATCAATGTTGCGCTAGCTTGGTCAACTGGCATCAAAATGACTTCATTAATATTGACATGGGCTGGTCGAGTCACGCAGAAAAGTATGACATCAGCAACATCATCTGGAGTTAGGGGAGTGACTCCTTGGTAAACCTTTTTGGCGCGTTCGGTGTCGCCGTGAAATCGGACTTCGCTAAATTCTGTTTCTACCATCCCAGGATCGACAGAAGTTACACGGATAGATGTACCCAACAGATCTTGTTTTAAACCTTCAGTAATTGCTTTAACAGCAGCTTTCGTTCCACAGTAGACATTTCCGTTGGGATAGGTTTGATGTCCGGCGATAGAACCAATGTTGACCACATGACCGCGATCGCGACTCACCATTCCGGGAACAACAAAACGAGTTAAGTAGAGCAATCCTTTAATATTGGTATCAATCATTTCCTCCCAATCCTGAATATTGGCTTCATGGAACTTCTCTAAACCACGGCTCAGACCGGCATTATTGATTAATATATCGATATCAGACCACGGTGGAGGTAATTCGGAAATAACAGACTCTACTACCGCGAGATCGCGTACATCTAATTGTAAAGAATATATTTCAGTAGCAAAGTTTTTGTTGAGTTCTTCTACTAACTGCTGCAAGCGATCGAACCTTCGTGCAGCTAAAATAAGTTTTGCACCTGCACCTGCAAAGAATTTGGCGCAAGCAGCCCCTATGCCACTGCTTGCACCAGTAATTAAAACGATCTGATTTTCAAGAGAAAGCATTTTTATTTATTCGTTATTGGTCACTGGTCACTGGTCACTTGTTTAAGATAACCAATGACCAAGGACAAATGACCAATGACACAACTATTGTTTCACGACTTGAAGCCGTTGAGTAATCATTGTCGTTCCTTCTCCGCGCATGACAACAGCAGAAATCCATTGGCTACCAGGAACTGTTGGTGCGCGTCCAATTTTAAAAATTCCGCCAGAAGAAAGTAATTCCAAGTCTACTTGTGTAGGAGTTAGGTACTTCTCTGGCTTGATGGATTCTTCTAGCGCCGCCCCTAAAAGATAATCATCGCCAAGAGGTTCTTGAACAATTGCGTCTAGGTTATACTGCTGACCAACTTTGACTTGTTGGGGTAGCTTCAACTCAACTTGAGGTGGTTTGGCTCCAGAGGTTAGCAAAGTGCGCTCAGATAAGATGTCCTGACGCATAATTTTGCCACCTGTAATGCGCTGGCGCGATCTAATTGTAGCTTTGAGAGCCATGTTATTACTGCTAGCGGAGGGAATTCCAGTAATATTGGTTACTGTTTCAGCAACGATCGCATTGCCCTCTGGTTTCCACGATTGCAGCTGAGTGGTATATTTCAATTTTGGGTATCGCTGCCAAAGGCTCGTAAGAGCTTTTTCCATGCTTGGACGGGTTAAGCCATCACTGTGAGTGAAATTAGGGCTGTAGAACTGAACAACTCCTTTGACATCACCTCGGCTGGCTGCAGTATCGACTTGTGTCAGTAAGCTTTGGAGTTCGGCTGGTGCATTTTGGACTGTACTGGCTTGAGCGCATTTCAAACTGGTGAGTAAACCCAATGCCAGTAGGGAAATAGCTAGCAGGCGGCTGGGTTGGCGGTTGAGTAGAAAGGGAATCGGGTTACGCATTGGTGATAGGTTCGACAATTTATCTACAGTAGGGGTAAACTAAATCTACTTAAAGCTATGCAATACGTAGAAATGTCATTAATTGCTGGTATCATCCAAACTGGTTACTGCCATGAGAGCGTTGTCGTTTAATTGGTTTAAACTTCCAGCCATTGGAGAGTGACCTAACTCGCTACCCCTGAGAGTGATACTTTTCCTCAAGTTTGAGTGCTTTCGCTTTAAATTTAGGTTTAAGCCACCCAAGATTTAATGCATCAGTCACTGACTTCCCAATAGAAGCTAAGTATCCCACAGTCCGAGTTAATAACTCAGATTCAACATGACTCGATTTCATATATCTAGTGATGTTGTTGTCTGTGGCTCGAACGCACAAATTTAATGCCGCGTTCAAATCGGCTTGGATTACATCCCCCGTAAAACGAGTAAAACGATCCCCTGAACGTGAACCTAATAGCGTTCCAGTCACAGAATCTGTTTGCGATGTATAAGCAGGATTCACTACCGATATTGTCGATCCTGTCTCCACAGAGATTTTCTCCAATGAAGCCTGTAATTCCCCTTTCATCCAAGAGTTCAGCTTGCGATTGATGTGTTTTGCTTGGGCTTTCCCTTTGATTGGTTGGGTGAGATCCTCGCAAATGATATCGACGGGCGTTGTGATATTTCGTCGTAAATCAGAGCGAATAAAATTTTTAATGGTTTCTTTCTCGCGTTTTAATTTCCGAGACTTTACTTTGTAACCTAAATTATTTTTGAGAATACGGTCAGCTTTTTGTGGAGCGTGTGATGCAATGCTTTCCCCAAAAGCTCTAATTCGATAACGATTGCGATTGGTCTTGGCAATGCGCTCGGTCTTTTCGGTCATCAATTTACCAAGACCTGGTGCAATCGTTTTGCCCAATGATGTATAAAATCCTTCTGTGTAACCTTTGTCAATTCCCAATTTTTGAGTAGGTTTGCCGGAAGGTAGAATTAGCCAGAGCGATCTGGTACAATGTACCTCAAGTAATCGAAATTCATTACGAATGACTCGAATCTGACCCTTAATAATGTGACGGCATCTTAGTTTTAAGATTATTCTTTTACCACGCTCCAGTCCTTGGATTTGCAACTCAACGGCATGACGATTAATCCGGTGACAGCTATAACCTAGATTTTGATACACTATTTGATTCCTGACGAATGTGTGTCCTCGTTGATATTGAGCGCGGAATTTACGATGAAGCCAATTGTCTTGAGTTGGATCTGTGTTTAATAACTCAAATAATCTATTTCGATCTATTTCAACTGAACAAGGTGGAAATAATTCCAAGGCTTTCTGCTTGAGTGCTTTCAGTTCATCTCCCTTTTTCTTATCTTTATTCTCTTCTACCCACTTCAATCGTTGTCGAGTATTGCTAGTTATGGGGTATTTGCGCCATATTTCCCGTATCAGAAAAACTTTAGCTGCTGACTGTTGTGCAGAAATTGCTTTCATGGTGTCATTAACTGACCATTCCCATAATTTACTGGGTAGATTAACCTGTTCTGGTTTAATTATTGTTCTGATAATAGAATCTGCTTTTTTCCAATCCAATCCCCATCCTTGTAAGGAACCGAGTTTGTTATAAGTCAGGGATCTAGGGATGCCACACAAATGCATAATTCGGTCTACTTGTAATTCGTCAGAGCAAAAAACGACAGGAACGACCTGAGTATAAGTGTATTCAGTTTGTCGTTGTTTTTTGCTCAAAGCCATTTGACATTTCCCTTTGATGACTGCTATGTGTTACTATATTAACATATACAATTAACGTCAATGCCTTTCCAGAAAAATAACAAACAAGGTTTTGTGTCAAATGCCCCACTTGACCGCTCTGCATTGCAAATTAACCTCAAGCCGGGACTCAGAGAAAGAATCATGGCAATTCCCGATTGGAGGATTAAGCTACGAGAAGAATTAGAAATCTGGTTATCCAAATGGGAAAGCCAAGATTAACCAGATTTGCAGAGATTTAAGGCTTACTGTTCAACCGCAAGGAAATTGTTTAATCTTAAGTTAATCTAGGTGCTTTTGGGGTAAAAAGGGTTAGATGGCACATACTCCTGTACGTTTATTAATAGCTGCTAGTGGAACTGGCGGACACTTGTTTCCCGCAATTGCCCTTGCCGAACACTTGAGCGATTATCAAATAGAATGGCTTGGTGTTCCGAATCGGTTAGAAACACAGTTAGTTCCCAAACAGTATCCCTTGAATACTATTTCAGTAGAAGGATTTCAGCAAGGTTTTGGGCTTGCCTCACTCAAGGTATTAGGCAAACTTATCGGTTCGGTTTTACAAGTTAGGAAAATCTTAAAACAGGGGAACTTTCAGGGAGTTTTGACGACAGGCGGTTACATTGCCGGACCGGCTGCGATCGCTGCACGTTCTTTAGGTTTGCCTGTTATTTTTCATGAGTCCAACGCCTTACCTGGTAAAGTGACTCGCTTTTTTGGACCTTGGTGTAATGCGGTAGCAGTGGGGTTTGAAGTGGCGAGTCAGTACTTATCTCGCGCTAAAACTGTTTATACGGGAACTCCCGTGCGCTCCGAATTTTTAGATAAAACAACTGCTGCGTCGCTGGATTTATCGATTCCAGAAGGAGTCCCTTTAATTGTTGTTTTTGGTGGTAGCCAGGGTGCTGTCGCTATTAATAAACTGGTGCGCCAGTCAGCCAATGCTTGGTTTGATGCAGGTGCTTGGATTGTCCATTTAACTGGTGACAAAGATCCAGAAGCAGAAAGTTTAAAGCATCCGCAGTATATTTGTTTACCATTTTATAATAATATGGCTGCGTTGTTGCGAAGGGCAAGCTTAGCAATCACTCGCTCTGGTGCTGGAAGTCTGACAGAAATGGCAGTTTGCGGTACACCTGCGATTTTGATTCCTTATCCTTTTGCAGCAGAAGACCATCAAACGTATAATGCGGAAGTTTTTACCTCAGTTGGTGCAGCAATTATGTTTAAACAGTCAGATTTAACGGCTGAGGGTTTGCGTTCCAAAGTTTTAGATCTGTTGCAGAATCCAGAAGAATTACAAAAGATGGGGGAAGCCGCAAAAGCGATCGCTGTTCCCGATAGTGCGGACAGGTTGGCTCAGTTAGTTCGTGATGTTGTGGAAAAGAAGTGAAAACAAGCTATTAGGTGGAGTTTATGACTACACTTATGTCTTGAAATATTTTCATCCTCCGTCAATATCTTGTAAAAAATTGCCCAAATAAATCCCGCTCTCGTAAAGAAAAGCGGGGTATAAATCGTTTAATTATCCGAAATACCAACCTTACTTTGATTTGTAAAAATTTGAGTGAACAGTACTTATGCACCCAAGCTTAAGCTAAGCTTAATTTTCTTGCAAGATCCTCAGTCACATATTTCTCAAGATCAAAAACTGTCTTACTCGCAGTATCCAATACAAAACCAGTAGAACCGAAACTAACGCCGAAAACATCTAAGGGAAGACCAGCGATTCCACCCTTTGTTGTATCAATCTCAGCATTTGTCAACTCTTGGATAGAACCAGTATCAACAGTATGCAATTGAGAAATTGTAATCTTAGCCATGTTAAATGTACTCCAAGTTTTGATGATGTATCTGGGATTTCATTTTTGTTTGCTCCCATTGCTCTAAACTGTTAATGACTTTCTGATTCCGGAGCTTTCAACATTACATAATAGAAAAAAGTTCTGTAGTTATCCCCTAGAGAATAAGACATAAGTAGGTGGGCGGGAAAAACCTAACTATGTTAACATAAGTGATTACGAGAATAAATCCACTTAAGTAACAAATGATATGGGTGCTCGTTGAAGGATATTCCTAACGCGTGAGCAAGACCGAACCCTGTTACCTAAGAACTGCGGATGTACCACAGAAAGTCAAAGACCGAGCAGAGGTAATCAGATTAAACGCATGGTTAGTACGCCCTTGAAAATAGCTGCTCACTTTGCTATCTAAGACTGAGAAGGGAGTAGTATTATAAAATTGAAAGCCTTGGTCTTAAGTTAGATTGTTACGATGTCTCAGAAAAACTCTATCAATCCTTGGAAATACAAACCTTGGTGGTGTCAACCATGGTCTATTCTTCTGACAGGTGTGACTGTAATTGGTGGGATTTGGGTATTATTTAGAACTATCTGGTTCACTCTTCTTGTCAGTATACCCATCATTGTATGGATGGGATTTTTTTTGCTGATTTGGCCTCAATTAATGATTCGTAGCGGGATTTTGGAGTCACACCAAGAATAGCTGCGATCAGAATCTTGAACTATTGCCATGATTGATAAGTTGAGATTGAGAGGTTGTTCGCGGCGGTGAAGCGGAACGTTATGCGGCTAAATTGCTGTCACTACAGATCATCTTCGAGATAATTAGGTAATTCAAAACAGCGGGCATAGTTAAAGATTAAAGCTGTTTCGATGCGGGTCACTTCTGGTCTATTTGTAAACGTATCAAGAGCTAGATCTCTGAGATGTTGCGTGTCTCGAACAGCAACGTGCACTAGAAAATCGTATCGTCCAGCAATCAGATAAATTGCAATCACCTCTGGAATCTGCAAAACTTCAGCCTGAAAAGTTTCAACTACCTCTCGTCGGTGTTTGGTTAATTCAATAAAATAGATCGCTTGCAACCCAATACCTAATGCTTGAGTTTCCACATCTGCATGGATCCCCTTGATAACCCCATCTTGAGAGAGCCGTCGCATTCGCTCAAGACAAGTAGATGGAGCTAACTCCACCTGTGTTGCTAGTTCTTTGTTGGAAAGCCGTCCATTATTCTGTAACAACTGCAATAATTTGCGATCAATTCGGTCTAAGTTGCTCATATCTCTAAAGTTCCAAATATAATTCGGTTTTGTGAGTTTTAGAAAAAATAATGTTATCTAAATAATAGACTTTTAAAAAGTATAGAGGATTTTGAGAGGGATAAAACGATGCTACTTCGACAAGATAGGTTATCCATTCTTGGTAATGTTGAGTTGAGCAGCTTTCAAGATTCTGGATTCCTCGTGATTGAAAACTTGTTGGAATCCACTATGGTAAAAGCACTCCGCGATCGCTTCGAGCCATTGTTTCGTGGAGAATTTGAAACAGGAGTTTATCCAGATGAATGGTATTGGCGAGAGGGAATGAGCTTACCAGATATTACTCGACACATGGCGAACGCTTGGAAAAGCGACCTCACAATCGCAAAATTAGTACTTTCAGCAGATATTGCTCGTGCAGCCGCTTTACTCATGAGTTGGAACGGAGCTAGGTTGGGACAAGACACGATTTGGATGAAGCCTCCACAAACAAAAGCGATAGCAATGCATCAAGATAGCTCCTACATGGATTTTCTTGTTCCTTCAGAAACAATTACCTGTTGGATTACGTTGGATGACACTCAGGCAAACGCAGGCACAATTGAATATGTTCCAGGCTCACATAATTGGAAACTAACTGCAAGACCACTAGACTTTCATACGCCAAAGGGTGGTTACCAAGCCAAGATGCTTGCTGCAGCTGCTTTGGCAGGTATTGAAAATCCTCAAATAATTCCTATCGAAGTGCCAGCAGGTAGTTGTGTATTTCATCATGGTCATATTTGGCACGGCTCTGGTGCCAACACAACAGAACATATCATCCGCCGCAGTATTGGTATTCATCTTCTACGATCTGATGTCCGTTTCCATACTTCTGGTGGAGGTTATATATATGGTCGCTATCAACGAGTAGGAGACACTTCGCTAGATGAGAGTTTTTTTCCAGTACTGTGGGTACGAAATGGCTATCGCACACCGTACCTTGACCATTATTGTCGCTTGGGGTTATAAACTGTAAATTGAAACCGATACACCTTTACCCAAAGCTTGACTTTTTAGGGATATTGAGGTATTATTTTCAGGCGCTTGATTAGTGCGGGATGCAAAAGCTTACTTGGCGTGAGAACCTTGAAACACTTAGCACAAACTAATTGTTAAAAACTGAATACATTTTTAAGTCTCGTACTGAATTAATTTCAGTATCTCTAACTGGGGATTAGTGGTCAAGGAACCTAAGCCATGGGGCAAGGGAACCAAGCCAAATGGCACTTCTAGTTGAGCGAACTTATACCGTAGAGTTGGGTTTGTACAGATTTATCTACTTGTGGGTAGCTTTGTCCAAACTTTTAGAAGCGGTTTAAATTCTAAATCGCGGATACAGTAGTTAAAATGGGACAAAAAACCCAGTTTCTCTCTGTTGGAAAGCTGAATATCTCGTATACGAGACTTGAAGAAACCGGGTTGTTCGGATTAATGAACTGGTGCTTTAGTAGATCGCATTAATTCACAACTTGACTCCCATGACTGCGGGGATCGTCTTGAGTGTTTGTTGGTGCGACTGGTGTGGAAAATTGGGAAACTTTGCCACTGGCTTGAGCGTATGGCAGAGGAGCACCCGCAACTAGAGCTTCTAGATTACTAGCCATAACGGTACGAGGTTGATCGCCAATAGCCTGTGTAATAGGTTCCCCATCTTTACTCAGATACACAAAGTGGGGGATACCGTCCACACGATACTTCAACATTTCTGGCAGCCACTTGGTATTATCTACATTCAGCATGACAAAATTAACTTTACCGACATACTGTTGTTCTAGTTGTGCAATGTCTGGTGCCATTTTTTGGCAGACAGTACACCAGTTCGCATAAAACTCTACGAATGAGGGCTTGTCGTTGGTTAACGCGACTTCCAATGGTGTAGATTGCTCGTCTAACTGAGTTAGGGAAGCAGAGGTTGTCTCTGTCCTCAGCCCCAAAACTAGAGCAACGCTAAGAGCGATCGCGACTATTGCAACTAAGAAGTTTCGCAAGCGTGGTCCGACAGGGAATTCGGATTTTTCTTTTGAGTTAGCAGGTGACTCCGTACTCATAACAGAATTATTAAAACTTATTAAGTGCTGGTATCTTCAGTTTAACTTGTTGTTTAGACGTTTAGTTTGTAAAAAGGCACCTCTAGAATAGAGTAAGTGCCATTATGTGTGGAAAAATTACTAGAAAAAAACGTGAAAAAACGAGTTACCCTGTCTTTTCCCAGACGTGTTGTTCAAATGCCAGTTACTTACCGATTGGCGCGAGACTTTAACGTAGCAGCAAATATCATCCGCGCTCAAGTGGCTCCAAATCAGATTGGTAAATTGGTGGTAGAACTGTCAGGCGATATTGATGAATTGGATGCAGCAATAGAGTGGATGCGATCGCAAAATATCAACGTTTCTCAGGCTCTAGGAGAAATCATTATTGATGAAGACTTGTGCGTTCATTGCGGTTTGTGTACGGGAGTCTGTCCGACAGAAGCCCTCAATCTAGATCCCCAAAGTTACAAGCTGACATTCACGCGATCGCGCTGTATTGTTTGCGAACAGTGTATTCCCACTTGTCCCGTACAGGCAATATCTACTAACCTGTAGTTTCTAACTTAAATACATCTGCCATCACACCCGTATCGCCCACCAGCCTTTTGTTACTAGGAGAGTCATAAACCACCAATAATGAAGGAACCCCGGTTATATCTTGATATGGAGTTATTCCTTCTGCATGGTCATCTTTGTTGCCATAAGGAATATCGAGTACAAGTTTTGGATAATGCAAGATATTTCCTTGTAAATTCCCATCATTTTTCAAACTATACACTTGTACGGGACCATCTAAATCCATAGTAGGTCCTGCTAAGAAGAGAAACTCTTGACCGTTGAAAAATACATCTCTTATTCCCAAACCATTTAAAGCAAGAAAATACTTTTTATACCTCTGACCTTCTTCTCCAATTTTTCCTAATTTCATCAGTCCGGGGCTGGAATCTTCTAATGCTATTTCTAGCATCATTGCCCAGCCCCGCAGTACAGGACCGCGTAAACCTAGAAAAATTCTGTTTTGATGAATGGTAATTCCTTCAATATCAAAGCCATTGTCTTTGCCTGGAATTTCCGCTTGCACAAAACATCCCAAATGGGGGTCATTTGCTAATGCCTCCATTAGCAAGTTACCTTTGTCAGTGACCTCTAACTTCGCTGCGGACAAAACTATATCAGAATTTGTAGGATGAGGACAAGATGAAAATAATTCTCCATTTATCAAGGGAATACGTCCTATGAAATACCTATTTGGTTCTGATTCAACTTTTGCCAGTCTTTTAATATTTTTTTCATCTGATTTATCAGGCTTGGAGTTCTTCCGTTTATAGCTGTGAGAACCAACAATCCATAAGTAATGCTCGTTGTGAGCAAGCCCTTCTATATCGATCTCTTCTTCTTCTGGTGCTGGTAGATTAATAAAATTTGCTACATGAAACTGCTTGTGTTCGGCAAATTGATGATTCTCGCTCAAAGAGAGACGCTCAATCGTTGAGGTTTCATCCGATCCCAGCCACAGATGTTTTTCTGTCGTAAATAGTACTGCGGAAAGATCGTCTCTGTGTGTTGTAAAGTTATCGGCAAATTTGAGTAAAACCTGATGTATTAAAGAAGATGTATTTGGCATTTTACATTAACTGAGTCAAAAATTAATTGCGATTGTCTGTTAGTTATATTACTATAATATCAGTATTTACCGTTAAATAGTTATTAAACCATAAATCACGTAAATGTGTAAATAATCTTAAGAATCTTTCATATGGTTGAGTACAACTTACAGACAAGGAGACTAAGCTAATATGACAATTTAAAATAATACAAAAAATCTCAAAGCAATATGTACATTTTTAACTAAATGATATTATTCAATAATTTCATATAAACAGATATTGCTATTGTAAGAGAATGATGTCTGAAAAGTTGTGGGCGAACATAATTCGCTACTATACAAACAAAGTCTGCCTGCCCGGACTCTGGAAAAATAAAGAGTTTCAAACCCACGCAGGTGGGTTTTGCCTGTGTAGACGCGAATTTTATTCGCCAGATCGGTAAGAAATCAGACTATATTACAAAATGTAAATCTATCTAAAACCCTTACCAATGACCAATGACTAATGACAATCCTGACTAGTTAACTTTAAATTGTGCTGACTTACTTATGACATTAGCTTCAAAACCTAAACTAAAAAACACTCTAGGAAATTGTGCTCACTCAGCCCTTCAAAAACACTTGAAGAAAACCGTAAAGTGGGAAGCAGCAGTGAAAAAAGATAAAGACCCCGAAGCACTGCATCAAATGAGAGTGGGAATGCGGCGTTTGCGTACTGCCGTCACTAGATTTGCTCCGGCTTTAGATTTGCCAAAGGCAGCTAGCGATAAAAATATTGGAAAAATAGCACGTTCTTTGGGCAATCTTAGAGATTTAGACGTGCTGAAAGAAACTTTGGAAAATCTTTACCGATCGCGTTTACCCCGTAAAGAACAGGAACGATTACAAACTGCTTTAGGTGTTTTGGGCGAACAACGTGAAGGTGCTCTCTCAGATGTGAAAGTAACCTTAAAGGATGAACGTTACAAGTCTCTCAAAGAGAAATTGCAAGAGTGGTTAGAAGAACCAACCTATCAACCACTGGCAAGTATGGCAATTGAGCAAGTTTTACCAGACTTACTTTTGCCTGAGATTGGTGAATTTTTGTTGCATCCGGGATGGCTGATTGGAACTCAGTTACAGGAAACAGAAATTGTTATTTCCAAAGACTTGAAAGCAGCAAAAGTAGAGCAACAATTGGCAGAAAATGGGGAAACTCTTCATAGCTTGCGAAAACAAGCCAAACGCCTGCGCTACCAGATGGAGCTATTTACTGACATATATGATGAGCCTTATACAGCATATATGGAAGAAATCAAAAGCATCCAAGAAATTTTGGGAGGAATGCAGGATAGTGTTGTTTTGGCAGAATGGCTTGCTCATGCTTTGAAATCAGATGTTCAAAGTCAGTTTCCTACGCTTGCAACTTTGTTAGCAGAGAATCGCTATCAATTATGGCAGCAATGGCAACCTTTACAAGAACGTTATCTGAAAGCTGAGACAAGGCAAAGATTTCATTCCATGGTGTTACAAGTTATTTGATGGTATGATTGAATGACTTCTGAGGTTTGCAGTTTTTACAAATCAAATAGGATTGCTATATGTGTTAGGAGATAAGTGGAAAATGTCAAGTATCAAGCTGTTAGTTGGTTTCACAATAACACTGATAACTTAGGTAGAGAAGGTAAACGCGTATCATTAGTTAAGAAAAAGGAAGCGCCTGCACTAACAGCGGTAGCTAATTGAATAGCATCGGGGGTTCTCAAGGTGTAATCTGCCCTTAGTTGTGCAGCTATTTCAGCAATATCTGGATCAATTTGAAGCGGAGAAAAACCTTGAGAATCAAACATAATATCACGGTACTGTTGAGCCAGTATTGTATTCCCTTGTCGTAAAGGATAGACCAAAACTTCCGTTAGAGTCACTATAGATGTGACAACCCTAAACTCACCCTGATTTAACGCTCGAAAGAAAAGCCGCATCTTTTCTAAATAAGTGGGGTTACGTTCAATAAAATAAATTAAAGGTGCAGTATCCAAGCCAACAATTTGCCCTTGTAATTGGGCTAACCATTCCATGAGTCGCGTTCCTGATTAACATATTCTTGGGCATCAATACCATTCCATACTTCTTTACCCAATCCTTCCAATTCCAAAATGCTACGCTTGGGCTTAGGTGTTATCGTTACTCGTCTACGGATTAATACTGATAATTCTTCAATCAAGCGCATTTGCTCATCAGGAGTGAGGTCTTCAGCTAAACGTCGAACTTCGTGATAATTGGACATATCTTGTCTCCCTAATATATTCCCATATCATAATAATTCAGTAGTTGAGGGAAGTGATTCTCAAAACTGGAGTTAAGCATTATTTTACTACGTATTAAAGGTTACACCATCTCAAACTCCAAATTATGATTTTTGAGAAAATCGTAAGTGAAATGGTCTACAACATTGGTATCGCTCAATTCTAAATTGTAAAAATCCACAACCTCGTGTTCAAAGTAAGGTCCAGCATGCCAAGTTCCCACTTCTAACTTGATAAAGCAATTTCCTGGGATACGAAAAGCTGCTATATCCTCTAATACTGGTTCATTTACGCCATTTTTAGGAGGACAAACTGCCATTAACCAATCTTTTCCTTCCAAAGAACCCAAACACTGAGTGCATTGAACATGGCGGGTAATTTTGTGAAATTTCCGCCCTCTACTTTGCAGTTTCATGATATAAAAGCGGGGGATGCCTCGATCTAATATCAATTGAGCATCTTCTTCATCAAAGTATTTTCCGTCTTGGCTGGGAAAAATCACTTGTCCGTATCGGCGAAAGTTCTCAGGGGTTATCCATTTAGCCTGTAACTGCTGAACTGTCTTTGATGTCGTCATAAACATTATATTAGATAGAAGATTCTTACTTTATCCTTTATTCTTTATACTTTATACCTTTTAAGGGTTTATCTATGACAGCCAACTTTAGCAGACGTCAGTTCCTTTTATATAGTTCAGCTACCTTGAGTACTAGTTTACTATTGAAAGCTTGCAGTAATAATTCAGCAACGACAGGAGATAGGGGAGGATTTAAGATAGCGATCGCACTTCCTGGAGCGATCGCAGATAAAGCTTGGAATCAATCTGGTTACGAAGGCGTACAGCTAGCAAAACAAAAACTGGGTGCAGAAACCTCTTATGTTGAACAAGTTGCACAAGCAGATCAAACGGAAGCGCTTTCAGATTTTGCACGTCGGGGGTATAACCTGATTGTTGCTCATGGGGGGCAATTTGATGCAGCAATTCAACAGGTTGCACCCAAGTTTCCCAAAACCTTTTTTGTTGGTGTCAATGGAGCAGTCAGTGGTACCAACATAGCTTCTTTGAGGATAGATCACCTGCAAACAAGCTACTTATGCGGTATTATTGGTGCATCAATGACAAAGTCTAATAAGTTAGCATATATTGCAGGACAAGAATTTGAAGCAACTCAACAAGAATTGCGTGGTTTTGAATTGGGGGCAAAATCCGTCAAACCAGATATCAAAATTAGCTCTACCTTCACGGGTGATTGGAATGATGTTGCTGAAGCAAAAGAAGCAACTGTTGCCATCATTTCTTCCGGTGCTGACGTTATCTATCAGTGGTTAGATAACGCCTCACCTGCTGTCTTGCAAACAGCCAGTGAAAAAGGAGTGTATGCCTTTGGTAATACTCTAGATCAGCTAGAAATTGCACCTAAAGCAGTTTTAACGAGTGCTGTTAAACGGCTTGATTTAGCAATAGCTTTTTTAGCAGAACTAGCAAAACAAAATCAAATCAAAGGACAAATTTATACAATAGGTTTAGAAAACCCAGAGATATTAAACTTAGGAAAATTTGGGACGATGGTTTCCAAGCCACTTCAAGAGAAAGCATTGAATACAATACAAGAAATTGTTGCTAAAAAAATTACTTTTGACAAATGTCAGGAAGGCGGAAAAAATACCCGATGTGTGAAAAAAGTAGGAGCATAACAACATGATTTGAAAATAGGGCCTTGTTTCCTGTTAGACTTCTACATCCCACTGTATTATTTCGTAGTTTTGTTCAAAAATCACACAGGAGTCCTATAAACTATTACCTGTTGTGGTAATTGACTAACAGGGGCGGGTTTCATTTCACCGCGAAAGTCTAGCAGTTGGACAAGGATGAGGTAGGCAATTGCTAAAATGATAGAAATCGCACCCGTAATAATTGCAATTATTTTTCCACGGTTCATAAGTTTTCTCTAACCAAATCTATTTGCTGTATCTATACTTTACTCTGACATAAAGATTTTGTTAAAGCTTTGGTTCGCCCTTGTGTTTCAGCACGGGGCAGCACCAGGTACATTTGTATTGTAGGCTATCCAGACAACACTTATCGAGGTAGAAGCCAATCAATATGATGCCAATGACCCAATTTGGGTGGGTGTTCTTCTTACCAGTTTTGCTTTTTAGCAAAAGTTTATGTTGCAAATTTGTTTTTTTTCTTAAAATACTACGGTGAGTCAATCAATATAACGTAATTAGTAATTTTTGTAGGAGCGAAGTTAGGTGCTTGACCAAATTCTTCAAATTTTACTCAGTCAATGGAAAGCATTGACAAAACTCCGATTTCAGAGGTATGACAAAAACAAGAGACTGTTCTCTGTCTTTCCCATGCCAATTTTTGGAGCTTTTCTTGCTGGGTTATGTCTGAGCTTGTTATTTGCTGCATGTTCAGCTAATAATTCTGCTGACACTTCTAACCCTACAGTGACATCTGTTGCTAACAGTGGTTCAACCAAGGCATCAGTCATTAGATTTGGCTATCAAAAATCAGCAATATTAATTAAATCCAAGGGGGTTTTAGAAAAACGCTTGCAACCTGAAGGCGTATCAGTAGAGTGGATTGAATTTCCTGCAGGTCCGCAACTTCTAGAAGCTTTAAATGTTGGCAGTATTGATTTTGGCCATACAGGCGAATCACCACCAATTTTTGCCCAAGCTGCAGGTGCCGCACTGACCTACATTGCGGGAATAGCCGCTAGCCCTCAAGGTTCGGCAATTCTTATTCCTCAAAATTCCCCCATCAAAACACTAGCTGACCTAAAAGGCAAAAAAATTGCTTTTCAAAAAGGTTCTAGCGCTCACTATATGTTGTTGCAACTTCTAGAACAAGCGAAATTGCAATACAGTGACATTCAACCCGTGTATTTACCACCGGCTGATGCTCGCGCCGCCTTTGTCAAAGGTAGTATAGATGCTTGGTCTATTTGGGACCCCTTTTATGCATCTGCTGAAAAAAACGCCAATGCTCGTGTTTTGATAGATGGTACGAATATCAACAAACAAGGCGGATATTATCTAGCTAGCCGCAAGTTTGCTAATGAGAACCAAGAAACGATCAAGGCGGTATTAGAAGAAATTCAAAAATTAGAGGCATGGTCTGATAAAAATCGGGAGGCTGTAGCGGAAACTCTTTCACCCGTATTGGGAATTGATTTGGACACTCTGAAAAAAGCAACTAATCGAAAACGTTTTGGGGTTGTACCCATCACTGACGATCTAATTGCTACACAACAGCAAGTTGCTGATACATTCTACAACTTGAAGTTGATACCGAAGAAGATTGATGTCAAAGAAGCTATGTTAAAACCAGAAGAATACGCTTCATTGTCTCCCAAAATATAATTTGGTTAGTGGTTAGTGGTTATTGGTTATTGGTGGTAGCCCTACCTACACTTGCCCGTCCTTTATTTATAAGCGGGCAAGATGCCCGCACCACAAGAGATTTTGGCCCGCACCACAAGAGATTTTGGCCCGCACCACAAGAGATTTTGTATTTGGAAACCACTCACAACTAACCACTAACCACCAACAGCTAACAACCAAGAACTAACAACTAACAACCAGAAACTTATGACAAATCCAACAGAGTTGTTACATCACCGCTATGGTGTTGATACCATCAATACAGATACTCCTTGGAACAATACTTTAGCAAATTTGCTTTCTCACCGTTCGATTCGTGCTTATCTTTCCGATCCTTTACCGTCCGGTACTCTAGAAACTTTGGTTGCTGCTGCTCAATCTGCATCTACCTCCTCTAATCTTCAAACATGGAGTGTAGTGGCTGTAGAGGATGCACAACGCAAAGAAAAATTGTCACAACTGGCTAGAAATCAAGCTCATATTCGGCAATGTCCTCTATTTCTTGTATGGCTGGCTGATTTAGCCCGTCTGGCTTACATTGCTGAGAATCGCGGTTTGCCTCATGAGGGTTTGGATTATTTGGAAATGTTCTTGATGGCAGCTATAGATGCAGCATTGGCAGCGCAAAATGCAACTGTAGCGGCTGAATCTCTTGGCTTGGGAACGGTTTATATTGGTGCATTGCGTAATCATCCTGAGGAAGTCGCTGAAGTTCTTAATTTGCCCCCACACGTCTTTGCTGTGTTTGGATTGTGCGTGGGCTATCCAAATCCCGCTCAACCTGCTGCTATTAAACCACGTTTGTCCCAGTCGGCTGTATTGCATCGGGAAACTTACAAGCTGGCAGAACAAGATGAGGCAATCGCACAGTATAATGAGGTCATGAAAGCTTTTTACACCTCGCAAAAGATGAACATTCCAGGCGACTGGTCGGAGCATTCTGTGAAGCGAGTTATTTCGGCTGAGTCTTTATCGGGACGCGATCGCTTGCGTGAAGCGTTGAAAACTTTAGGCTTTGATCTGCGATAATAATGGTTGATTGTCATAGATAATACCATTTCTCTTCTGCAAATCGGCTCTTCCGTACTTAGTGGGCTAATTTCATCTAAAACTTTCTTGAAAGCTTTGTGTACTCAGCTTTTCAAGCGTTATCTCAGCTAGATTTGTCCATAAAGCACTTAGTCAGCGCCTTGAAATCCCATATAATCAGGTTCAGATACGAAGCTTATTGATAATTTGGCCCACTAAGTACGGAAGAGCCAGAAATTCGGGTGATGCTTGAGTCTCTCAGAGATGATGCATCGCATCAAAGCCGCACTCTTGAAGAGTTACGCGACATTCAGAAAGAAGCTAATAAGGTACTAACTGAGTTTGAGCCACCTATCCAACAAGTAATCAAGACAAAGCCAGTTGAAGTTCTTCCTGAATTACTCAACCTGAATAAGCCAAAAGAGATCGAGTTACTTGAACAAGCACTGGTTATGATAGCTTGCTCAACAACTGGTGAAAAGAAGTCATTTTGCGATTGGTTAAACAAGCACAAACCCCTTAGTCATCCAGCAGATTTTGTCAACGAGACTCACGAATTTCTAAAAAACCAGCTTATCAAGCTCGTTATGGATGAAGATCCTCACACAGACTTCCATAACCTTATTAAAAGAGCAAGGGATGAAAATGTAATTTTTTATAAAGACGAATCCGATCCAACTATCAGACCCATATCAATTCTTTTCAATCTGAATGATATCCGAAATCGCTTTGCACATCCTCCTATTATTTTCAGCCAACGGGAAAAATGGAGCAAATCAATCCTCTACCTAATGAACCTTGCTCTTGTTTGGTCAAAAGTTGTTATGGAAGCGGAGGAAGGTGATGAATAATCGTACTCCCGTTTGGGAATGTTACAAACTGCCTGAAATTTCAAAGCATAAAATGCCACTCTCGCTGCTGAGTCCCTTATAATTGAGAAACTAAACGCCAGCGAGACAAAGACTATGTTGTCAAAGGATCTCAAAAATGCGTTACCAAGCACTGACGAATTGCCTTGTAGTGACGATACACCTGTGGATAACGAAGACCAGAACTTTTTGCCCAACGTTTTACTATTTTTACTCAACTCAATCTGGGCAAATCGCACAGATTGGTATTTTGGGGTAGATATGGCAGTTTATCACACTACAGGAGTCAGTCCCAAAGTACCCGTAGTGCCAGATGCGTTTTTAAGCGTGGGCGTAGAACGCAAAAAAGGTGGTAAGTCTCGCCGCTCTTACGCAGTTTGGGAAGAAAATTGGGTAGTTCCCATACTGACATTGGAAATGGTATCACACACACCAGGGGGCAAGTATGATGAAAAAATGGATATCTACACCAAATTGGGTGTGTTGTACTACGTGATTTATAATCCCGAATTTTGGCGACGCGACCGACAGCAACCTTTTGAAGTCTACAAGTTAGTAGATGGTGAGTATAAATTGCAGATAGGTGAACCCTACTGGATGAGTGAAATCGGTTTAGGGATTGGCAGATATCAGGGGATAGTTGCTGGCATTCCCCAAGAGTTATTGTTATGGTATAACGAAATGGGCAATCGCTATTTGACAGGTGAAGAACAAGCCCAGCAAGAACGACTGCGGGCTGAACAAGAACGACTACGGGCTGAACAAGAGCAACTACGGGCTGAACAATTAGCGCAGTATTTGCGCTCGCTCGGCTTTGACCCGGATAATTTACCTAGTGAGTGATGTGATGGTGGCAAGTCCGGTTGGCTGACTACCGTATTGAGGAGTGTAGTCATTTATTCAATTGATAAAAATGTGATTTAAATGACTATGAGCTTATCTACCATTAATGAAATGCACGATAGGCAAATTGCTGCAACTGCTCTAGTTTTGGTAAGTAAAGGTGAGATAGTGCAGTTAGTGACGTGTGACATCAAGCCAACCAAGACTTGCGATAGCGAATCCCCACTGCACATTCAAAGGGCGATAAGCTGGGTACAGCTTGCGCTTCGCGATCGCAACAAAGAAAACCAGGGCATTATGAGGGGATGCCGAAATACCTGGTAAAACAGAAATTTACTTTTGCCTTGTTCGGTAAATTAAGCTAAACTTGTATTAAAACTCATCATGGAACCAACCTTGATGGTACAAATTAAACATAGATTTCAAAGCTTTGAAGAATACCTATCTTATGATGATGGCTCAGATAAACTCTATGAGTTATTTAATGGAGAGTTAATCGAGATGCCTCCAGAATCAGGAACTAATGTTCAGATTGCAAATCGTCTTTTCCTCATTTTTGCGATGATTGTAGGGAGCGATCAAGTTCGAGGACATGGTTTAGAACTGGAAGTTAGAGGAGAACCCAGAAACCGTTATCCCGATTTGACAATTCTTCGTCAAGAGCATATTCAGCAGTTAGCAAAACGCAATACTATTCGCTTATCAATGCTACCTCCTCTACTGGTGATTGAAGTGGTTAGTCCAGGAGAATTGCAACGAGATAGAGATTTCATCGCCAAGCGATCGCAGTATCAAGATTGTGGTATTCCTGAATATTGGATTATCGACCCCGAAACTAAAACTATGTTAATCTTAGAACTTACTGACAAAACTTACATTGAGATAGGTAACTTTGCTGGTAGTAATTTAGTTGTATCTCCACAATTCAATCAACTAAATTTCAAAGTATCACAAATATTTGATACAGAAAATCAAGCTTAGAAATAATTAGTCTACCGAAGCGATCGCATAGATGAGGATTGCGGGCAAACGTCTTCACTTCTCCACTTCAGTTATTTTGATTGAGTGTAATAGCGTTACTTCTTGGTAACTAACTCTTAAACGGTCATTGCGCTAAGCATTTAAATTTTATATATTATTTATCAATGTTTATTACGTGTATTTTAATACATACTTATATTTTTCCATCAACTAGAATACCAACTTAGTTGGATAAAATCAATTTAACTACGTAATCAAACGCTGACTTTATCAAAACTTTCGTCACTACAATTCTCTCAAGAAACAGGGGAATGGGGAATAGGGAGTAGGTAGTAGGGGAAAGATGTTTCTTTCATTCGTAGCGGGTGGTGTGCCGCCCGTGGGGCTGCTCCTAACTATCTCCGATTCAAAATGGGCGTAGTCTGAGTCTGGTTGCGTTGCATACAGTAACTATTTACAAACAAGCCTGTGCAATGCTGCACAACTGATTGCGGATTGTGGTATAAACAAAGTTGGTAACAGTATAGAATCGGTAATAACTCCAACAGTGACTTCCTCTGTACTTGTTTCCAACTCAAAATTAACGGCAGCCAAACTGCCTCCTGCTTAAATTAATAGCTGAAACATATTTTATGCGTTTGACTCGCCGCATCGCAATTGTGTCCTTAACGCTGTCGATACTGGGGTTAGGACAGCCAACTTTCGCTGACTCTGTGTCAGAGGATTACTCAACTTCTGGACAACAAACAGAGTGTTCCGGTGGTCCCTCAGATCATTTCCGCTTGGGTGGTCAGGTTGTAAATCGGAGAACCTTCACCTTATCTGATATTCAGTCATTGCCATCAAAAGAAGTCACTGTCAGCTTTCTAACAGGGCAAGGTGAGGAAACCCATACCTATGTTGGAGTGCCTCTATGGCAACTGATTGAGAGTGCAGGGGGACTTAAACCAAATCCAGACCAAAGTGTAAAAAACAACTTCCTGCGGCAGTACATTGTTCTTGAAGCGACTGACTGTTACCAAGTGACCTTGGCAGTAGGCGAAATTCAACCAAACTTTGAAGCCAAAGACGTACTAATTGCATATGCAACAAACGACGATTCATCATTGGGTCCACAATTGCTAACAAATGAAGGATTTGTCCGTCTAGTAGTGCCTGGTGACTCAAGAGGGGGACGTTACATTACTAACATTAGACGTATTTATGTGCTCTCTGCTCCAGATTTTCGTTTTAAACCCTAATCGAGCGTTCAGAATGGCTACTCGTCAAGTTTCGGTGTAATTAATGAACAGTAATATCAATTCCTAACTCTCTACTAGATTCTAAGCTCTTGCAATATTCAGAAGTTTCTTTGGAGAAACCCTGATATACATTTGAATTTTTGTAAGTTTTTATAAATTACCAACAAAGTTGGAAAAAATCAAGTCAGTTATATTAAAGACTTACTGAGAATAAAGTTGGTTCAAAATCCTTTCCCAAATCAAGAACAAAGAGAAGGAGGCTGAACAAGCCAATGTTTGGCATACATTCAGTGCATAATGTCACTAAGCTTTACCAATAATTTTGGTAAAGTGCCGCGATTGATACAATTTTGGTCACTTATTTCAGCTTTTATGGTTACGGGGCAATTGTTATCTTCTGAATAAGGAGATATCAACCAATTTTGTAAAATAAAGGTGTGAATCACTATAAAATGACTATTTCAGGCTAAAAATTAAGAAAATAGTTTTTGGCGATTCTCCTTCTCTTGTCGGAGACGCTGCGCGAACGCACTCGTATTCTGAGTCCAAATGCGATCGCGAATGCAGCATACACATTCTGGGTCTTCCGTCAAATACTTCTACTGGACTGGCTCTCTAGTGACTCTAAAAAAGGCTTTTATTATGAATCCATCCTTCCTTTCTCCAGATGATATGCCTCCAGCCAAAGCAACCCTATTTGATCAAATGCTCTACAGACAGCTAGAAGAAACGACTAGCAAACGATTTTACCAAACCTGCGGTCCCATTACACGAGCTTTATTATCTAGTTGTCATTGGTATTTCCAGACGAATGCCGATACTTTAACATTACTGATTATTTGCTACGACGTAGAAAGCTACTGGCATATCTCCAATGCTATCCCTTCTCTCCTTAAAAGGTTAAAGTTGTTTTCTAACAAAGCCAAAATGCGTCTTTGTCCCCCAACCGAATTAGGGATACCTTGGGAAATCGAAGTCAATGAAATTTCAAATGATGGAAATAGTTAAGCCTATTCATAGACTTAACCACTCACCAACATTGTTACATTATATATAGTGCAAGATATGAACGATGTTACCTATTGAATGTTCGCTGATTCAGCTATAATCCATTGCAACTCCAACCACAACTGGGGATTATCCTGCTTGAGCCTTGATTTAGGATCTTGCAGCAAGCGTGATGCATTTAAACAGATAACCTCAGCAAGCCCAATATATTTTACGACTTGTCGAAATACAGAGATTTGCGCCCGAACAGATAAAAACACGTGATTTGGACAATAAATTACAATGTAAGGGACAAAATGTACGTGAGATTGTTCCCTGAAAGATTGTACGAGTTGCACAGAACAGTATTTGAGTAATCTCCCTACTTCTGGAAAAGATTGATTGACAATTGTGGTGAATTCTTCAATGAGTTCTTGCTCATACCAACCTGAGTTCGTAAGTGTAAATGCCATACTAAATATTTGGGTAAAGAATTGAAAGATCGTTAACTCGACTAATAACCACTAACCACTAACTTTTAGATGTGGCACTGTACAAAAAGGATAACGGAGCAATTGTTTATCGATGACAGCCCCATTTCTCTTAAACAGAATGAAGTGTTTGAGCAGTTCTGTAAATCTCCGCTTGTCAAAAATTCCTTGAATCAATATCTCTAATTCTGTTTCTCCTTGATGAGGAAAACTTTCTCCATCAATGGTTCGCCAAGGTTGAAACTCTTCCCAATGAGAAGTTAAAGTTCCAACTCTTGCTCGTTCTCCGCAAGCGATCGCCAGAATTTCATTGTAGACAAACAATCTATGATTTTGTTGTTTGTAAGATTGAAGTTCTTGATAAACTTGTTTGAACGTAGTATTTCTACTGCTGATGTCAGTACAAACAATGACTGCTAATGGCAATCCGTTGATGAAAACAATAACATCCCAACAGCGAGTCAAGCCCCTTTCAATTAGGTTAACAGAATAAGTCACTAACCAGTCATTGTTGAGTAAATTAAATGGATCGATGAGCCAAACTTTTTCAGAAACTGTTCGATTGTTGTTCTGATACGCAACGTCTATTCCCCCTGTCAAGTATTGATGAAAAATCTGGTTGCTTTCAAATAAGTCGCCACTCTGGATGCAAATGATTTGAGACATAGCTTCCTTAATTGCATCTGCTGAAACTGTGGGGTTAATCTGTTTTAGGGCTTTGTAGAGGCGATCGCGTAAAACTGTCTTAAAATGATTGCTTTGTTCTGCCCGATATCCTCCTACACTAATCTCCAAGTCTGGTTGGATAGTATATCCAATCACTTCAAACCATGTCAGCCAGTCTTGTAAGGCGACATGGGATTTTTTGTCGAAGCGTCGGCGCAATCTGCCAGAAAAATGCTTGGCTTTTACAGTTGCTACTTGTAACAATTTAAGATTCATCGGAAGGAGAAACTCAGTTTTTAGTTAATGCAGAGTGTCTACTTAAAGTTGAAGTCAACAGAAGAAAATTTTGGTTGGTATATCTCAACAGAAGATATAACCAGCCCCCTAACTATTATCAAAACTGAAGTAGCTTCACAAAACTGTATCAATCGTATCTTTTTACCAACTTTCCTGGTAAAACGATCTGGTTTGATTTTTAACCTTTATTTCCGCGCCCCCTGTACTAGCCTTATCCAAGAAACTTCCAAATAAAAAAATATCCAACTTTTTCTTGTGGTGCGGGCTTCTAGCCCGCCATTGATATAGAACGGGCGAGGACGCCCGTCCCACAAGATGGATAATTTATTTCTTGGACATCCCCAACTCATAAATCAATTGGTGTGGCGAACCTGGACAAGATGCGATCTTTTTGCTTCATAAATTTTTGCAATATAGTCTTAACTTTTCTTAAAATATTTATACGTGTTTTATAAAAATATCGATCAAAACTACCTATGTCACCGTCAAAAATCCAGTTTCCCGAATCTACTGAAGTCGTTTCAGCAACCTCTTCACCGTCATGGCAAATCAAGTTGTTGTACGACGGTGAGTGTCCGTTATGTCTGCGAGAGGTAAACTTTTTGAAAAAACGGGATGCAGGTCGAGGTTTAGTAGCGTTTGTGGATATTGCAGACGAGAACTATACTCCCGAAGCTCATGGTGGTATTGACTTTGAAACGGCGATGGGACGAATTCATGCTGTGCTTTCTGACGGTACAGTTATTAAAAATGTGGAAGTTTTTCGTCGGGTCTATGAGACTTTGGGAATGGGCTGGGTTTATTCTGCCACCAAATGGCCCATTATCGGACCTATTGTCGATGTACTTTATGGAATTTGGGCTGATTTGCGGCTTGCTCTTACCGGACGCCCAAATATAGCAACTATTGTTGCCGAACGTCAAAAGCGCATTGAAGGTAAGAGTCAGGGACGTTGTCGGTTAACTCAAGATAGTGATTGTTGATGCAAAAAAGTTATTTATTATGTTATGTAGGTTGGGGAACCACAAAAAGTGCGTAGGTTCCCCTTGGTGTTTCTCACTTATGCAGGTTTTCTCAAAACAAATAAATTACTATGCGCTAATGCAGGATTCTTTGTCAAAAAGTTATCCAAAATATTTATTGGTTTCCGCAATAAGCTTGGATAGTTATAGCCTATGACCGAGACGCACTCAAATCCGTGCTGTTCAAATAAATACACCCATTCATCGTTTACACTGACACGGAGATGCTTTATATCTACTGCCACATCTTTAGCATATTGAGAGGAAACAGAACCCATACCAGCAGGAACCTTACCAAAAAGCAAGCGAACTCGGCTCCACCACCAAGCCAAGTTAGGAATTGTAATTAATAAATATCCTCCAGGACATACGACACGCTTCAATTCTTCTAGGAACACATCGGTATCCATTAAGTGTTCAATCAAATCCCCTGCAACAACGGCATCGAAAAAGTTGTCTTCAACCGGACAAGGCGACACACCACTAATCCAAACATGAGCCACAATTCCTTTTTCACGTGCTTCTGTCAGTGGTTCTTCTGAAATATCAAAGCCGTGCATCTCTCTGATACCTGCTTGCTGTTGATAATACAAAGCTTGACCGCCTGTACGACAGCCAATATCAGCAACACGTTCTCGACTGGGTAGTTGACGAAGAGTTGAAATTATCAAACTCATTTTCTCCGATGCCCACTCGCACTGTCTCTGTTCCTCGTCTTCAGGCATTACTTGACTGTAGGCGATCGCATTAGCACCTAGTGCTAAGTTTTCATTTAGTTTCATGGCCAGAACCCCTCACTATTTTTTCCACAAAATATAAATATAAGATTGGGTGTTTTCTCTAAAAGTGCCTAAGCATTTTAATACAATCGAAAAAAAATATCGTTGATACGACTCCGATTGCCTTGGCATTGCTTCAAGGCTCTCTTTTTACCTTCAGATCGATCTTTTGGCGATTGCTAGAAATCATCTCATACCACTTTCTCCGCTAGTATTGAGTGTATAATAGCAAACAACAAAACAAATTTAAATGAACACAGATTCAGTGATGGCGTACCGAGTTGTTCCTCATTTAACTGAACATCAGATTTCAGAATTACTGGATTTGTACAAGCAAGAATTTTGGAGTCAGAAACGCGAGCGAGACGATGTTGTGAAAATGCTTGCAGCAACAGATATTGCGATCGCTTTAGTTGATGACAGTGACCAATTAATTGGGTTTACACGAGTTTTAACAGACTTCGTGTATAGAGCAATTATTTATGATGTTATTATCAAGTCAAATTACCGAAAAATGGGGCTTGGTTCTCAATTGCTCAATGCTGTTGTCAACCATCCCAAATTAGCCTCAGTCGAGCAAATTGCTCTTTACTGTCTCCCAGAAATCATTCCTTTCTACGAAAAGTGGGGTTTTACAGCTAATACAGGTGGTATTCAACTGATGTATCGTACCAGTAATCAGTGACCAGTGACCAGTGACCAGTGACCAGTAGCTACTAACCACTAACCACTAACCACTAACAACTAACCACTAACAACTAACAACTAACCACTAACCACTAACAGATAAACAGAGTTAGTGATTATGCTAACCTTAATTATCCTTTATATTTTCAGAAAATCTCTTTCTTGGCGTTCTTGGCGTCTTGGCGGTTATATAATTATTACTTATGTCTTCACTTGTTAAAATCGAAAGCATATACACAGATGGTGCTTGTACGGGTAATCCCGGACCTGGAGGTTGGGGCGTCGTCGTTTATTTCAGTGATGGTTCTATTCACGAAATGGGTGACGCGTACCCTCAAACCACAAACAACAGGATGGAAATGCAAGCAGCAATAGCCGCCCTTGAATTTCTGAAAGAATCAGAACAAACTCAGCCAATCACCCTTTACACTGATAGCGAATATCTCATTAATAGCGTTACGAAATGGATTAAAGGCTGGAAAAACAAGGGCTGGAAGAAGTCAGACGGCAAACCCGTTCTCAACCAAGATCTTTTGGAAACTCTAGATCAACTCAATAACTCGAAGGTTAAATGGGAGTACGTTCGGGGTCATGCAGGTAATATTGGTAACGAACGCTGTGATGCGATCGCCCGTGCTTATGCAAACGGTAGAACCCCCTCCTTAAAACACATGACCTTCTCTCACAAATACGAAAAAAGTGAGGTTGCAACCACAGCATCTGATTTTGAGTCAAACTCTACAATAATTAACAAAAAGAAACAAGAAATCAGGACGCTTGAAACCAATATAACCAATCCTATGGAACCACAAACCTCCCATACTAGCTCTGTATCTGAAGAAGTACCGCGAGAAATGAGGGTTACGCAACTCCGTAACTTAGTGGAAACTCTTCGCATTGCAGACGAAATAGCAGAAAAAGGCTACTTAATCACGAGTTCCGAACTTGCAGACCTGATGGATGTGCATGCAAGTGCAGTCACCAGCCGTGGCGATGAATGGCGCTGGCGGAATTGGATTGTCTCGCGGGTACGGCGTGAAGGTAATCAGATTCTTTGGGAACTAGAACGGGGCGATAAGGTGGAGAGTGAAGAGGAAGGGAGTAGGGAGTAGGGAGTAGGGAGTAGGGAAATTTGGAATTTTCACCACTCACCACTCACCACTCACCACTCCCTACCCATACTTCCTTCCCCTCCATTCTCTGGGGGTGCGAAGTGCAGATAAAAAGATTCGCAGCACTGCTATTGGATCGGCAAAGGGGGAAAGCCAAAATAACCAACCGCCTTTTGCTTGTGCTCGGTCATAGGAAGGTGCGATCGCAAAAAGCAGTGCAAAGCGAATCACCAGTAGGAAGAGATTGAGTCCTAGGAGGAGGGGAGAGGGGGAGGGGGAGAGGGGGAGAGGGGGGGAGAAGGAGAAAAGGATAAGGTAAGTGAGTAAGACCATCAGGGGTAGAGCTTGGACTGAGGTGAGTAGCCATAAATCTCCCCAAAGTTGAGCGCGAGAGGAAGCATCTTTAAGATCGAGGCTTCGCCCCCACTCTTTCCACGTTTCTAGTGCTCCCTCATACATCCGAACCTTTAAAACCTTTGCTCCATCCAAAAAACCTACCTTGTATCCAGAGGCGGCTATATTCCTTGCCAAAGTGACATCATCGCAAAATGAATGACCTGCACTGGTATAGCCTCCCACAGCAGCTAAAACAGAGCGACGGCATAAAAAGCATTGCCCATTTGCCATCACGCGTTCTGGTTGTTCTGAGTTAACGCCAGCTGGGTTAAATCTATAAAGCAGAGTCATCAAGAGCGCTGGTTGCAGCCAACACTCCCCTGGGTACTTAAGAATAAACTGAGGCGATAGAGAAACCAAGTCATATCCTTGAGAGTCTGCTGTCTTGACTAAGGAAGCCACTAAACCAGGTGAGGGCTGAGTATCAGCATCCATACCAAGAAACCACTCACTTGCTTCTGAGCTTTGCAAAAATCCGTTGTGTAGCGCCCAGGGACGCCCCACCCAACCGGGGGGGAGGGGATCGTCTGTCATGAGGCGAAAGCGGGGGTCTTTTTGCTGTGCTGCTTTTACTAAGTCGGGAGTGCCATCACTCGATCTGCTATCGACAACAATCGTTTCCCGAACTTCATAACTTTGCCGACTTAAGCCAGTTAGTAGAGGACTAATACGACTGACTTCGTTTAATGTGGGAATTACGATGCTCACACACCCCAAAATTTCCGGCGTGGGATTTTGGGGTGTAATTGGGGGTTGACGGCTTGGTCCTCTAAGGAGGCGCGACAGCAATATGGCTGTCGCTGGTAGTTGGATGACCAACAAAAAAAGTGAGATAGCATTCGCTATCATCCCAGTATCAATCACAGTTTGTAAAATTTACTTGACAGCAACCTTAACATTTGCTGTTGAAACTTCAGCCGTGGCTGTGGGAGATGTAACTGTGAGATTGTGAATCGCAGTTGCAGACAACCAAAGTACAACAGCAGGAGCAACCCCAAGTCCAAATCCCAAGGAAACTGGTATAAAATACCCAGCACCCAAACTGAGTCCGGCAGCAAAGATAAAGTTGCTCAAGTATACAATAATTGGCACAGTGAGTTGTGATCGCTCTAATTTAACGGGTGTGTTTCTCCACAACAGCGCCGCTACACTCATAAACAAGGCACTTGTGCCGAACCAACCAGCATAGTTTTGATAAGGTGTCCCAAAGAACGCGCCTGGTTGTTCCCAATACCAGAAAGGAAAGGCGGTTTGGCTCATAGCAGGTTCCAAGGCAAAATCCCAACTGGTAAACAGTAAAGCCCCAAGAAGTACTGCAGCAATTTGACGACCTAAAGAGGGTTTTTCGGCTACTTTCAAACCTGTACGAGCGAGAAGGTAGGCTGACAAACCCACATAGAACCAAGATAAAGGAATTGTAAACGGCACAAGCCCCGCAATTTTATATCCCAATCCGCTTAGGTAACTATAGTATCCAAAAGGAAACCCTGTACTGGTTCCCAATAATTCACTCCCTACTGATATCAGGAGAGATGGAACCATAAATAACAGCCAAGTGCGCCATCCCAGGACTCGTGAGGCAAAAATTGAGACAGCTATTGTCCCAAAAATAATGTCTACCACACCACCATCAGCCATACTTAACTGCATAGCTGTCTGTCCAACTCCCCCTCCCAAGTTCAGAATAACTTCAGCATGAGGTATGACTAGTAGAATACCAATCAATCCAAAAACTTTCGCTAAAATATGACCGATCAGGCATATACGCTCAGTGATAACCAGTTGTTTCATGATAATTCCCTTACAAGATGTGATGTGCAGCTACGCATTCTGCTAATAGTTTACAAATGTTTAATAAAATATTTAATACTTTATATAGCACTTCTGGGTAACCTTGCTTTGCTTTCTTTTAGAGAGCATAATCTCCTATTGATTGAAGGAAGAATAAATTATGACGATAAACCTATAGTTTAACTGAATCGGCGTAAGTCCCCCAAATCGGTGGTGGGATATCAGCCAAATGACCACAATGACATCCCTAACCCTTCGTTACCGATGCGATCGGTTATTTTGAGAGAATGCTCGCGCTAAAAATCTAACCCATGTCATTTTTGAAAAGACTTCCTTGGGTTTCCCTCTCTCTTCTGTTGCTAACCTATGCCACCTATGGCTGGTTGATCTCCAAAGCAAAAGCACCCTTGCTTGTATGGCTGCTTGCTGTTACAGCTTCTCTTCTTCTTGTGGGAGGTTTAACCAGTCCCTTAAATAGAGTTGCGGGCTACTCCTTTGTTCTATTCAAGTCCAATCTCAGGTCTTTTACCATGACCGTTTTGGCATCTCTCTTATTCTTTGTCATGGTTGCCTGGTTTCGGGTATTTTTAGATACTTTGGTGATTTTTGCTGCTTCTATCTTGGCAAGAATAGACTTTCAAACATCTAGTTTCAGTCGGAGACAAACCTTTTGGATTTTATCTACTATATCTCTCATAGGTTTGGGCTTGGGTGCGA
The DNA here is from genome assembly GCF_000346485.2 of Scytonema hofmannii PCC 7110. NCBI lineage: Bacteria > Bacillati > Cyanobacteriota > Cyanophyceae > Nostocales > Scytonemataceae > Scytonema > Scytonema hofmannii. The sequence goes on from NZ_KQ976354.1 coordinate 4,282,831, forward strand.
TCGCTCAAAGATTGTTGGTGTCAACCGTACACTTACATTAGGGCTAGGGGCTAAGTTGGTCGAGATCCCCGACAACTCAGGCGAAGTCGGGGATCTCGCAAGTCCTGAGTCCCGTTAAACCTTTACGCCCAATCCAACCAACTTTTCACTCAGTTCCCACAAGCGCTGCGCTTTGTCTTCATCGCTTGCTTCCGAAGAAACCTCTTGAACAAAGGACTTGCCATCTTTCTTTTGTCGATTTCCCCAACTCCAATAAGCGCCCGATTGGTTGTATGCAGGGGAGGTTACTACTTCCGCAACCCTCTTACCAGCTTCCTCTTCAGATACAAAACCGCCAGTGATATTCTTCTGGAAAACTGGGAAAAGTTTCTGAAATAAGGGATAGTGGTCTCGGAACAGCGCTGATGTTGCAACGCATCCAGGATAGAGAGAACTGAAGGTGATGCCGTGTGACTTATGATAGCGCCGATGCAATTCTCTCATGGTCAAGATGTTGCAAACCTTGCTGTCTTTGTAAGCCTTGACAGAGTTAAACTTTTTACCGTCAATCATTGAAATTGGCTCTTTAAATCCCTCTGCAAAACCCTTGAGATCCCCTAAGTCCGGACGTGGGGGAATCTTTCCTCCCAACTCTTTGGGATTGTGTGTTACAGTTCCCAAAATCACCAACCTTGGTTCCGAAACTGGAGAATTTTTTAAATCTTCTAAGAAAAGGTTACACAAGAGGAAATGCCCCAGGTGATTTGTCGCAACGCTCAATTCATAACCTTCTGGGCTTCGCTTTGGTTCCTTTAACAAAGGCATATATATTGCCGCGTTGCATACCAATGCATCTAAAGACCTCCCCGTGTTCCGAAAGTTCTTCACAAACTGCCGAACACTTTCTAAAGAGGCTAAATCCAAATGCGCGATCGCATAGCTATCTTGAGACATACCTACAGATTGGGCAGCTTTTTCCGCCTTGGAGCAATCCCGGCAAGCCATCACCACATGCCATTGCCCGGATTGGGAAAGAACTTTTGCAGCTTGCAAACCGATTCCGGAGGAGGCACCCGTAATTATGACCGTTGACTTCCGATGTTGTTCCATTTTCTTCCGACTTCTTTAAACGATCTCCATGATTTCACATAAATTTATGGTGACGCGAAGTGAGTATCATTTATGAACGAATGTAATGATTCTTTACCGAAGAAAGACAGAGGGCAGAAGGAAAGATTGTAAATAGGAATCATAAATGATTTCTGACAAAATCAAATAGGATAGCTATATTTAAAAATGTTACTACATAACAAAACTTCAAAATTTCTTCAAAAATTTAGACTAAGCTTTCATGACATAGATTATGGTTTATCTCTGTATTTGGCTCGTAGTTGCGCTTTAGCGCTAAAGCACAACTACAAACTCATTATTTTTATAGTTTTTCAGGTTATGATAATGAACTATCTATCTAAAATCCCTCAATTTATACTTTCTTACTTATTAAAAAAAGTGAAAAAAGGGTAACGTAAATTCAGCTATTGACAGTCATTATAAAAACACAAAAGGTAACACAATGAGAACAAATTCTTTAAAAGACCCATTTCTTATTCTTATCGTTGATGATGATTCTTTTATTCGGACGCAACTTCGATTGTGCTTGGAAAAAGAAGGGTATTGGGTAACCGAAGCCAAAAATGGAGAAGATGCGATCGCACTCTGTCAAACTCTGCGTCCTGATGCGGTGCTTCTTGATGCCATGATGACTGGAATTGACGGTTTTGAGTGTTGTTCTCAGTTACGAACAATTCCTCATTGGCAGCACGTTCCTATTTTAATGATTACAGGGCTTGAAGATCAAGCGTCAGTTGACCGTGCTTTTGAAGCAGGTGCTACTGATTATGTCAACAAACCTATTCATTGGGCTGTTTTGCGCCAACGGGTGAAAAAAGCCCTCGAGCAATCTCAGCTTCATCAAAAGCTAGAAATGGCTAACCAAGAATTGCAACGATCTGCGACTACTGACGAATTAACACAAGTCGCTAATCGTCGTCACTTTGAAGAGCATTTGAAACTGGTGTGGCGGAGTATGATGCGAGAACGGTTACCCATATCTCTCATTCTGTGCGATATTGATTTTTTCAAGTTCTATAATGATACTTACGGTCATCAAACAGGCGATAAGTGCCTTTACAAAGTTGCTCAAGCTATTAGAAATGAAGCAAAGCGTTCTACCGATCTAGTCGCCCGTTATGGGGGGGAAGAATTTGCTGTCATACTACCTAATACAAGTGCTGCTGGTTCTGCTTGTGTTGCGGCAACAATTTGTTCTGCTATCCGAACATTAAATATTCCCCATATCAATTCAAAAGTGAGCGATTGTGTTACCATTAGTGCCGGAGTTTCTACAGAAATTCCCAGCGCCCACTCCAGTTATGAAGAACTGATTGCTATGGCTGATAAGTCACTCTATCAGGCGAAAGCAGATGGACGAAACTGCTTTAGACATTATAATCAGCAATTTTTAGTCATCAAACGTTCCCATTATTTTTCAAACAATCAACATTCTTCTGCTAAATGATCGAACTTATTGCAGGAAACATATTTAGACCTTCGATATGGTACGATGGAGAGCGATCTCATTTAGGAAATTAGAACCCCGATTTCTTAAAGAAACCGGGGTTCTGACACCTCAATTATTGTAATCCCTTGCAGTATTGCTAAGTTTTAAAAGTTTTGGGCGAATATAATTCGCGACGATACAAACGCTCGTCCGCCTGCGCGGACTAACGAGAAATTCAGGTTTTGAAACCCACGTAGGTGGGTTTCGCTTGTATAGTCGCGATTACGAACATCGCTAGAACTAGTAGAAATTTCGCGACGATACAAACGCTCGTCCGCCTGCGCGGACTAACGAGAAATTCAGGTTTTGAAACCCACGTAGGTGGGTTTCGCTTGTATAGCCGCGATTACGAACATCGCCAAGGCTGTATCAATTTCGCGACGATACAAACGCTCGTCCGCCTGCGCGGACTAACGAGAAATTCAGGTTTTGAAACCCACGTAGGTGGGTTTCGCTTGTATAGCCGCGATTACGAACATCGCCAAGGCTGTATCAATTTCGCGACGATACAAACGCTCGTCCGCCTGTACGGACTAACAAGAAATTCAGGTTTTGAAACCCACGTAGGTGGGTTTCGCTTGTATAGCCGCGATTACGAACATCGCCAAGGCTGTATTAATTGAGACTATACAAGCATCCTCTAAGACAGGCGAGACGCCTGTGCTACGCCACTAACTAACCAATTGTGAAGATAAAATTTGATTTCGTCCTGCTACCTTTGCCTTGTACAACTGAGTATCAGCAACTTGATAAAGTTCTTCCAAGTTAGTACCATCACAAGGGTACTCAGCAATACCCGCACTAAAGGTGACCTGAAACTTTCGCTCTTTAGTATCAGTAAACTCATGCTGACGAAAAGTGTCTAGGAATCTTGTCATTCGAGCAATACACTGTTGTTGGTTGATACCATACAAACCAATAGCAAACTCCTCTCCACCCCAACGAGCTACGGTATCTTCATCGCGAAAACAGCGCTTTAGTAATTCTGCCAACTGCTTCAGGACTTTATCTCCTGTATCGTGTCCGTAACAATCGTTGATAGATTTAAAGTGGTCTAAGTCTAAAAGTATAAAACACAAAGATTGTTTTTGGCGGTTTGCCAACCGTAGTAGGTGATTAAAATCTTGCACAGATTTACGACGATTGGTAAGACCCGTGAGCGTATCTATATCTGCTAAACTTTGTAAAATTTTGCTTCGCTCTAGTCGATTTAGTATACGGGCAATTAATTCTGATTCGATAATTGGTTTGTTTACGTAGTCATCAGCACCGGATGTAAAAACTCGTTGTAATGTGTCTGCATCATTATGTGCAGACAAAAACAGTATGGGTAGCTGACTCCAACGAGGATCGGCGCGTACAACTTGGCATAGATCTATGCCGCTAAAATTTGGCATTTCCCAATCTAAAATTAGCAAATCGGGAGCAAACTGTTCTAATGTATGCCAAAATTCTTGAGGATCGTCTAGCAGCGCTAATTGAAATCCCCAAGGTGACAGTAGTGTTCGTAAAAAGTCAAGAATTTGAGGATCGTCGTCTACAATCAGCAGCTTTGCTTCTGGAGTGTTCGATTGTTGCAACACTTGCATGACTGCATCCATGACTTCTGAGGGTGACACGGGTTTTTGCAGAAAACCTCTTCCTCCTAGTTTTGCCGCTTGAACTCGATCGCTAAAACTCTCACTTGCTGTAAACACCAGCACGGGTACAGGCGATTTGACAGCAGAAAGTTCTACTAACAGTTCAAACCCATTTTCTGAACAATTAGAAAAACTCAGATCTAACAAAATAATGTCTGGTTGAGTGTGGGCTAAAATTTCTCTAGCATGGGCTAAAGTCGTTGCTGTCTCTGTTTGTATTCCCCGAATCTTGGCTTCTGAGGTCAAAGCTGAGGCGAGTCCCTCATCATCATCGACAATTAAGAGGTGTACTGGTTGGTTTGCGATCGCTAGATTCGGGCTAGAGTATAGGTTATCCTTAGGTTGAATATCGACTGGTGATTGGCTTAATTCTTGCCACAACTTTTGAACCAGTCGAGAAAGATGCTTCACCTCAGCCTGCGTTGGTGTTTCCAAAGTTTTCAATGTTTGTTCAATTTCACGGCATATATGCGTCGCTTCTGTAAAGCCAAAACTACCTAACGATCCCGCTAAAGTGTGTGCTTCCCGCAGGGCGGCTTGTTGCGATACTTCACTGAGAGTGTCTGTTTTTAAAGCTGCAACAGCCTGCTCGATAGTTTTAACACGCAAGCAGTACTTTTCCTGATGCTTTTCCCATATAGCTTTTAATCTTGACTCGATAGAATGGGAACTGACTTCGTTGAGTGCAGTGTTGGCTGTTTTCTGACTCTCCTGCGGTTGCTGCGTTTTCATATTGCTCGTCAAACGATAGCCCATCCCGTGAACTGTCTCAATCAAATCAACGGCTCCTGCTTGCTTGAGTTTTTGCCGTAAACTCTTAATGTGCGCTCTAATGGCATTTGTAGAAGGAGCATCTTCAAATGACCACAAATGGTCGAGAAGGGCATTTTGGCTAAAGACTCGCTGCTTGTTAGTTAAAAAAAGTTGTAATAAAGCGTACTCTTTCGGTGTCAGATGCAATCGTTGCCCATCATATGTTACGTTGCAGTCATTAGGCTCCAAGCACAGTTTTCCCCAATGTAGAGCAGCCAAAGAGGTTGAATCTCCCCGACGAACCGCCGCCCGTATCCGAGCCAACAATTCATCAAGTTGGTAGGGCTTCATCAAGTAATCATCTGCCCCAGCATCTAACCCCGCAACCTGAAGAGTACTGCTATCTTGGGCTGTTAATAGTAGAATTGGTGTGCGATCGCCCTTTGCTCGTAGTTTTTGACAAAACGTAATGCCATCAAGTTTGGGTAGCACCACATCCAATAAAATTAAGTTATACGCAAATGCTTCTGCTAATTCCCAAGCAGTTTCACCATCAGCAGCACAATCAACTGAATATTGCTTACTTTCCAGCGTTTCTTTTAATATTTGGGCGGCAGCCGCATCATCTTCTACAAGCAAAATTTTCACAACGGCTATCTATCCTTAGTAGTGTTGAGTGGAATTTTTAAAATAAATAATTATCATTTACAGGAAAAGAAGAAACTTTTGGTAAGTCTCGAATTTATCTGTTTTAACATATTCTGAACTTTTATCTTTAAGGGAGCTAGATCCCCGATTTCTTAAAGAAGTCAGGGTTCTGACCTAAGCCCACATTTTTATACTGAGATATATACATAAATCTTTTATAAACTTCCCATAAAGTTGTGTTTTAGAATTAACAAACAACTATTGTTCTACCAAATCAAGTTCTTGCCGTCACTTGTGGTAAACCCTGATTTTTCATGGGGAACACCCTGGTTTGTAGTTGCGCTGTCTTCGCATGCATCGCAACTACGAACAGAATTAGCGAGATTTTACACTTCGTTATATAGTTACCTTTTTTCTTGCTGACCTACTTAGACTGATAATATTTACTTTTTGTAAACTCCTCAACCTATTCACAAAATATTCACAACTAGGGGATAGCGTGATAATGAAATTCTCTAAATATACAGATGTGCCTTAGTGCGTCTTGTACATCTAACATCTTGACTCATGCACGATACATTTATCTGCAATTGAGTACAAGTCACATTACTTATATTTACGTACATAAATTTTTTCATGTTTACAAATATCAGTAAAAACCCCGATCTAACTAATGAATATTGAAGATTTTTGCCTAGTAGAGATAGATAGCATAATTTACCCGACTTGAAACAGTGCAAAACTTGTAACTCCCAATCCAAAATCCACAATCCAAAATCCAAAATCACAAAAAGTATGGCAACCGCACAATTAACCGATTCTACAGACGATCTAAATATTAGAGAACTCATAAAAGTCCTAACAGCAGTGAAAAAGGGTGACTTTTCCGTGCGAATGCCTATCGACAAAACGGGTTTAGCAGGAAAAGCAGCTGATACTTTGAATGACATTATCGATCTACTGCAAAAGACGGTTAGGGAATTTGAGCGGATTAGTACAGTCGTTGGCAAAGAAGGAAAACTCTCCCAACGAGCTTCCTTAGGTGGTGCTGGTGGTGCGTGGACAGCCTGTGTTGAGTACGTAAATACACTCATGTCAGACTTAGTCCAACCTATGGCGGAAACGTCTCGCGTGATTCGGGCGGTTGCTAACGGTGACCTTTCCCAAACTATAGCGCTGGAAATTGATGGCAGCCCTCTCAAGGGAGAATTCCTGCAAACAGGTCAAATAGTTAACACCATGGTGGCGCAACTGAATTCCTTTGCTTCTGAAGTCATTCGAGTTGCTAGGGAGGTGGGAACGGAGGGCAAACTTGGCGGACAAGCAGAAGTTAAGGGGGTTGCTGGAACTTGGAAAGATTTAACGGATAACGTCAACTTGATGGCGGGTAACCTGACTGCACAAGTTCGCAATATTGCAGAAGTGACGAAAGCTGTGGCAAACGGTGACCTTTCTAAGAAAATTACTGTTGATGTGAAAGGGGAAATTTTAGAGCTAAAAGACACTGTGAACGTAATGGTGGATCAGCTCAATTCCTTTGCATCAGAGGTGACGCGGGTAGCCCGTGAAGTGGGTTCTGAAGGGAAGTTGGGCGTACAAGCTGAGGTGCGGGGGGTTGCCGGTACTTGGAAGGATTTGACTGACAGCGTAAACTCAATGGCAGGAAATTTGACGGCGCAAGTCCGTAATATTGCTGAGGTTTCTACTGCGATCGCCAATGGTGACCTCTCAAAACAAATTACTGTGGATGTCAAGGGTGAAATTTTAGAGCTAAAAAACACTATCAATACAATGGTGGATCAACTCTCGTCTTTTGCCTCTGAGGTGACGCGGGTTGCTCGTGAAGTGGGTTCCGAAGGGAAGCTAGGCGTACAAGCTGAGGTGCGGGGAGTTGCCGGAACTTGGAAGGATTTGACGGATAGCGTGAACTCAATGGCGGGGAATTTAACAGGTCAGGTACGTAATATTGCGGAAGTGGCAACTGCGATCGCAAATGGCGACCTGTCGAAAAAGATTACTGTTGATGTCAAAGGGGAAATCTTAGAACTAAAAAACACCATGAATATCATGGTGGATCAGTTGTCTTCTTTTGCCTCTGAGGTAACGCGGGTGGCAAGAGAAGTGGGGTCTGAAGGGAAACTGGGCGTACAAGCAGAAGTTCCTGGTGTTGCAGGGACGTGGAAGGATTTGACGGATAGTGTTAATTCCATGGCAGGGAATTTAACGGGTCAGGTACGTAATATTGCGGAAGTGGCAACGGCGATCGCAAATGGTGACCTCTCGAAGAAAATTACCGTTCAGGTAAAAGGGGAAATCTTAGAACTAAAAAACACCATGAACATCATGGTGGATCAGTTATCTTCTTTTGCCTCTGAGGTGACGCGGGTAGCCCGTGAAGTCGGTTCTGAAGGGAAACTGGGGGGTCAAGCAGATGTGCGAGGTGTTGCCGGAACTTGGAAAGATTTGACAGATTCAGTAAACTTCATGGCAGGAAGTTTAACAGCGCAAGTCCGTAACATTGCGGAAGTGACAACGGCTGTAGCCAATGGCGACCTCTCCAAGAAAATCACGGTGGATGTGAAAGGCGAAATTTTGGAGTTAAAAAACACCATCAATACAATGGTGGATCAGCTGAACTCCTTTGCTTCTGAAGTCACTAGGGTGGCGCGAGAGGTGGGAACGGAAGGGAAACTCGGCGTACAAGCTTTAGTTCCGGGTGTTGCAGGGACGTGGAAGGATTTAACAGATTCGGTGAATTCAATGGCTGGTAATCTGACAGCCCAGGTAAGAAACATTGCGGAAGTTGCTACAGCCATTGCCAATGGAGACTTGTCGAAAAAAATCACGGTTGATGTGAAAGGGGAAATTTTGGAGTTAAAAAACACCATGAACATCATGGTGGATCAACTTTCCTCCTTTGCATCAGAGGTGACGCGGGTGGCGCGGGAAGTGGGTTCGGAAGGCAAACTTGGTGTCCAAGCAGATGTGCGGGGTGTAGCGGGAACCTGGAAGGACTTGACCGACAGCGTGAATTTCATGGCGGGAAGTTTAACAGCACAGGTACGAAATATTGCTGCAGTCACAACAGCTGTAGCGAATGGCGACCTCTCGAAGAAAATTACTGTGGATGTTAAGGGCGAAATTTTGGAGTTGAAAAACACCGTCAACACAATGGTGGATCAGCTGAACTCCTTTGCATCAGAGGTAACAAGGGTAGCCCGTGAAGTAGGAACTGAGGGGAAACTCGGCGTGCAAGCCCAAGTCCAAGGTGTAGCGGGAACTTGGAAGGATTTGACCGATTCTGTGAATTCCATGGCAGGAAGTTTAACATCCCAAGTCCGTAATATTGCGGATGTGACAACGGCAGTTGCCAATGGTGACCTCTCCAAGAAGATTACCGTAGATGTGAAAGGTGAGATTTTGGAACTGAAAAACACGATCAATACGATGGTGGACCAGTTAAACTCCTTTGCATCAGAAGTGACAAGGGTTGCTCGTGAAGTGGGAACGGAAGGTAAACTGGGTGTCCAAGCTTATGTCAGAGGTGTAGCAGGAACTTGGAAGGATTTGACCGATAACGTCAACTTGATGGCGGGGAACCTGACAGCACAAGTCCGGAACATTGCAGAAGTGACGAAGGCGGTGGCAAATGGTGACCTCTCGAAGAAGATTACCGTGGATGTCAAAGGTGAGATTTTGGATTTGAAAGACACCATCAATACAATGGTGGATCAGCTTTCTTCTTTTGCATCAGAGGTGACACGGGTAGCCCGTGAAGTGGGTAGTGAAGGGAAACTCGGCGGTCAGGCGCAAGTTGCAGGGGTCGCGGGTACTTGGAAAGATTTGACCGAGTCTGTGAACTCAATGGCTGGTAACTTAACAGCACAAGTGCGGGGAATTGCCAAAATTGTGACAGCTGTTGCGAATGGTGACTTGAAACGCAAGTTGATGTTAGAGGCAAAAGGGGAGATTGAAACCCTTGCTGACACCATTAACGAAATGATTGATACCCTTGCAACCTTTGCCGACCAGGTTACCACAGTAGCGCGAGAAGTCGGGATTGAAGGGAAATTGGGAGGTCAGGCAAAAGTACCGGGGGCTGCGGGTACGTGGAGAGATTTGACAGATAACGTAAACGAACTGGCTGCTACTCTCACAACTCAGTTACGTGCGATCGCTGAAGTGGCTATTGCTGTGACGAAAGGGGATCTAACTCGTTCAATTGCTGTGGAAGCACAAGGTGAGGTAGCAATCCTGAAGGACAACATCAACCAAATGATTTCTAATTTGCGGGAAACGACGCAGAAAAACACCGAACAAGACTGGTTGAAAACTAATTTAGCCAAGTTTACCCGCATGCTTCAGGGACAGCGAGACTTGGAGACAGTTTCCCGACTGATTCTCTCAGAACTCGCTCCATTGGTGGGAGCTGCTCACGGCGTATTCTATCTGATGGATATAGTAGAACAGCATATGCCGTTGTTGAAATTGCTCAGTACTTTTGCTTACCAGGAACGCAAGCATTTGTCACACCAGTTCCGCTTGGGTGAAGGGTTGGTGGGACAATGTGCAATAGAAAAACAACGGATTCTGCTGATTGATGTACCGGATAACTATGTCAAGATTAACTCTGGGCTTGGAGAAGCGACTCCGTTGAATGTTGTTGTCTTACCCGTACTTTTTGAAGGACAGGTAACGGCGGTGATTGAACTCGCTTCCTTCCGACGCTTTAGTGAGATTCATTTAACTTTCTTAGACCAACTGACAGAAAGTATTGCCATCGTCTTGAATACGATCGCAGCTAGCATGCGGACTGAGGAGTTGCTCAAGCAGTCGCAATCTTTAGCAGAAGAACTGCAGAGTCAGCAAAACGAACTGAGAGAAACTAACCAGCGATTGGAACAACAAGCGAAATCCCTACAAGCGTCTGAAGAACTGTTAAAGCAGCAGCAGGAACAGTTGAAGGGAAATAATGAAGAACTAGAAGAAAAAGCCCGCTTGTTAGCACTGCAAAACAGCGAAGTGGAATACAAAAATGCTGAGATTGAACAAGCAAGACAATCTATTGAAGAAAAAGCTTCGCAACTCGCACTGACTTCCAAGTATAAATCTGAATTTTTAGCGAATATGTCCCATGAGTTGCGAACACCGCTAAACAGCTTGCTGCTTTTAGCCAGATTGCTGACTCAAAATGCTAATGGTAATTTGAATGAAAAACAAATTGAATATGCTGAAACAATTTATTCAGCAGGAAATGAATTGCTAGCGTTAATTAATGACATCCTTGATTTGGCAAAAATCGAGTCTGGTACGATGGCAATTCAAATCGACCAGATGCTGTTCGCCGACTTGCACAATTATCTCGAACGCACTTTCCACCAAATTGCTACAGATAAAGGATTAGCTTTTAGTATCGAATTTTCTCCTTCTTTACCTCGTGCCATCTATACTGATGTCAAACGCTTACAACAAATCCTCAAAAATCTCCTTTCTAATGCTTTTAAGTTTACACAACAAGGAGAAGTCTGTTTCTGGGTGGAACCGGCTATTTCTGGGTGGAATAATAGCTTGGAGTCTTTGAATAATGCCGATCTGGTGTTGGCTTTTGTTGTCAGCGATACAGGGATTGGTATTGCTCCAGACAAGCAGAAAGTGATTTTTGAAGCGTTTCAGCAAGCAGATGGAACAACCAGCCGCAAATATGGTGGGACTGGTTTGGGCTTGTCCATTAGTCGAGAAATCGCGAGTCTGTTAGGTGGAGAAATTACTCTCGTCAGTCAGTTGGGTGAGGGTAGCACTTTTACACTTCACATACCGCAAACTTATTTAGGAGGCGATCGCTACAGTACGAGTGTCTCGTCTGCTCCCATATTTAGACCTTCAATATCAAATAACTTGAGAAAAAGGTTGCTGAATAACGCCTTGAATCAAGAGTCAAGTGTCACGGAAAAAATCGCAACTCCCTCGCCATCCCAAAACCCTGTTGTGAAAAAAACAGAAGAACAACCTCCCAAACAACATTCTCAAATTCAACCTTCTCACTTCCAAACAGGGATTGTCTCCAAACCAAACTTCAACCAAAAACTTACTCCCACAACTCAAAACTCTCAGATAGAACCAACAACTTCCACGTCATCTTCTGTCATAAAATCTATTATTCCTGAAGTCGTTTGTCCCCTCCAAACCTCAGTTTTGATTGATGACCGAGGCAATATTAAGGCGGGCGATCGCGTGCTTCTCATTGTGGATGATGATATTAAATTTGCTCATATCCTCTTAGATATGGCACGAGAGAAAGGTTTTAAGGGGATCGTTGCCTTGCAAGGTGAAATAGGTTGGCAATTGGCACAAGAATACGTACCAGATGCAATTCTCTTAGACATTTGTTTGCCAGTTACAAATGGCTGGGTAATTCTTGACCGTCTAAAGCACGAACTGAAAACACGGCACATTCCCGTACATATCATGACAGTTGCTGGTGAAGAATACCAACGCGGTTTAAAACAAGGAGCGCTATCATATTTACAAAAGCCTGTTACTAACGAGCAACTCGCTCAAACATTGGATAGTATCAAAGATTTTATTGAGCGCAAGAAAAAAACCTTGCTAGCCCTGGTGGACGATATGGAAGCTCGCAAAATTGTCGAGCTACTCAATAATGATGATACCGTTGTCGAGGTAGTCCATTCTTTAGCAGCAGCACTGCAAACACTACTCAAAAAGCGATGTGATTGTCTTGTTATTAATTGGGCATTGCCAGATACCAGCAATTTTGAACTCCTTGAGGAACTAGATCGGCAGATGAGAGGTTATCTAGCTCCAGGCTTGGTATTTTTGCCAATTATTATCTACAGCGAGCGGGATTTGACGCCAAAAGAAGAGAGCATCATGAAATCTTTAGAAGCAACGATCTTGATGAAAGACGAACAGATTTTGATGCGTCTTTTTGAGAGAACAACTCTCTTCTTGCATTTAGCCCAAACAAATCTCTCTAAATCCAAGCGCCATATGTTAGAGGCATGCTATCAAATTTGTCCCGAACTGGCTGGCAAGAAAGTACTCATCGTGGATGATGATGTACGTAATGTTTTTGCCCTCACCAATACGTTAGAAACATATCACGTCCAAGTCCTGTTTGCAGAAAACGGTAAGGAAGGAATTACCCTCATCCAAAACACACCAGAAATTGATATTGTTTTAATGGATGTGATGATGCCAGAGATGGACGGATATGAAACAATACGCACAATTCGCTCTTTTAATCAGTTTCAATCTTTACCAATCATTGCACTGACAGCGAAAGCCATGCCAGGGGATCGCGAAAAGTGTCTTGCATCTGGCGCATCTGACTACATTACAAAACCAGTGGACATTCAGCAATTACTCTCGCTCATGCGCGTCTTATTGGATGAATATAATTCATCTCATGTGCCATAGCACTCTCTTGCTTCCAGGCTTGATGCAAGATCCCCGACTTCTTTAAGAAGTCGGGGATCTGACCAACCTAACAGAACAAATAAGGAAAAAATTTATGTATACCGAACAGAAAGTCAACATTCTTCTTGTTGACGATCGCCCAGAAAATCTACTAGCTCTCGTGGCAACACTAGAGACTTTAGAACAGAATTTAGTCACAGCCACATCGGGAGAAGAAGCATTGAAGTACATTCTCCAAATGGATTTTGCTGTTATCCTACTTGATGTCCATATGCCCGGTCTCAACGGATTTGAAACAGCAGAAATTATTAGAACCCGTCAAAGAAACCAAAATACCCCTATTATTTTTTTAACGGCTTATAGTAGAAGCGAAAACTTCATTTTTCAAGGTTATTCAGTTGGGGCAGTAGATTATATGCTCAAACCAATTGTACCAGAAATATTAATATCCAAGGTAGTCGTTTTTATTGAATTGTTTAAGAAAACGGCTGAGATCAAACAACAAGCAGAAAGACTTGCAGATAGTAACAAATTTCTGCAAAAACAAATTAAAGAACATCAGCAGACTGAGAAATTGCTGCGGAAAAGAGAGGGAGAATTTGCAGCTATCTTTCGAGCCATACCAGATGTCATTATTTTCGTTAATAAGGATGGGCTGATTACTATAGCAAACCCTGCAGTCAGCACTGTATTTGGTTATGAACCCGAAGAACTTATTGGTAAAAAATATCAATTTTTATGTCACAAATCAGAAGAAGAAATTTCATGTTGTAAAATTCAATGTTTTCAAAGAAAATTTCAAAACAATATAGAAAATTATTATCGAAAAAATGGTGAAAAATTCATTGGAGAAACAATTAATACTTTTGTCGATGATAGCGAAGGAAATATTATAGGTTTTTTACATATTATTCGTGATATTACAGAACGCAAACAAGCAGAAGAGAAAATAGCCAACCTTTACCATCAAAATCAACTCATTTTGCAATCAGCGGGTGAAGGAATTTATGGAATAAATCGAGATGGGAAAACAATATTTATTAATCCAGCCGCATCAAAAATGCTCGGCTATCAAGTGGAAGAACTTATCGAACAACCAATAGACATAATTCTAAATCATACAAAATATAATAACAAAAGTCCCATTTACCAATCATTGAAAAATGGGACAGTTCAAAATGTAACAAAGGAAGAGTTTTTACGAAAAGATGGCTCTAGTTTTCCCGTTGAATATGTCAGCACACCCATTATTGAAAATGACGAAACTGCTGGAGCCGTGATTACCTTTAAAGACATTACTGAAAGAAATATGATAGAACGAATGAAAGACGAATTTATTTCCGTTGTCAGTCACGAAATTCGCACACCTTTAACCTCAATTCAAGGTTCTTTAAGTTTGCTATTAAGTGGTAAGCTGAATGTTCAGTCTGACAAAGGTAAGCGAGTCATTCAAATTGCGGCAGATGGCTCGGAGCGTTTGATAAGCTTGGTGAATGATATTCTCGATTTAGAGCGTTTGACATCAGGCGCAATCAATTGGGTTAAACAGCGCTGTCATGCAGGTCAGTTAATGCTCAAAGCCACAGAAATGATGCAAACAATGGCAAATAATGCTGGCATCACTCTATCAGTTTTTCCTCAAAATATTGAACTAGATGCGGCTGGCGAGCGTATTATTCAAGTGCTTACAAACCTACTGAGTAATGCCATCAAATTTTCAGAGAAAGGTTCAATCGTTGAGTTGACTGTAGAATCCTATCCGATTGCCACATCAAGTCATTGTAATTATGTATTATTCAAAGTTAAAGACCAAGGAAGGGGCATTCCTGCTAACAAATTAGAATGTATTTTTGAGCGATTTCAGCAAGTTGATGCTTCCGACTCTCGTGCAAAAGGAGGAACGGGTTTGGGGCTAGCGATTTGTCGCAATATTATACGCGAACACAACGGCAAGATTTGGGTTGAAAGCACTGAAGGAAAAGGCAGTATTTTTTACTTTACAGTACCTGGGCTAAAAGCAGAGGATAAAAAAGATGACAACTAAGACAATTTTGGTAATTGATGACGAAGAAGGTGTGCGAGAACTCGTTCAAGTCTGTTTAGAAACTATAGGAGGTTGGGATGTTTTCACAGCCCCTCGCGGTAAAGAAGGATTAGCGATAGCTGAAACTAAACAACCTGATGCAATTCTTTTAGATGTGATGATGCCTGATATGGATGGTCCTACAACTTTAAAAAAATTACAGGCAAACGAGTTAACAAACCACATTCCAACTATTTTTCTAACAGCAAAAGCCATGATTAGCGAACAACAGCAGTTCCGCAACTTGGGTGTAGCTGGAATCATTACTAAGCCCTTCGATGCTCTTGATTTAATCGAGCGGATTCGAGAGATTCTTTTGTGGGAATAGGGAATAGGGAATGGGGAATGGGGAACTCGGGGCCCCCTCTGGGGATAAGGGGCAATGGGGAATGGGGATAGAGAGTTACTCCCTTTCCACCCAAAGATTACCTATTTAAATGAACCGCAAAGACGCAAAGAGCGCGTTCGCGAACGCGAGTGCGTGTGCGTTATAGGCTACAGAGCATCCGCAATCACCACAAATTTATGGCTATGATGAGTTTAAGATAACATAGAAGAGAAGTGTACGAATTGTGATATGATGCCCAAGACATCAGAGTTTGACGCGATTAATCAGCAATTAGATGCCCTTTCTTTGCAGGAATTGCAAGCTGTTAGGGTAAAAGTTGACGTATTAATTACAGAAAAATTATCACAAGCTGAGCAAGACAATTGGGAAAGCATCCAAAAAAGTGCTCTCCTTGCGATAGAAGATATAGAGATTTTAAGAGCACTTGCTGACGAAGGGCAAAAAAGTCTAGAGATTTTAAAAGATTTTGCCTTCAAAAGACTACTTGCTTCACGGCAGCCACACCTTTCCGAAGTCCTGAAAACTTTTAGGGAATATACAGTTGTTGCTAAACAACGAACGGATTTGCGGGAAGAATATCGGCTTTTATTCGCGTCTAATATTGAACAGATAGTAGACGAAGAGAAGTCCAAGTCCTCTTTGGAAGAAGATGATTCTTTAGAAAGAATTATAGAGCTTGTTGACGAATGGATGTCTGATGACTCTGGGTACGACGAAACGGTACTTCCTGAGATTAAGGCAGGGCTTAACCAGAATCGGTTGGTTGAAAAATAGATGAAAAGAGCCGTACTACTGGATTCGCACCCACTAAGCGAAGTAACACACCCAAAAGGAGATCCGAGAGTTAAACAATGGTTACATTCCTTGCAAGAATCTGGCATTGTTATACGAGTACCAGAAATAGTTGACTACGAACTTAGGCGTGAACTGATTAGGGGAAAGAAACAGAAAAGTATTGAGCGTCTTGATAAGCTTAGTCAATTCCTTATTCCGTTGACTAATGAAACGATGCGACAGGCAGCTGAACTATGGGCAGAACTACGAAACCAAGGGAAACCAACAGCAAGTAAAGATAGTTTGGATATAGATGTAATTCTTGCGTCTCAAGCTATTCTTCAATTGCCGAATTTCGATGAAGTCACCATTATAACAACCAACGTTAAGCACATATCATGTTTTGTGAAACCAAGGTTGATTGTAGTAGATTGGGCGCAAACTTTAAACGGTATCGTGTCTTAAAAAATTAAATAAGAAGTTTACCTGGAACCAAACTAGACGATTGTATGAATTAGGCTTGGATCTGCCCCTAAGTCATTCCCAGGCAGAGCCTGGGAACGAGGTTACGGTCACTGGTCACTGGTCACTGGTCACTGGTCATTGGTCACTGGCCACTATAACTTATACGTTAAAACGGAACAACAGAACATCGCCTTCTTGAACGATGTACTCTTTTCCTTCACTGCGAACTAAACCTTTCTCCTTCGCACCACTCATCGAATTAGATGCCACCAAATCATTATAAGCAACTGTTTCTGCACGAATAAATCCGCGTTCAAAATCACTGTGAATGACACCTGCGGCTTGCGGTGCTGACATCCCGGCTGTAATAGTCCAAGCACGAGTTTCTTTTTCCCCAGTCGTGAAATAAGTCCGCAAACCTAACAGAGTATAGGTAGCACGAATTAACGATTTTAAACCACCTTCTTCTACTCCTAAAGATGACAAAAATTCCGCTCTTTCTTCTTCTGGTAACTCAACCAACTCTGATTCCACCTGAGCAGAAACAACCACAACTTGTGCATTTTCTTGGGCTGCAACTTGCCGCACTCTTTCTACATATTCATTACCTGTGGCAAGGTCATCTTCCGACACGTTAGCAGCATAAATAATGGGTTTTGCAGTCAGTAATTCCAGTGGTTTAACTATTTCAGCTTCTTCTTCAGTTAAACTCACCTGTCGCGCTGATTTCCCTTCATTTAATGCAGCGGCTATTTTTTCCAACAATGCTAATTCAATTTGTCCTTCTTTGCTAGATCGGGCTTGTTTGCGGGTGCGTTCTATCCGCCGCTCAACTTGAGCTAAATCAGCTAACCCAAGTTCCAGACTGATAATTTCAATGTCCCGTACTGGATCGACTGAACCAGCAACGTGGATAATGTCGTCATTCTCAAAACAACGTACCACGTGAACGATCGCATCCACTTCTCGAATGTGAGACAAAAATTGGTTACCCAGCCCCTCGCCCTGGCTAGCACCTTTAACCAAACCGGCAATATCGACAAACTCTACACGCGCCGGAACGATTTGTTTTGAGGAGGAAATTTTTGATAAAACATCTAACCGTTCATCTGGTACAGCAACAACGCCGACATTCGGTTCAATGGTACAAAAGGGAAAATTGGCTGCTTCTGCTTTAGCATTAGCAACCACGGCATTAAATAAAGTCGATTTTCCAACGTTAGGGAGTCCGACAATTCCGGCTCGTAGCATTTTGGATTTTGGATTTTAGATTTTGGATTCTAGATTATAGTAGCTTAGCTGCTCATACAGGACCGGGAACTGTTTGAGGAATTGGTCCCGGTACTGGCTGAGGAATAGGCGCGGGTACTGGTTCCGGTACGGGTGCGGGTACTGGTTCCGGTGCGGGGCTGGGTACTGGTTCCGGGACTGGTCCTGGTATTGGCTGGGGTACTGGGTCGGGAGTCAGGGGAACATTTGGTAAGAGTCCGGGATCGGGATAAATCATATTGTACCTGCTGAAATTATTATCTATCATTCCCAACCTAGATAACATTAGATGCTAACGACATCTTCCTAAAAACATATCTGCCCAGCTATGCTCGATCAAAATCAAACACCCCTGCTAGACACTTTAAAAGCTTGTGCAGAACGTCCTCATGCTCCCTTTTACACGCCAGGACACAAGCGGGGACAAGGAATTTCTCCATCATTGACTCATGTTTTCGGTCAATCTGTCTTTCGTGCTGATTTGCCAGAACTCGCAGAACTCGATAATCTTTTTTCACCCAGTGGTGTTATCCATCAAGCACAACAACTGGCTGCAGAAGCATTTGGTGCTTCACAAACTTGGTTTCTGGTGAATGGCTCTACTTGCGGTATTGAAGCAGCAATTTTGGCTACCTGTGGAGCCGGAGATAAAATTATATTACCTCGCAACGTTCATTCTTCTGCGATCGCAGGCTTAATTCTCTCTGGTGCAATCCCCATTTTCGTTTATCCAGAATACGACGCCGTTTTAGATATTGCCCACAGCATCACCCCCAACGCCGTACAAACAGCACTAGAACAGCATCCAGACGCTAAGGCGGTGTTTATGGTATACCCCACATACTACGGTGTTTGTGGAGATGTGAGAGCGATCGCATCCCTTGCCCATCAACATAACATTCCCCTACTTGTAGATGAAGCCCATGGCGCACACTTTGCCTTTCATCCCCAACTTCCCACACCAGCCCTAGCAGCTGGTGCAGATTTAACAGTGCAATCCATACATAAAGTCCTCGGTGCAATGACACAAGCATCCATGCTGCACATTCAGGGTAACAGGATAGATCCTGACCGAGTGAGCAAAGCTTTGCAACTCGTGCAGTCCACCAGCCCCAGTTATATACTGTTAGCCTCTCTTGATGCAGCACGTCAACAAATGGCACTGCATGGCAAACAGTTAATGTCCCATACATTAGAACTAGCAGAAAATGCCAGAAGCCGTATCAGTCAAATTCCTGGATTGTCAGTTTTAGAAATTTCTACCAACCCTCCTCTTCAAGGAGCGAACGCCTTAGACAAAACACGCTTAACCGTCACCGTTTCTGATTTAGGTTTAACTGGCTTTGAAGCAGAAGAAATTCTTAATGACAAGTTAGGGGTTACTGCTGAATTTTCCTCCCTGCAACATCTGACATTTATTATTAGTTTGGGAAACACCCAAGAAGATATAGAGAAATTAGTGCAAGCCTTCACAACCCTTGCTAGAAAAAGAGGGAGTAGGGAGTGGGGAGTAGGGAGTGGCGATCGGAGTTTTTCTGTGTCATCTGAATGGAAATACTTTGATAACTCTTTGTGTCTTTCACCCCGTGAAGCTTTCTTTGCAGCAACAGAAACTTTACCATTAGAAGAAACAACAGAACGCATTTGTGCCGAAATTGTTTGTCCTTATCCTCCAGGAATTCCCGTTCTCATGCCAGGAGAAATTATTACCAAATCAGCTTTAGATTATCTTCAATACATTCAACTCACAGGCGGTTTTATTAGTGGGTGTGCAGATAGCAGTTTCCACAAATTGAAGGTAGTTAAAATTATATATAGCAATCCGATTTGATTTGTGAAAATTCACAGTGTCTGAATTTCGGACTTCTCAAAAAAGTCTGGGTTCTAATTTTGCAAGAAGTCTAATAATTCCGTTAAATATCTGAGTTCGGCGTATTTGCGATGTTAGTCAATAAATCACTGGATTATTTCCCGATATGCAGAAAAGTGACAAGGTAAATTGCGGTGCTGTTTGACACCTTCCCGCTAGAAGATTACCAAAAATGTATTATGTAAATTATCCAAAATCACAGTATCTTATTTCACACCCTGTTTAACACAGTCACTAGCAAGTAAAGCACATTTATTAGATACATCTTCAGTTTTTGATTTTTCTGTTAATTTTAAATATTCTTCACCTGTTACAGCATCCACTGAAATCATTCCATTTAATTTATGTCTACGTCCTTTTTTGTTACTTGTGTTCCCAAAGAGCGATCGCTTCCAACCCATGACTCGCCTGTTCTACCTCAAAACCTAAAGGTGACAGTAGTTGCATCATCAGTTGGCGATTTTCCCAGCGATCGTCTACTACCAGAATTCGATAGCGCGGTTGGTTGGCTTCTAAGGCAATAACGCGACGCTTTGGTTGTATGTTATCAATCCGAAAGCTTGGAAAAAACATCAACTTGGATTGTAGAGCTATTGAGTCTTGGGAGTCTAGCTTCAGTAGAACTTCCCAACAACTTACCTTATGCTGTGCGATTGGCGTCTAACCAGTCGAGCAAGTCTTCCATGGCTGTAAAATCTAACAAAGCTTCGCCTAGTGATTCTAATTGTGTAACTGAAAGGGTTTGAACGCTGTCGATGAGTGCTTGTGGTAATTCCCCTACTCGTCTTCGTAGTTGCCGTAGAATAAGCTTTTGTTCGCCTTCAAGCTCTCCTTCAATCTTGCCTTCGCTCTTTCCGCGCTCGTAGCCAATGCGCTCACCTGTGGTAATGTAACTCATCCGACGCTCCTGCTCAAATTGCTTAAATTCCTGCCAAAACTCTGCTTCTAATCCATCTGGTAATATCATAATCCAATCAATAAATCTGTAGAGGTTCCGAATCTTTTTCTCTTGCCATCCCAAGTCATACAACCGTCTTATCAAGCTAAATTTCCAACTTTTCCTTTCCTGGGGCTTTTTCGTTGTTTGTTGCATTTTTAAGTGTGCCATCACCACTGTGGCAAATGGATTGTCACTCGCTTCTAACTCTGCCCAACGGTTTTGGTAATCCAGAAGCTTGACAATACCAAATTCAAATTTCAGCCGAGTGTTAGGGTAGCGAAAACTATACCGATTTGGTCGCCATTCGGGGTCGGCATCGCACAAAATGGCTAAACTGATAGCAGGTTTGCCGAAGCGGTCGAAGATCCGCAAGTTGTAGGAAAACATTCTTTGTGCAAAGTCATCTTCCGGGCTAGCTTGAACTTCTACGTGTATCAACAACCACATTTCCTCTCCTTGCAGTTGCCAGACTTTCACCAACTTATCTGCATATCGTCTACCAACTTCGGCGTCGCGTGCAATTTGCTGAAATTCCTTGTCTAAAAATTCGTAAGGGCGCGTCCAGTCAATTAATGCGGCTGTTTGCGGGAAGAAAAATTGCATTGCTTGCGGAAAGTAGGCTTCTAAAATTTCTTTCCATGGTGAATCATTATCAGCTCTTTTTCTTTCAGAGGTCATAATTGAATTTGGTCTGGTCTTTATTTTCTAGTTCGCATTTAAAACTTTGCGAAACACAATCTTATCAGCACCCGTCGTGTAGAAGTCTCGAATGCAAGCTTCTTCTTCATAACCACATTTTGCGTAAAACGAACGCGTGCGATCGCGAAGCGCAAGCTGTACCCAGCTTATCGCGCTATAAAAGCTCGAAATTCAGCGTGTAATCTAAACTATAGCAGTTCTCACTTGTAGATTAGTACAAATTTATCTGCGTGCATCTGCGTGCATCTGCGGTTCCATAACTTTTTATATTCCAGGTTTACTCATGTTCGTCAACCCAAGGTTGTGTCAGATCTAACAACATGTCACCAATGCTCAAGGTAAAACGATAAGCGTCTTAGTACCTTTAGAGGTTTGGGAAGATCTCCTGAAATCGTGTTTCGCTCTTGCAAACGAGCTTGGGCAAGTTGATGAAGCAGAGCCTAACGAGCAAATTCTGGCAGATTTGAAGGATTCTCTTCGCCAAGTGAAAGCAGGGCAAACGTTTCCAATCGCTGAATTATATGAACAACATCCTTTGTAAGGGCGCAATGCCTTGCGCCCCTACACTTGGGTTGAAAAGCTCAATCTATACCCGTGGGAAGTATAGAAGTCCCTAAGACGCCAAGAATTTCTTGGCGTCAAGTAAATGAGCTTCTATCCTTACCTAGCATTCCTCCATCTCTGATAGCGCAGTTGTTTTTCTGGAGAAAGCGGAGAAGCCATTTGTAAAACCTTTTCCAGCAACCAAGGTGCAAGACGATCGCACCACACAGCAATATGACTTTGCCAGCCCACCAAGATTTCAGGTGAATCTCTTTGTAGCCCTCTAACAAGTGCTTGAGCTACCTGTTGGGGAGTCATAGGTATAACCCACCGAAACCACTCTAAATCTCTCACCATATCGGTGTCAGTTAAAGAAGGTAACAACGCAGCAACTCGAATATTGTATGGTGCTAGCTCACCTCGCAAAGCTTGAGTGAAGCCTAGAATTGCAAATTTTGTCGCTGAATAGGTTGCCATAGTTGGTGCAGCAACTTTACCCATCAAACTAGAAACATTAACAATAGTTCCCGAACGTTGTACAGCCATACGTCGGGCAACTAGACGAGTCATGGTATACATACCAACTAGATTCACAGATATTTCTGCTTGCACGTTTAACAATCGAGAGTTGAGGAAGGGTGTTTGATGGGCTACTCCAGCACAATTGACAAGCACGTCAATAGGCCCGTAATTCCGCCAAGCTTGAGCGATCGCAACATTCACTTCCACCACTTGAGACAAATCTAAAGCCATAGCATATGCTTTCACACCAAGCATCTCTATTTCAGAAGCCACTTCAGCCAATCGAGTCACATCTCTAGCCACCAATAACAGACATTTGACTCCTTGCTTTGCAAATTCAATCGCGATCGCTCGCCCAATGCCTCGTGAAGCTCCAGTAATCAGAACTGTTTTGCCTTGAATATTCATAGTTAAATCCTACAAAGTTAAAATCTCACTCTCGTTAGTACACACTTTGCGAGTTGAAGAATTTTGTCAAAGAATGCACTTGTCGTAGAGAGAGATAGGAAATACTTGCAATTGAGGGAAAAGTTACACACAACCGCTAATAGCAAGAAACTTAGGAAAAATCTTGCTATTAGCGCATTCAAGAGACTTCAGATACGTATCTAGCCAGCTATCATGGGAAAATCCCTTCTTCCCCTACTCCCTGCTCCTCACTCCCCACTGCCTTTTTCAAGCTAGACCGATCGTAAACTCATAATTCTTTAACTTGCACGGTCTTAGTAAGGCTAACTCTTGTGGGTGGGCGTCCTCGCCCGCTCTCTCCGCTAACTCTTGTGGAACGGGCGTCCTCGCCCGCTCTTTCCGGAATGAACGGGCGGAGACGCCCGTTCCACAAGATCATAAATACTGTGGTTCGTGTACTTAACGACTGCTATGAAAACCGCTTCTAAAAGTCTAGACAAAACTACCAACAAGTGGATAAATCTGTCCAGACCCAACTCTACGGTGTAAGTTTGCTCGATTAGAAGTGCATTGCTGCTTGGTTCCATTGCCTCGTGACTCAGGTTCCTTGACCACTAATCCCCAGTTAGAGATACTGAATACTCAGTACAAGACTTAAAAATATTTGATTGTTTGTAGCTAATTCGTAGGATGGGCTTTTTGATCTTCACGACCAACTAGGCATCACTAACTCGTATTAGCAAGACGCATATCAAGCATAGCAAAACCTCCCTAAAATTGTGTAGTTCTGAGTAGATTTTGCTAGGAATTAAGTTACAAATTCTAACCCCTTTGCTACAAAATTGCATCTCAAACAGAACATTTTTCAGACAATTCTGCGAGAAAGAATAACTGTAAAACCACGATTGACATAGAGCATAAATAACACCTCTGCTAAATACGAGTATTTACCAGAATTAACTACATAGGGATAAGGTAGCAAAGGGATCAATTATCAGCAACATTTCTTAACAAGAATTTTTTACTGTTACACAACTTAATAAATTTCTCATAAATCACCAAAGAGCAACAGTGATTTATTCTGGGTTGTAGCAACCTCTAAATAAAGAATGACTAAACCATGAAAAAACTTATTAATAAACCTGAAGATTTTGTCCGCGAAAGTTTAGAAGGAATGGCTGCAGCACATCCCGATTTCATCAAAGTTGACTATGACCCTACTGTTGTCTACAGAGTAGATGCACCCGTAACAGGAAAAGTCGCAATTATTTCTGGTGGAGGTAGCGGTCACGAACCAATGCACGCAGGGTTTGTCGGTTTGGGAATGTTAGATGCTGCTTGTCCTGGGGAGGTTTTTACTTCTCCTACCCCCGACCAAATGTTGGCAGCTGCTAAGAAAGTCGATGGAGGGGCTGGTATCGTTTATATCGTTAAAAACTACAGTGGCGATATCATGAATTTTGAGATGGCAACGGAATTAGCCCGCAGTGAAGGTATCCGAGTGCTCAATATTCTTATAGATGATGATGTCGCAGTTAAAGATAGCTTATATACTCAGGGACGCCGAGGCGTGGGGACAACTGTATTGGCAGAAAAAATTGTTGGTGCGGCAGCACAACAAGGATACGATCTACAGAAAGTTGTAGATTTGTGTCGCCAAGTGAATTTGAATGGTCGTAGTATGGGGATCGCACTGAGTTCTTGCACCGTTCCTGCTAAAGGGACACCGACTTTTGAACTGGGCGATCGCGAAATAGAAATGGGTATTGGCATCCATGGCGAACCGGGAAGAGAACGCAGAGCTTTTGTATCTGTGGATGAGATAACGGAAATGCTGGCGCTCTCTATTATTGAGGACACGCCTTACAGCCGTACAGTACGGGAATGGGATGAAGAGAAAGGTGAATGGGTAGATGTAGAACTCATCGATCCCAGTTTTCAAAACGGGGATCGCATTCTAGCGTTTGTGAACGGGATGGGTGGTACTCCCCTGAGCGAACTGTACCTTGTTTACCGCAAACTCGCGGAAATCTGCAAGAAAAAGGGATTGCATATTGTACGCAACCTGATTGGACCTTATATCACTTCTTTAGAGATGCAAGGTTGTTCTATTACCTTACTAAAGATAGATGATGAAATGGTTCGGTTATGGGACGCACCTGTAAAAACCCCAAGTTTGCGGTGGGGAGTTTGAGCTATATGACATACGCTCTTACTTAGTTAAATTTTGTAAAACAATATTTCAATTTATTACCAATATTTCAGAGAAAAATTTAATGTGGTATAAATTTTATTAGGTAAGACCAAGAAAAGCACTTAGTAAAAGGGGTAAAGAGTCTTATTCATGGCAACTCTACCGCAATTAGGTCATATTCTAATAGGTGCTTAATCTACCAAGCTTTTACAGCAGTTTTCACCTAAATGAACCACATCGTTGGTAGGGGCGCAATGCCTTGCGCCCCTACGGCTATGGTCTATTTACCTGAAAATGGCTATAAGTTTACGTGAGGAGAGGGGTTTGGGGTGAGGTCTGATGAGTGCTTCGTCGAACTCACGTTCAGTACTGTCGGTAGGGCTATGCTACACAAAAGCCTTATGTGATGGGCTTTAGCTTTACCTAGGTATATTTCAAAAATCAAATAGGAATCCTAAATATATATTCCGCTAGTTAACTGTTATTAGCTGTATATTTTCTTTCGCAACAGGTATAATTATATGAAAACCATACCAGTATTTAAGTTTCGGAGTTTTAGTGGCAAGTCCATCTATCACTTCTTGGGCTTATTCAGCTTTACTATTGTGCTTACCAGTCCTAGTGTAGCTACCGCCTCTACAGTTTTACCTAAAGTAGCATTAAGCATAAGTGGGATATTAATGCAGGTATTCTCATATTTTCCTAGATTAGTTTTACCTTTCTTTGTGATTTTTACTATAATCTCTGTTCTCGTAAAAGATTTTGGATTATCTTTATTGATAACTTTTTTTTTACTTCCGATACTTTTTATTTTTCACCATATTTTTCACCCTATACTGGTTAGATAACTTAGTATCATCAGAACAGGACTTACGCAAAAATTGCTAGAAACCTTGATTTATCGAACCGCCAAGACGCCAAGAGCGCCAAGAATCCGTAGAGCGTGCGTAAGTCCTACAGAAGTTTAGTTCCGTCAACAGTGTGACATTGTGTAATTATTTTGTTACAAAAATCTACGTGTTTAATTCAAAATCGTAAATTAAAGCCTACTATAAAAGCCCGTAGGGTTTCCTAAAAGATTTAAGATAATTAATATTTGATTTTGTGCGGGGCTTTGTGGGTACAGATAGGTTATGGTAACAAAAGAGCAGATTTTCAAGTGGTTGCAGCACTTTACTAACGAGATAGAAAAGAATAAGGATTATTTGACAGAATTAGATGCGGCAATTGGTGATGCCGACCATGGTATTAACATGGATCGTGGATTTAAAAAAGTGATGAGTCAGTTGCCCACTGTAGCAAATAAGGATATCGGTAGTCTTTTGAAGACCGTTAGCATGACTCTCATTTCGTCAGTTGGGGGTGCGAGTGGACCCCTTTATGGCACTCTCTTTTTAAGAGCAAGTACAGCTGTTGCTGGCAAAGAAGAACTGAGTGAGGGGGATTTGCTGGCAATGTTACAAGCGGGTTTAGATGGTGTTGTTCAAAGAGGTAAGGCGCAACTGGGAGACAAAACAATGCTGGATGTCCTCTCTCCATCTGTCGCTGCTTTTCAAAACGCTATAGGTGAGGGTAAGAATTCTATCCAAGCAATGCAGGAAGCTGTCGCCGCAGGTGAACGGGGAATGCACGACACAACTCCCATGCTGGCTAAAAAGGGACGGGCTAGTTATTTAGGAGAGCGAAGTGTGGGACATCAAGACCCAGGTGCTACTTCATCTTACTTAATGTTAAAGAGTTTATTAGAAGTGCTGCAAAGTTGTGGAGCATAAAGTAAAAGTTAACAGCTATAACTGTTCAGTAGCACTGATTAAACCCCAACATGACCGCAAAACGAGATACAGATAATTTAACTGCTATTGCCGAGCGATTCGCTTTGAAAGGAAGGGTGATGAGTGTTCAAGCGTTTGGCAGTGGTAATATCAATGATACATTTCTGGTAACTCTAGATTCTCAAGAGGAAAAGCACTTTGTCTTGCAACGCATCAACACGCAGGTGTTTCGTCAACCAGAACTGATTATGCAGAATATGCGTACTTTTACAGAGCATATTCGCAATCGCTTAAAACGTACCCCCCTCAATCGTCGTTGGGAAATGCCACGAGTACTGGTAACAAAAGATGTACGTGATTACTGGAGGGATGCCAACGGCTCATTTTGGCGGGCGATTAGCTTTATTGAAGGTACGCAGTCTTTTGATACCATGCAAAATGTGCAACAAGCAGAAGAAATCGGCTATGCCTTGGGTATGTTTCACAACCTCATCAGCGACTTGCCCCCTGAAAAACTTGCTGATACCCTAGAAGGGTTCCACATTACCCCCCTCTATCTTCAACACTATCACCAGGTTTTAGCAAAAACTAATCCTCAGAAATCACCGGAAGTTCAATATTGCTTGCAGTTTGTTAGCGATCGCCAACTTTGGGCAGAGGTTCTAGAAAAGGCTAAAGCGACAGGTGAGTTACCATTGCGTCTCATACACGGCGATCCCAAAATCAATAATGTGATGTTTGATACCGATACTCAACAAGCTGCCAGCGTGATTGACCTAGACACCGTTAAGCCCGGTCTCGTGCATTACGACATTGGAGACTGCTTGCGCTCTGGGTGCAATCCGGCTGGAGAAGAAACTGAGAAATGGGAAAGCGTTTATTTCGATACAGATTTATGTCAGGGAATTCTCCAAGGATATCTCTCTGTAGCCAAAGAATTTCTGCTTGAAAAAGATTATATCTATATATACGACGCAATTCGTCTCATTTCTTTTGAGTTAGGGTTAAGATTTTTTGCTGACTATTTAGCAGGAAATATTTACTTTAAAGTCAAGCATTCAGAACACAATCTAACTAGAGCACTTGTCCAATTTAAACTGACTGAGAGTATTGAAACTCGGGAAACAACGATTCGTAAAATCATTCAGGATATTAATGAGTATTTTCGTTAAGCCCTTCTTACAGAATGGAGCGAAAGTAATAGCAGCGTTTGTTGCTAGTGTTGGTTACCTTGTCCTGATTGACTGGATTTTGGACATCAACGTTTTGAAGAGTATGCTGATGCTAACAGCAATCTGTTTTGCTTTTGTCGGCAACGCCTTATGGCTGAGTAAACTCAACAGACAACAGACAGCAGTCAACGAACATTTGAGCTATGCTACCCCACAAGATGTAAACGATCGCAAATTAGCCGAACTCAACGAGCAATTCCTCAACGAACTCGATTTGCGGTTGCGACAACTTAGTAATGCGGATGCAATGGTGTGGGAAGCAGTAAGCCGTCTGGGCGAGTATCTCAAGGTCGATCGCTGTGTGTGGCACGAAGTGAATTTGCAAGAAGATGTATCGATCGTCAAGCAAGACTGGCGGCGTCAAGAGGATATTCCGAGCGTTGTTGGAGTTTATCGCTTGTCAGAATTCCTTCTGCCAGATATGGTAAAGCATTACCACGCAGGTCAACCTGCTGTCGCCTCAGACGTAGCGATCTATACCTACACCGCCCCTTTCGCAAATAATTATGCCCAAAGAGACATTCGTGCCTTTGTTGGAGTTCCCTGCATCCATGAAGGACGTTGGGTGGCAGTTCTTGCCATCAATGCCAGGACTGTTCGAGAGTGGCAACCCCATGAAGTGGCACTGCTCCAAAACACGGTTTCTCGCCTCTGGTCGCTCGTTGAGCAAACACGAGCCATACAAGCCTTGCGGGAGAGTGAGGAACGATTGCACTCTGCTTTGCTGAATGCTCCCTTGCCAATCATGCTTCACACCGAAGATGGTGAGGTATTGCAGATTAATCATGTCTGGACAGAGATTACAGGCTATCACCTTGAAGACATTCCCACGCTTGAAGTGTGGACAGAAAAAGCTTACGGCGATCGTAAAGACGAAGTGCGCTCTGCAATTCAAAGTCAGTATCCCCTCACCCAGCGAACGGCTATGGGAGAATATGCCCTTACAACCCGCACAGGCGCGACTCGCATTTGGGATTTCCATACTGCTCCGCTTCATATATTGCCTGATGGCAGAAAGTTGGTAATTGTAACAGCGATCGATGTGACGGAACGGAAGCAAGCCGAGAAAGAAATTCTGAATTTGAATCAGGAACTCCAGCGACAGTTGGCAGAGTCTCAAACGCTATTAGAAGTCATTCCAATCGGTGTTGGCATCGCTGAAGACCCCCAGTGTCAAAAAATTCGGATCAACTCAGCATTTGCTCAAATGTTAGCCATTCCTCCAACTGCAAATGCTTCTTTAAGTGCGCCAGAAGGCGAGCGACCAAAAAACTTTAAGGTCTATTATAATAACCAGGAAGTTCCTCCAGAGGAGCTGCCCTTACAGCGTGCAGCCGCTCGCGGGATTGAAGTTCGGGATTTAGAGGTTGATGTGGTTTGGAATGATGGCACAACCCTAACGCTGTTAGAGTATGCTGCTCCGCTTTTTGATGAGCGCGGACAAGTTAGAGGAAGTATCGGCGCGTTTTGGAATATCACCGAGCGCAAGCAGGCAGAGGTGGCATTACAGCAAACGCTTAAAGACTTGGCGGACTTTAAGTTTGCTCTCGATTGCTCCTCGATTGTTGCCATTACTGATACTGAAGGAACCATTACCTACGTGAACGACAAATTCTGTGAGCTTTCACAGTACTCACCAGAAGAATTGATTGGACAAGACCATCGTATTGTTAACTCCGGCTATCACTCTGAAGAATTTTTTCAGCATCTGTGGGCAACTATTACTCGCGGACAGGTATGGCAAGGAGAAATTAAAAATCGCGCCAAGGATGGTACTTTCTACTGGGTTGCCACCACTATCGTGCCGTTTCTAGATGTCGCAGGGAAACCGTATCAGTACATCGCTGTTCGTTCCGACATCACAACCCGTAAAGTGGCAGAAGTTGAGCTTCAACAACTGAATATCACCCTAGAACAACGGGTTGAAGAACGCACAGCCCAACTTCAGGAAGTCAATAAGGACTTGGAAGCCTTCTCCTACACGGTAGCGCATGACCTGCGGGCACCGTTACGAGGAATTCAAGGGTTTGCTCAAGCTCTAGCTGAAGATTATGGCGATCGCTTAGATGAAACAGCTCGAGAATATATTCAACAGATTTTTCGTGGCACTGAGATTATGAGCGAGTTAGTTCACGATTTGTTAGCATACAGCCGCCTCAGTCGCGAGAAGATTAAGCTAGCTCCAGTGCGATTGACTCAAGTTATAGCAGACGCTCAGGCACAATTAGCAAAAGATTTACGCGATCGCCAAGCTCACATTGCGATCGCTGAAAACTTGCCCCGTGTTATCGGGCATTACCCGATTTTAGTACAAATTATTGTTAATTTATTATCAAATGCAATTAAATTTGTTGCTCCGGGCATTCAACCGCACATTCGAGTTTGGGCAGAAACGAGAGAAACAGGCGAAGATTCCCCTCCATCACCGCAACAGGTGCGTCTGTGGATTGAAGACAACGGAATTGGTATTGAACCTAATTATCAGGAGCAAATTTTTGGAGTTTTTGAGCGGTTGCATAGCACGGAAACTTACCCAGGAACAGGAATTGGATTAGCCATAGTGCGAAAAGGGGCAGAACGGTTGGGAGGACGAGCAGGTGTAGAGTCGGCTCCCCGTCAAGGAAGTCGATTTTGGATTGAGTTGCAAGGGTTATCCGTGACCAGTGACCGGTGACCAGTGACCAGTGACCAGTGACCAGTGACCAGTGAGTAGTTTTCAACTTTCCGACGAGGTTTTTAGATGCAAGAGCAAACATTTTTCCTACAACCTTTTTCTTACAGTGAGTCGCTAAGCGGACTGAAAATCAAAGGCAATGTGGCCCAATATGAAAATCAATTTACTATTCAATATGCACTTCTTGGCAATTTAACAGAAATCGAGATTGCAGCCCCATCAGACGAACCAGCACGCAAGCACGAACTTTGGCAAAACACCTGCTTTGAGTTTTTTCTTGGGGTTGAGAATAGCGATCGCTATTGGGAATTTAATCTCTCCCCTTCTGGGGATTGGAATGTGTACCGCTTTGATGCTTACCGTCACGGAATGCAGGAGGAAACTGCCTTTACAACACTGCCATTTAGCATTCAGTATTTATCAGATGGTTTGGCGCTTGTCCTCAATGTCGATTTGGATTTAATTATCTTAACAGATTTAGCTCTGAGGGTTGGTATTTCTACCGTTATTAAACATAAAGATGGTTCTGTCACCTACTGGGCATTGACGCACCAAGGAGCTGAAGCGGACTTTCACCGTCGGGACAGTTTCACAATTGAATTTTAGCTTTTTAGTCTATGCACAAGATAAGAAATTTGTACAGTGCGTAAGTTCAGGTTAAGAAATATTATCAGAAACATAAATTCTCTGCCAACAGCGCTATGAATCAGTTTATCCCAAAGCCACATTTACTTCAAATATGCGGGCGATTTTGCCGAAAGCACCTTGGGTGAGTGCAGATGAAAAGGCGGCGGCGGAAAAGTTTATAGCTGATTTGCGATCGCCTGAAATTCAAAAAATTGCTACAGATTTGGGTTTACGACCAGGTACACCAGGAGCCTCCTTGGGAACTAATATCTTGATTTTCCGTTAGTCCGCGCAGGCGGACTTGGTTTGTATAGTAGCGAATTGTATTCGCCCAAAACTTTTCAAACATC
This sequence comes from Scytonema hofmannii PCC 7110, assembly GCF_000346485.2. Lineage (NCBI taxonomy): Bacteria > Bacillati > Cyanobacteriota > Cyanophyceae > Nostocales > Scytonemataceae > Scytonema > Scytonema hofmannii. Next base: position 4,314,679 of record NZ_KQ976354.1, read on the forward strand.
CTGCTGTAAATTCCGGCGTTGCATATTTGCGGGATGGTTATATTTTCTCTGTCAGTTGAAAAAATTAATTCTTGGCGCTCTTGGCGTCTTGGCGGTTCATTCTTCATCCCCATTTTATGCAACGCCTAAATTCCTAGTTCGCTAAAGTTATGGGTGGTAATACGACTATGTTCGGACGTGAAGTCCGATCTAGCGACTAACCCTCCTCTTCCTACAATAATTCTATAAGAACAAACTATATTTTTGTTCTATCTGCGCTCTGAGCAAGTTTAAATGCAAGCCTAGAGTCATTCTTTCCTGGAAAAAGCCTATGCAACCAACTAATCCAAACCAATTTACAGAAAAAGCTTGGGAAGCGATCGCGCATACTCCAGATATTGCCAAACAGTATCAACAACAGCAGATAGAAAGCGAACACCTGATGAAAGCACTGTTGGACTTGGAAGGACTCGCCAACGGTGTTTTCACAAAAGCTAGTGTGAATTTGCAAAAACTGCGCGATCGCACCGAACAATTCATTCAACGTCAGCCTAAAGTCTCTGGTAGCAGCAGTTCAGTTTACTTGGGACGCAGCTTGGATACGCTTCTTGACCGAGCCGATGGATATCGTAAGGAGTTCCAAGACGATTATATCTCTATCGAGCACCTATTACTGGGTTATGCTAAAGATGACCGCTTTGGTAAAGGGTTATTCCAAGAATTTGGATTGGACGAAGGAAAAGTTAAAAATATTGTTAAACAAATTCGTGGGAATCAGAAAGTGACCGACCAAAATCCAGAAGGGAAATACCAATCACTGGAAAAATATGGGCGCGATCTTACAGAAGCAGCCCGTCAGGGTAAACTTGACCCTGTAATCGGACGGGATGATGAAATTCGCCGCACCATCCAAATTTTATCACGTCGTACCAAAAACAACCCTGTCCTGATTGGGGAGCCGGGTGTTGGGAAAACAGCGATCGCCGAAGGATTGGCACAGCGTATAATAGCTGGTGATGTTCCCCAGTCCTTAAAAGACCGCAAACTCATTGCTTTAGACATGGGTGCTTTGATTGCGGGAGCAAAATTCCGAGGTGAATTTGAAGAACGTCTCAAAGCAGTTTTAAAAGAAGTTACCGAGTCAAACGGCAATATAGTTCTATTTATTGATGAAATTCACACAGTTGTCGGTGCTGGCGCAAGCCAAGGCGCGATGGATGCTGGTAACTTGTTAAAGCCAATGTTGGCGCGGGGTGAACTGCGCTGTATTGGTGCAACAACTTTGGACGAATACCGTAAATATATTGAAAAAGACGCTGCGTTGGAAAGACGCTTCCAACAGGTTTATGTAGATCAGCCTACCGTGGAAGATACGATTTCTATTTTGCGCGGTTTGAAAGAACGGTATGAAGTTCACCACGGGGTGAAAATTTCCGATAGTTCTTTAGTCGCAGCAGCAACCTTGTCCAGTCGTTATATTAGCGATCGCTTTTTACCAGATAAAGCCATTGATTTGGTAGACGAAGCCGCAGCCAGACTAAAGATGGAGATTACCTCCAAACCTGAAGAACTAGACGAAATTGACCGCAAGATTCTGCAATTAGAAATGGAAAAGCTATCACTGCAAAAAGAAAGTGATGCAGCTTCCAAGGAACGTTTGGAAAGATTGGAAAAAGAACTTGCGGATTTTAAAGAAGAACAAAGAGAGTTGAAGACTCAATGGCAATCGGAAAAAGATGTGATTGCAAAAATTCAGTCTGTGAAAGAGGAGATCGATCGCGTCAACCTGGAAATTCAACAAGCAGAACGCAATTACGACCTCAACCGTGCTGCTGAGTTAAAATACGGTAAACTGACTAGTTTGCATCGCGATTTGGAAGCAGCAGAAACGGAACTGGCTCACGCACAACGCACTGGAAAATCTCTGTTGCGCGAGGAAGTCACCGAATCTGACATTGCAGAAGTGATTTCTAAGTGGACGGGAATTCCGATCAGCAAGTTGGTGGAATCTGAGAAAGAAAAGCTGTTGCATTTAGAAGATGAACTGCATCACCGTATTGTAGGACAAGAAGAAGCAGTAACAGCAGTCGCAGATGCCATTCAACGTTCTCGTGCTGGGCTTGCAGATCCCAATCGTCCCATTGCTAGCTTTATTTTCCTCGGTCCGACAGGTGTTGGTAAAACCGAACTAGCGAAAGCACTTGCGGCTTACTTGTTTGATACTGAAGAAGCGCTAGTTAGGATTGATATGTCCGAGTACATGGAGAAACACGCTGTTTCTCGCCTGATCGGTGCGCCTCCAGGATATGTGGGTTATGAAGAAGGCGGACAACTCAGCGAAGCAATTCGCCGTCGTCCTTACGCAGTGATTTTGTTTGACGAAATCGAAAAAGCTCATCCAGATGTCTTTAACATCTTCCTGCAAATTCTCGATGATGGTCGCGTGACTGATGCTCAAGGTCATAAGGTAGACTTTAAGAACTGTATCATTATCATGACGAGTAACATCGGTTCGCAGTACATCTTAGATGTCGCAGGTGATGACTCGCGCTATGATGAAATGCGCCACCGGGTTATGGAAGCAATGCGAAATAGCTTCCGTCCTGAGTTCCTCAACCGCATTGATGAAATTATTTTCTTCCATGCATTGCAGAAGGAACAATTGCGTCGAATCGTGCAGTTGCAAGTGGATAGATTGCGTCATAGATTGGGCGATCGCAAGATGTCGCTCCGACTCTCGGAAGCTGCTCTTGACTTTTTAGTTGATGTGGGGTACGATCCGGTTTTTGGAGCACGTCCCCTGAAGCGAGCCATTCAACGGGAGTTAGAAACTCAGATTGCCAAGACTATCTTGCGTGGTGAGTTTAATGATGGCGATACCGTCTTTGTGGATATCGAGAATGAACGTCTATCCTTTAAGCGGGTTCCGGTAGAGTTGTTTACGAGTTAGTTAATTAATAATCTCACGCAAAGACGCAAAGGCGCTAAGTGTTGAAGCGTCTTTGCGTCTTTGTGTATAACAAAGCATTTGGAGTGGCATTATGTCTGAAATCAACGCTAAAGTCTTGCAAATGCAGTCTTGATTTTGGGTTTCTGTTTTTGCCATTTTTGTCACTATTTTTTTCCAAAATGGTAAAAATGATTTAAAAAATTAGATAAATTTTTGTAATTATATTTTATAATAGAGATTATAGTCATAAATAATTCTATTTTTAGCTTGACATGACGCTGAAAGAATTAGAGCCTCAACTGCTGGCACTTTCTGACCAAGAAAAAGCTCAAGTCATTCAACTCTTATCCCAAGGCAAAATTACTCTAGGGCGCGGTATAGAAAAAACACCGGGTGTTTGCGGTGGTAGAGCCTGCATTGCTGGAACTCGGATCGCTGTTTGGGGACTTGTTGAAGCTAGTCGTATTGGATACAGTGAAGCTGACTTACTTATAAGCTATTCATCAGTTTCTGCTAGCGATCTTGCAAATGCTTGGGCATATGCTAAAGCCTTCCCAGACGAAATTGAGACAGATATTCGAGAAAATGATGAAGTAATGAATGAGGTTCTGTAGCGCATGGCGCGTCTTTATGCTGACGAACAATACCCATTACCAGTTGTTGAATTTCTACGGGCTTTAGGACACGATGTTTTGACCGTTCAAGAAGCAGGCAAAGCAAATCAGCGAATTCCTGACTCAGAGATTTTAACTTTCGCAACCAGTGACAAACGTGCCGTTATTACAGAAAACCGTAAAGATTTCTTTCGGTTGCACCGCGTACAGCCAAATCATGCTGGAATTATCGCATGTACAAACGACCGTGATTGGGAAGCGTTGGCTAATCGAATTCACAATGCAATTATAGCAGAAGAATGTTTACAAGGCAAATTGATTCGCGTCGTGCGTCCTACATAGTTACGCTCCTTATTTCACGTTTATGCTAAGTTCAAGAAATTTCCAACTAACTTACAGCAAAATCTGTATAATGCCTTAGATAAGGTGCTTGATAACCAAGAACAATATCTTTTGCGGGTTCCGGTAGAGTTGTTTACGAGTTAGATAGGATTGAAAAACAACGTAGAGACTAGCCATGCTAGTCTTTACAAAGTATGATTTCCCTCTCCACAGACCGAACATTCCAAAATTTTATCTAGAAGTTGATGTTGCATAGATAGAGATGCCAAATTGAAAGCAATTAGCTTGCCTGCTAACTGTTGATGCTCTCCCCAAATAATCCATTTCGCTGTTTCCATCGCGATCAAATTCAATCCTAGCTGAAAGCTAACTGGAAGAACTGCAAAAGAAGAGAGTAATGATGGTGACATTCCTTGCCTGAGTATAGTTTCAGCTTCGCGCTTATTTCGCAAAGCTTGAGCAAGACATTCCCAACAACCAGTTTGCCCCGGAACAAACAGAGGTCCCAACCAAATCTCCGTACCAACGGGCTTAGCAAGCAGCCAAGGTTTTCTTGTTTCTTCTGCTTCTCGATTAAATTCGTCTAAACCCAATTGCAAGTAGTTATCAGTCAGAACAACTGTAAACTCTCCACCCTCTCCTACTCCAATGGAAAGTGATTCCAACGCCAGGATAAATCTCTCAACTCCCAAGCTCCCAAAGCTGATTACCGAAACCCTACTATCTTGCAGTTTGCGAAGAGCAGTTTCAGATTCTACACCCAAAGCATTCCAGAACGCCGCAACTTGTGGCGGGAGAGTCACGGAAGTTTCGGAAAGATAGCCTTCGGTGTTCAAACGAACTAAGGCATTCTGAACTTCAAACAGGGAAACTTCTTCGTTTAAGTGCTGAACTATCTCGTGGACAGTATAACGACCATTTAAAAACGGAGCGAGAAGGACGTATAAACGACCACCAAGAGCGCATTGTCCTTGCTCGCTAAGTAGGTACACAAGATCGGGTTCTACCACTCTAACGTGGTAATGAGGTTTAAACATTGGTTTATAAAACATAATATTATCTAAATTTAGGTAATGGACATATAACATTAAATACTGTATATGTTTTTTTACAAAAATAGAGTTTCTAGAATAATTTTTTAAGCAACGGATACTATTTCTCTGTAAAAATGTGCTTAAGCTCAAAATAAATTCCACTTTCTTGTCGTTTTTCTATTTTGGAATAGGTTAAACCTAATTGAAAGTAAGCGATCGCTAAATCGCATTTGGCTCCTATTTTATTCAAAAGTTCGATAGCTTCTAAATGATTGACAATTGCTAATTCAAATTCTGCTTGTTGGGGAGCATCTTAATTTGGCACAAGCCTGCAAGAATAGTATTCTCTTGCTATACAAGCCAAGTCCGCAAGGCAAGGACTTCATATTAAGTCCACGTAGGTGGACTTTGTTTGTATAGCCGCGATTTTTAATCGCTAGGTGTTTTTTCCTTGCGTGTAGTGTTTGGGAATTCTTTTAACTTCTATCTAAGGATAGATTTAGCTCTAAACAATCTATCCTTAGATAGAGGTTGAAAGGTTATGGAATGAGTAAAATGCTAGGTGCGATCGCAGGTGATATGATTGGTTCAGTTTATGAAGCTAGTAATATAAAAACGAAGGATTTTCCTCTATTTAAAAGTGAGTGCCGTTTTACGGATGACACGGTACTGACAGTTGCGGTTGCTGATACTATCTTGAATGGGGACTCATCCGTTGGCAGTAGCAGATACATCGATAAATTTAAGTCTTACTACCGTCGTTACCCCTTGGCTGGTTATGGGGGAACCTTTAAAGTGTGGGCGGGATCGAGCAGCAGAGAACCATACAACAGTTGGGGTAACGGTTCGGCAATGCGAGTGAGTTCTATTGGATTTGCTTTTAACGATCTAGATACTGTCTTACAAGAAGCGCAGCATAGTGCAGAGGTAACCCACAACCATCCGGAAGGGATTAAAGGTGCTCAAGCAACAGCGACTGCCATCTTTCAAGCACGGATGGGTTATGATAAAAGCTCTATCAAGTCTTATATAGAAACTCATTTTGGATACGATCTCGGTCAAAGTCTTGACCAAATAAGACCGAACTACCGCTTCGATGTTTCTTGTCAAGGTTCTGTTCCCCAAGCCATCATCGCCTTTTTAGAATCCACTGATTTTGAGGATGCTATCCGTAATGCTATCTCTATTGGTGGTGATAGTGATACCATTGCTTGCATTACAGGTGGTATTGCCCAAGCTTTTTATGGTGGTGTACCAAAAGAAATCTCTGAATGGACGTTCAATCGTCTGGATGAACATTTACGCAGTGTTACCCAACAGTTTATTTCCCAGTACCGTTTATAAACAATGCCAACTCGAAGCAAAACTAAAGCCACTGTTTGGCTTATAGAAAACGGTAAAGTGCGATCGCGGTCCGATGAACTTGCGACCGAAGAACCTTTGGAAATTCGCCTTGCATTTCCACGTCAAACAGTTGCGGTAACAATGCGAACACCTGGAGCAGATTTTGAACTAGCTGCTGGATTTCTTTACAGCGAGGGAGTCATTAGCTGTAGAGAAGATATCCAACGCATAAGTTACTGCTTAGATAACTTGGTAGATGGAGAACAACGCTACAACATTGTCAACATTACCCTTCGAGAAGGACTGAATCCCGATCTACAGCCCCTACAAAGGCATTTTTATACAACCAGTGCTTGTGGAGTTTGTGGTAAGGCTAGTCTTGAAGCCTTGCGCTTGCGAAATTACCCACCTATTCCCGCAGGACTAACGGTTACACCTGACATTATTTACACATTACCAAATAAACTGAGAGCAGCCCAAAGCGTATTTGATGCAACAGGCGGTTTGCATGCAGCTGCTTTGTTCGATACTCAAGGACAACTGCTAACCATACATGAAGATGTTGGACGCCACAATGCATTAGATAAGTTAATAGGTTCAGCCTTACTGAATGGGCAATTGCCTTTAAACGATCGTATTGTCATGGTAAGCGGACGCTCTAGTTTTGAAATTTTACAAAAGTCCACAGCTGCTGGAGTTCCTATTGTCTGTTCTGTTTCTGCTCCTAGCAGCTTAGCTGTGTCAATAGCAAAGGAATTTGGAATCGCTTTAATCGGATTTTTGCGAGGCGAAAAGTTCAATGTATATACTGGGTTGGAAAGGATAGGATGAGGGCTATTCAATTTACTGACGCATTTGTTACTCTGGCAACTGTTCATCTTGAAGCTGTTGTTAAGTTTTATACCCAATTTCTAGGTATAGACCCAACAAGTATGATTCCAAATGTTTATGCTGAATTTCACCTTCAGGGATTGAAATTAGGTATTTTTAAACTAAAAAATACGCAGTCCTCTGAATTTGAAAACTCCGAGAAAAGTAAGATGAGCTTGTGTTTGGAGGTGCAAAATTTAGAAAAGGCGATCGCACACTTGACTGCATTAGGCTATCCTCCAACAGGAGAGATAAAAACAGCTTCTCATGGTAGTGAAATATACGCTTATGACCCTGATAACAATCGGTTAATTCTGCACCAATCTAGTTAATAATTTTGTACTAGTTCAGTCCTCATCGGCCACTGTTGCGATCGTTGGGACAAGCGATCGCAGAAAACTTTGCTCGGAGCCACGCTTAGGTCATAAAAGCACTTGCAGTTCCAAGAGGTATGGTTTTTATCACTTCTAATTGCAAGAAACCCGCAATAGTATTCTTCAATCGCTACATTAGAAGATAAAAGAAAGAAAAGTCGCTTTTTGGTTTTATTTACCGGGTACTCTTACACAATCATGAGTGAAGCAGTTATTATTTCCAATAACCCCTTACTAAAAGGTTCTGGCTTACCTCCTTTTGCACAAATACAACCAGAGCAGGTTGTACCAGCATTTAACCAACTTTTAGCAGAACTAGACCAAGAACTCGTTACATTAGAAGCTGGTGTTGAACCTACATGGAGTGGTTTAGTACAACCTCTAGAAAATCTCACAGAACGCTTGTACTGGAGTTGGGGTATTGTCAATCATCTTATGGGTGTAAAAGATAGCCCCAAATTGCGCGAAGCGTTTGAAACTGTACAGCCACAGGTGATACAGTTCTCTAACAAGCTCAGCCAAAGCCAACCAATTTACACCGCTTTCAAAGCATTCCGCGCCAGTGATACTTGGGCAACTTTAGATGCAGCCCAACAGCGCATTGTAGAATCTGCCATTCGAGATGCAGAACTTGCAGGTGTTGGCTTGCAAGGAGAAGATAGAGAGCGTTTTAACGCTATTCAGATGGAGTTGGCAGAAATATCTACCAAATTTTCTAACCATCTACTAGATGCAACTAAAGCTTTTAGCTTAACTTTAACAACTCAAGAAGAAATTGAGGGGTTACCCCCCAGTTTACTGAGCTTAGCCGCACAAGCTGCACGATCTGCAAGAGCAGAAAACGCTACAACGGAAAATGGCCCTTGGCGTATTACTTTGGATAGTCCGAGTTACATTCCTGTTATGCAACACAGTATCCGACGAGACTTAAGGGAAAAGCTTTATAAAGCTTTTATTGCCCGTGCTTCGTCAGGAGAGTTGGATAATAACCCGCTTATTGAACGCATTTTGGAATTGCGTCAAGAGCTAGCAGAGTTACTGGGTTATGAGACATACGCTGAATTAAGCCTAGCGAGTAAAATGGCTCCTAATGTCAAAGCAGTGGAGTCCCTGTTGGAAGAATTGCGTTCCCGCAGTTATGATGCTGCTTTTAAAGAATTGGATGAACTCAAAGCTTTTGCTGCATCCAAAGGAGCACCAGAAGCAGAGGATTTGTGGCAATGGGACATTCCTTTTTGGGCTGAACGTCAGCGAGAAGAAAAATTTGCCTTCACTGCTGAAGAGTTACGCCCCTACTTCCCCTTACCTCAAGTTCTCGATGGCTTATTTGGATTGGTGAACCGATTATTTGGTGTCACTGTTACCCCTGCAGATGGTCAAGCCCCCGTTTGGCATGAAGATGTACGATACTTCCAAATTGCTGATGAAGCAGGTCATCCTATTGCTTACTTTTACTTAGATCCTTACAGCCGTCCTGCAGAAAAACGTGGCGGTGCTTGGATGGATGTTTGTATTAACCGTGGCAAAATCTTGGAAAATGGAGTCACAACCATTCGTTTACCCGTGGCTTATTTGGTTTGCAACCAAACTCCCCCTGTGGATGGTAAGCCCAGCTTAATGACTTTTGAGGAAGTTGAAACTCTCTTCCACGAGTTTGGTCATGGTTTGCATCTGATGCTAACGAAGGTGGATTATCCTGCAGCTGCAGGTATCAACAATGTTGAGTGGGATGCAGTGGAATTACCCAGCCAGTTTATGGAAAACTGGTGTTACGACAAACCAACTTTGTTTGGTATGGCAAAGCACTATGAGACAAGTGAACTTCTGCCAGAACATTATTACCAAAAGCTGTTAGCAGCAAAAAATTACATGACTGGTACTGGTATGTTACGACAAATCCATATCAGTCTGGTTGACATAGAACTGCATCACCGCTATCGTCCGGGTGGTACGGAAACTCCTAAGGATGTGCGATCGCGTTTAGCTAAAACCACAACCGTTCTACCTCCACTACCAGAGGATGCCTTCTTATGTGCTTTTGGACACGTATTTGCTGGAGGATATGCGGCAGGTTATTACAGCTATAAATGGGCTGAGGTTCTTAGTGCAGACGCTTTTGCTGCATTTGAAGAAGCCGGTCTTGATAATGACCCAGCCATAAAAGCAACAGGAAGGCGTTATCGAAATACAGTGTTGGCGCTTGGTGGTAGCCAGCATCCCATGGAGGTATTTAAGTCCTTCCGGGGTCGCGAACCCAGTACCGAACCATTACTCAAGCATAATGGTCTGGCTGTTGCAGCTTAAGAAACTGTAAAAAATCAATTACCCCATCTTAAATCTTGTGGGACGGGCATCCCTGCCCGTCCTTGTAATTTATGACTTATCCAAACAGCACTTGAGTGCTGCAAAATTCTTTAAATTTTGTAAAAAATTAGAAGTAAAATTCATCTATTATTGCCAGTATTCTTTGTATTACTTAACTTTGTTCTAATTAAAAAGAGTAAACATAGATTACAACTAATAAATTTAATAACCATTCATTAAGTTCATGGGTCAGAATTAATAGTAAGCTTAAATCATCAAAAACCCAGTTAACCCTTTCAAGAACTGGGTACTAATAACCTGAATAGTTAGTTGTTAGTTGTTACTCGTTAGTCGTTAATTGTTCTAGCAACCAATAACCACTAACCACTAACCATCAGCCAGTAAATTAGGTAACCTGAACCCCAAGAAGATCTAAGATGATAGAAAAAATTTTGCTAGCTGTCTCTGGATTAGGCCACGCCGAAGAGATGCTCAAAACCTTAAAGGATGTGCCATCAATTCAACGAGCAAAAGTAACCGTTTTGCACGTTGTGCCAGATCGAGCCTCTGCTGAAAACATGACAGCTAAATGGGAAGAAGGAGGCAAAATTTTAGCGAATGCTATTCAGTATTTGAGCCTAGATCCCAGTCGGGTTTCCTCTATTTTACGTCAAGGCGATCCCAAAACTGTAGTTTGTCAGGTCGCCGATGAAATTGAAGCTGACTTGATTATCATGGGTTCGCGAGGACTTAAGCGCCTCCAATCTATTTTGTCAAACTCCGTCAGTCAGTATGTTTTCCAACTCTCTTCTCGCCCCATGTTGTTAGTTAAAGATGACGTTTATGTCAAAAGAATTAACCGCATTATGGTGGCAATGGATAACTCAGATGCAGCAAAGCGTTGCTTGACTTTAGCTGTATTCCTCCTACGAGATATTAAGGGGGGAGAGTTGATTCTAGCTAATATTAATACAGATTTGCGTGGCAAACCATCTGAAACATATGAAATTAGTTCAGAACACAATTCCGTTTTAGCCGCTGCAGCAGCAGAAGCTAAAAAATATGGTATACCCGTTCGTTGTGTAATAAGTAGTGGTAAACCAGGTGAAGAAATTTGTCGTTTGGCAGATGAATGGAAAGTAGATTTACTACTTCTTGGTTCTCCGGATCGCCGTCCTACTATTGCTAAGAGTTTAGTAGATATAGACAGGCTTTTGGGTGCATCTTTGTCTGATTACGTTCGAGTTAATGCAAACTGTCCAGTTTTGCTAGCACGAACAGTAGCTTAAGTAAAGCTGAACAATCGGTGGTTGATAAATAAAACCCCTACACTACAAATGTAGGGGCTTTATTTGATGTCCAAAAAAGGTATCAAGCTGTCACGCCTGTAATTTACATATAGCAAACAACTAGGCAGCTGGCTAGCTACGTTTCTCTTAATGTTGAATTTTGAATCTTGAATTTTGAACTGCTTTCTAATCTTTTTTACCTTCGCGGCTAGCAGTTTGAATGTAAAGAATTATTAAAAAGACGGCGGGAACGAGAACGAACAGAATGCTCGCTACGAACCCTAGATCGTTAACTTGCATGGGAAGACAGCCTCTCTTCGATATCTAGGTAACACTTTTAGGATACCATTCCATGGTTGAAAGAAGCATGAAGTACAAAGGGTCAAGAATAAAGTAGGAAAAACAGTTCGACTCTACTTCCGTGTAGCTTACTTTATACTTCATCCTTTAAGGCTTTGTTACCACACTGACTGCACCATGTACCAGAGTTTGACAAGCAAGACGGCAATTTTCTGGCTTTTTTTTCAATAATTTGTTTTCTGCGTCGGTACGGGGCGATAAATTTTCCATTCCTTCAACAATCTCTACCACACAGCAGCCACATTGACCGTATCCTCCACAATTCATCATTTTGCCAAAAAGTTTGTATACGTCAACATTGTTTTGCAAAGCTCTTTCTCGTAGATTCGCGCCATTGGCTGCTACGACTTCTTTGTTTTCTGTCACAAATGTGATGTTACCCATTTCTGATACCCACTTTATGCTTTAAATTTATTACCTACTATCTTAATCTATTACAATTTATTAATAAATATAAACTTTGTTGACCAATATTGAGTCAAGAAAAACCCGACTGCCGAAAAGCGTCGGGTTTGCGGAGTATTGAGCCTATATTTAGGTCAATGGATTTACCTAAAACCAATAGCGGCTTGCCAAACAAAAGCCAGCAATAAGAAGAACAAAGGGATGATTGGCAGAACGTCTACCAGAGGATCGAGAACTTGATAAGCTTCGGGTAATTTTGCTAACAACAATGCTGCTTCCATATTTATTAAATCCACCTATCCAACACAGCTTTCAGAATTGAGAAGTATCTTAACATGTGTTAGTGGTCATTTGTCATTTGTCATTGGTCACTGGTCACTGGTCACTGGTCACTGGTCACTGGTCACTGGTTCCCTCTTCCAGCCATGAAGCAAAATCGATCGCAAACCTATCGTCTAGTATTGCTTCTCGGATCTTTTGAGTAAAGCGAATCAACTCAGTGATATTGTGAATACTTAACAAGGTGTACGCTAATATCTCTTGCGCTCTCACTAAATGAGAGATGTATGCACGGCTAAAGTTCCGACAAGTGTAGCAAGGACAAGTTTCATCTATTGGTGTAAAATCTTCACGAAACTTTGCATTTTTTAAATTCCAACGATCGCCTTGTACCATTGCTGTACCGTGTCTCGCCCAACGAGTGGGAATGACGCAGTCGAATAAATCAACTCCGGATGCGATCGCAATTGCGATTTCTCGGTAGGTACCCACTCCCATTAAGTAGCGGGGTTTTTCTGGTGGGAGTAGAGGCGCAGTTGCTTTGACTACATGAGAAATCAGTTCTGGTGGTTCACCCACGCTGACACCACCAATAGCGTATCCAGGTAAATCTAACTCTGCCAGAGACAAAGCTGCTTGAGAACGCAAATCAAGATATACACCTCCCTGTACAATACCAAACAGGGCTTGGTCTTGACATTGATGGGCGGTTACACAACGTTCCAGCCAACGGTAAGTCCTTTGTGTGGAAGCTTCTACCTCTTGGTACGTCGCTGGATAAGGCGGACACTCATCGAATGCCATAATGACATCCGCGCCCAAAGTATTTTGAATTTCAATAGAACGTTCTGGAGTTAAGTTAATAATTTGACCATCATGGGGTGAGCGAAAAGTTACTCCTTCTTCACTAATTTTCCGCATTTCGCTCAAACTGAAAACTTGGAAACCACCAGAATCTGTCAGAATTGGACCATTCCAGCCCATAAATTTATGCAGCCCTCCACCTCCTGCTACAATTGCCTCACCAGGTTGGAGGTGTAAATGATAAGTATTGCACAAAACCATCTGCGCTCCAGTTTCTTCTAGTTGAGATGGAGTCATAGTTTTGACATTTGCCAGAGTCCCCACAGGCATAAATCGTGGAGTTTCTACTATACCGTGAGGGGTAGAAAAAATTCCAACCCGCGCCTTCGTCTGGCTACAGTAAGCAAGACGTTGAAAAGAAAATTGTGCAGTCAAGAGAGAATTTGCTAATTGCTAATGGCTAATAGCTAATAGTAGCATTCGGGAACCAGTGACCAGTGACCAGTGACCAGTGACCAGTGACCAATTAAAACAAATCACAGTTATCATCATCAATTTCTGCATCCCACTGAGCCGAGAAAACTTGCTCCATCATGGCTTCTAAAGCACTGATGTGAAAACAACGTTCTTGTCTCTCGTCTAAAGGAGTTGAAAGGGGAATCAGTCGCAAACACATTCCTTCTTGGGTAAGGTCAAAATAGGTTTCTTTTTCCGGAGACAGTTTTAATTCCAAGTAATCAAAACTATGAACATTAAGATAAAGCGCACGGTTGGCTACTAAGGTAGACCGTTGCGGATTGGCAAACACCTCCATGACATCTCCCTCCCCCTCGCTCTGTAATTTTCCCTCATGAGTGTGGATGTAGCGAACGCGACCTAAGTCTGCAAGTAATCGCCACATATCTTGTTTATTAACAACCACGCCTGTATCAATAATGCACGGAGCTGGTATCTTGGTATCGGGTAGATGGTTACTCATAAATTAAACAATTTTTGGAGCCCGGATGAGTTCAACATAGCTATACAGTCATTGTTACAGCTTTGCTGAATCCCTACATTTTAATAAATATCTTCATTTGTAGGACGATTAATTGAAAAGCTGCAATCAATTAATTTGTAGGCGACAGTACTACAGAACTGTCCTCACTAACTTTTAAGACTGCCAAAGCTAATTCAGCTAGTGTTGGTTTATACAAAATAAAAAACCAGCACTGAAAATAGCATAACAAAATTTTTTCAATAAGTTCCCGACACTGATAAATCTTATTTAAAGCTTTAAAAAAGTATGAAAGATAAACTGATTAATATTTGGTGCTAAAAAGCTACTAAAATATGCAGGTTCCTTAGAAAAATTTGTAGAAATACCCATCCGACCTATGAACTTTATCCTTCACCCTTTAAATGGCTTATAAGCATCAGTGGTGGAAACAACATCTGTTAAATATGGCAGCTTCTATAGTCTTCTATACAAGTATTCCCATGCCATATCTGGAAGGATTAGACTTTCGGTATGTAGCGCAGTACGCGACCTTGGTAGGGTTGATGATTGGGAGCATTTTGGGAATATTAGATATTGGAATGAATTATTTAGGTGTGCCAATACTTACTCGTAGCGCTTTGCTCGTCAGTATTTGGATTGCTATGACTGGGGGATTGCACTTAGATGGAGCAATGGATACAGCTGATGGTTTGGCCGTGGGAGATCCCAAGCGGCGACTTGAGGTGATGGCAGATAGTGCAACGGGTGCATTTGGCGCAATGGCAGCTGTTGTTGTGGTGGTTCTTAAAATAGCTGCTTTAACAGATTTAGAGAAAAATCGTTGGTTGACTTTAATGGCAGTTTGTGCGTGGGGACGTTGGGGTCAACAAGTGGCAATTGTCCGGTATCCTTACCTGAAACCAACTGGGAAGGGGGCATTTCATAAACAAGCTATTCGTTCTTATAAAGATTTGTTACCAGGATTGTTCTTAGTCGTGAGTTTAAGTGGATTAGAGATATTACTGAATAAACAGCGTCTGTTATTTGCTCTAGCAATGGCAATTGCAGGAATTGCGATCGCCATTCTTACGGGTGCTTGGTTTAACCGTAAGTTAGGCGGACATACAGGAGACACTTACGGTGCAGTTGTTGAGTGGACAGAAGCGTTATTGTTATGTGTGTTAGTTGTTAGTAGTTAGTGGTTAGTGGTTAGTGGTTAGTGGTCACTGGTCACTGTTCACTGGTCACTGGTCACTGGTCACTGGTCACTGGTCAACAACTAACTCCCTTTAACAGGTTGCAGTCGTGTTACCTTTAGTTTAAAAGCTCCAATCCCAGTTTCTCCGAATGACCGAACGCGAATGATGTAACTTCCTGCCTCTGAAACTCGGGTAAAAAGCAGAGAGTTGCTGCTACCATCAGGACCGTCATCATTTTCTGCTACAGTAGTACCATCAGGTGCTAGCAGTGTAATGATAGCATCGAAGCTCTCAGAGACTAAATCAATGGCTAGATTATCTCCCTTACTCAACTTCACCATGTAATCGCGAGCATATCCGCCTTGACCTGTAGGAATGTCCTTATCAGAGAGCATATCGGAAATTTCATTACTCAAAGGTAAAGGAATCGGACTATACAACTTATTTGCTGGTTGAGCAAAAGCTGCTGTTGTACTGAAACCAATTACCACCACTGTGACACTCGCGATCGCGAGTTTTCCCAACCCCACTGCAAAAGCCTTACTTATCATCCGGAGACTCTTCCATGAAAACAGCGCCGTTTGGTTAATTATAGTTTTCCTTGCGAGAAATTGCCCATGTATGATTTTTATCTGGCATTGTAACTGGGGTTGTTTTGGTTGAAGGTAATAGCAGTTGCTACCATCCCTAAAACACCAATTCCAGCTTGATGGAATGTTTGCGTAGCAGATTTGGCAGTAGCACCAGTGGTGTAAATGTCATCAATCAACAGCACGGGCGCTTTTGAGGTGCGGCGAAAATCTTGTCCTACGCGGAGAGCTTTAGCTAAGTTCTTTTTTCTCTCAGACACAGATAAACCATACTGTGCTTCAGTCTCTTCTACTCTCTCTAATCCGTTTACTTTTAATTGTAATCCAGTTGTTTCGCAAAAGCTTTGGGCTATGAGTGCAGCTTGGTTGAACCCTCGCTTTTTTTGCTTCTTGGGGTGGAGTGGAATTGGCACAACTATACATTTTGTATCCCATGCAGGGCTACTTGATAGCCATGTGTTGCCCAAATATTGACCTAAAGGGCGAGCAATTTCAGGATGGTTTTTATATTTCATGGCAGCGATCGCTAATTTAAGAGTACCACCATAACTTCCCCAAGCGAAAACTGGCAGGGGTTGGTTCCAAAAAACACCAGGATTGGGCAAACAAGATCGTTGTAGTTGCTGAGTACAGTTTTGGCAAACTTCTTGGGAAGTAGAACGTTGACATAGAGGACAGTTAGATTTCAGGAAAATCTGTAATAAACTTTGAAAATTTCTCCCCCAAAATTGCATATTTTAAATCTTGGAATTATGACTGGTCAATTACAATATAAACATCCTATTTCATGTGTGTAAATTCTGAAATATACGTAGTAGCCTTTTGGTACTACTCTGTTTTCAGCGACAAATTTGGTGTAATTGATGTGTTGCTAAAATCTACCATTTGAGTTAAACCTTCACCCAAAATGGCGGGATTCCTTTCCACGAGTTTGTTGTCAGGTTTGCGCCAATAGTCGCGCTGTTTTTGAAAGGGTGCGAGCAAAATATGCTGTAGCTTGTTATCATCAGGAGACGAATAAGCCGGAATCCCAATCTCAATCTCTGACTGAGGAATGTTCAGCCGCAGCGTCTGATGCAGTTTATCCCACCACGGAAAAATAACAGAATAGTTAGAATTGGTTTCGTCTTGAACTTGGGAGTGATGAATACCGTGCATGCGGGGCGTTACCAAAATCGTATTTAACCACCGTTCAGTCCAAATAGGAAGACGAATATTGCTATGGTGAAACAGGGTGTTTGCTTGATAAACTAATTCGTAGAGAACGTAAGTTCCCAGCGAAATACCAGTTAAGGCTATCTGAAAAACGCGAAGTCCGGCTGATAGAACAATTTCTACAACATGAAAGCGAAAACCTGTAGAAATATCTAAATCCGGATCGATGTGATGTACATTGTGAAAGCGCCACAGAAATAGAAATCTGTGATTAGCTCTGTGCCAATAGTAGTAAGTTAAATCCATCAATAAAAAAGCGATGACGCTTTTGATAGCTGTAGGTAGTGCTACAAGATGAACTAATCCAAAGGACTGCTGGTGAGTCCACTGCACCATAAATTTAGCGGTAGGTTGGACAACAGTCGCATTTGCGGCAAAAGCCAAAGCAATAACACAGGAGTTGATAAACAGCCTCTTTATCAGTGAATGCTTCTGCAACCGCAGGGGAAACATTCTTTCCAGCAGAAACAGGATAACGAAGACTGCTGTGACGATCGCATAAACATAACTTAGTAATGTTAACATTTTTGTCAACCAGTCTTAGATTAAGAATTTTGATTTGTCATCACACCACCGGAGTAAATTTCCTTCTTTTGATTGTGCTTGTTACCGAGTTAATCTAAATATTGCTCAAACCACTCACTCGATAACCGTGCAACCACCTCTAGTGTTCCCGGTTCTTCAAAAAGATGCGTTGCTTCGGAAACGATTGCTAACTTCTTTTCTACTTGTAGTTGTTCCAACGCTTCTTGATTCATGCGAATAACTGGCGTATCTCTTTCACCTACAATTAATAGTGTTGGTGCTTGAACATTTGACAGCGATGCTTCTGCTAAGTCAGGTCTTCCACCACGGGAAACAATAGCACAAATCCCTTTCGGGCGTTGTGCAGCTGCAACCAAAGCTGCTGCTGCACCAGTACTAGCACCAAAGTAACCAACTTTCGTTTTGTAAATCTCTAGATTTTGGGCTAGCCATTCTGTAATCTCAATGAGACGTTCAGCTAATAAGTTAATATTAAAGCGCAATTGTCCTGTTTGATTGTCTATTTCTTCTTCGTGTTGGGTCAGCAGGTCAATCAGTAGGGTAGCAAACCCTGCTTTATTTAATTCTTCGGCAACAGAGCGATTGCTAGAACTGTGCCTACTACTACCACTGCCATGAGCAAATAGTACAACTCCACGAGCATTTTCAGGTATCCTCAAATCACCTTCTAGGTTAATTAGACCTGATGCAACTTGAATTGAACGTTCTTCAACCTGCGATTCTAATGTTCTATCCATAAACCTTTTACTAAAAGTTTTTCAAAATTGCTCTTAAATTTATGCTTTCACGAGCCTTGACCAAGTTTCATCCATCTTCAGTATGGAGCATCTTTTAACAGATTTTTCTATTTGTATCAATAATTATTAACAGCGATCGCTTAAGTAGCCGTTATAAACTGCGTACACCAGCAGATATAAAAATTTCTCTTCCCCCATTCCCCACTCCCTACTCCCTACTCCCTATTTTTAATTTCCCAAGGAAGGATAAACAAAGTTTTCAATAAAGCTGCTGTCAAACCAGAGGCGATCGCAGTCGTAAGAACATGACACGTTTTTTCTACAAACCTAATGATGAGTTTAATATAGTTTCGGAAGGGATGCACAATCTGTGGAGAAAGTAAAAAAACCGACGACCTTCACCGTAGAATTGCCCGGAAATGGTGTTCAAAGCTGTGAATATTTATATTGCTGAGCACTGAAATTAGTGAAAAGCAAACTGTGTCCTAAAATAAGCATGTAATCTATCAAACTAGCTACTAGCAATTTACTCAAGATGAACCCAAAACCGCCTCTACCCAGTAACGAAATCGCTAGACTGTATGCACTGCGTCAGTATCAAATCCTTGATACCCCTTCGGAGAAAGGATTTGATGATTTCACCTTCTTGGCTGCACAAGTTTGTCGTACTCCAATAGCTTTGATCAGCTTATTGGATGGAAATCGGCAGTGGTTCAAATCCAAGATAGGTGTAACAATATCTGAAACGGAACGAGATGTAGCCTTCTGTGCCTACTCAATTTTGCAACAACAACCACTAGTTGTTAGAAATGCGTTGCTAGATGCTAGATTTGCGAAAAATCCCCTCGTCACCGCAGACCCTAACATTCGGTTTTATGCTGGTGCTCCTTTAATTACGTCGGAAGGATTTGGACTTGGAACACTTTGCGTTATAGACTTCGTACCACGGGATTTAACTCTCGAACAGGTGGAAGCACTGCGATTGTTGAGCCATCAAGTTGTAGCACAATTAGAGTTACGGCGGAATGCGATCTCTTTGTCACGGACTCTCACTCAACGACAGCACGCAGCCGCACAACTTCGTCAGCAGCAGGAGTTCATTGAAATATTTTACCAACGGGGAGAGGAAAAAGCAAAAAAAGGAGACTATCAAGGGGCGATCGCTGAGTTTAACCAGTTTTTGCGTCTAAATCCTAGAGGTTTTAAAGCATATTATGGTCGAGGTCTTGCCCGCCAAAAGTTGGGAGATAACAAAGGCGCGATCGCAGACTTGGATTTGTATTTGCAGTTTCATCCCCATGATAGTGAAGCTCATTATCATCGAGGACTGCTGCGTTTAGAGTTAGGAGATTATCAAGGAGCAATTGCTGATTATAGCCATGTTATGCAAAGCACTCCTGACAATTTTGCTATGGAGAATTTTGGCTCTATCAATTCTGAATCTACAGGTAAACAACTACTGCCTTACAATCATACTCCATCTTTAGGGAGTAATTCTAACAATTTTGAAACCGATCTTAATATTATCCCAGATAATAATTTTTCTCAAATTGAACTTTCTCAGATTGATAATTCCAG
This sequence comes from Scytonema hofmannii PCC 7110, assembly GCF_000346485.2. Taxonomy (NCBI): domain Bacteria; kingdom Bacillati; phylum Cyanobacteriota; class Cyanophyceae; order Nostocales; family Scytonemataceae; genus Scytonema; species Scytonema hofmannii. The sequence goes on from NZ_KQ976354.1 coordinate 4,334,471, forward strand.
TAGTATCACTGCAAGCTCTCCTCATTCTTTATTGCCTAATTATAACGATAACGAAATTTACCTGACATCCAGGCATACCCAATATGAAATTCAAGATTACGTCCAACCTTTGGATATCAACCCCGAACTCGGTCAACAATCTATAAGTCCGGGTAACACTCGCTTTGAAATTGATGATTACAAAGGGGCTGTTGATGATTACACGCAGTATTTAGAAAGTAGTGCTAACGATCCCGATATTTACCTCAAGCAAGCAAATTCTCGCTTTAAGCTTAAAGATTACAAAGGTGCTATTGAAGATTATACCCAATTTATCAAGAGCGCACCTAATGATGCTAAGGCCTACTTTAATAGGGGAAATTGCCGTTATGAGATGGAAGATTATAAAGGGGCAGTTGAAGATTACAATCTCTCTGTAGCACTCAATCCTAATGATGCAGAAGCTTATATTAACCGGGCAAATGCTCGGTCTAAGCTTCAAGATTACAGTGGTGCAATTGAGGATTACACCAACTTTTTGCAAATGAATCCTGATGATGCTAAGGCTTATATTAGTCGAGGTAATGCTCGGTCTAAACTGAAAGATTACAGCGGTGCAATTGAAGACTACAAAAAGGTATGGTCGAGACCAATTGTTCAACGCTCTTCGTTGCCCAGTGCCGATAATTTACATAATTCTTAAGAGGGAACAGGGAAATCCCCTAATTTTAATTATGGGGATTTCAATAATGACTCACTTTTTTCTTTCTCTGATTCCCAGACGCTCTCGATCCGGTGGCTCCGCCTGGGAATGCCTTTATTGGAGGCTCTGCTATCTCAATTAGTAAAGACTAGGATTTTTTTGTATAATAAAGAGGATAGTCTATCAGCACCTGAAGCTTGCCAATGCGTATAGACCTTACCCCTGAACTTGAAGCAATTGTCCACCGACAAATCGCTCTTGGTTACAGCAGTGTAGATGACGTTATCCATGAAGCGTTACTTTTAATTGATGAAAGCAACAAACTCAAATCCGAGCAGTTACGAGCAGAACTGGAAAAAGGTGAGCAGAGTGGTTACCCCATTCCTTACTCCTCCGAGTTGCTCGACCAGATAGAACAGGAAACCCTGGCGGAATTAGCGGCAGGAAATATGGAGATCGATCCAAATGTCTGGCCAGAATCCAAAACTACTGCTTGAACTTCGCCCGCAAGCCCGTTCTGATATCAAAGATATATTAAAATATACAACCCAGCGATGGGGCGCTCAGCAGCGTAGCAGGTACAAAAAGCTGATTGAGCGTTGCCTGGATAGCATCGCTGCCAATCCTCTGCCCAGAAGCAAGAAAGAAGATGCCATCGCGGATTATTACCGCCGTCATGTCGATGGTAAAGGACGGCATTTCGTGTATTACCGATTGCTTGAGGACAGAGTGCTGGTAGTCAGAATCTTGCATGACAGTATGGATGTTGATCGCCATCTTGAAGATGAGGCGGAAACTGAGATGGAAGAGTAGTATGAACAATGCACAGCCCAAACTTGATGCAGAAACCAAACAGATTCTCTTTGATTTCAAGGAAGATAAATACCTTGAACAACTTGATATTTACGCTCAACAGCCTGACGTAAAAATGCCAACATTTGTTTAAGTCCAAAAACCTTACGATAAATTAATCGACAACCTCGTCTTTTCTGGCTAATTTTAAGCCAGAGAATATTCACCCAAATATTAACAAGAAGAAAAGATATACCAAGAAATAGCAATCTTAAAACAGGATTTTTATTATTCGTTATAATTCGACAAATATTTTTAAGTCTATAACTACTTTCAATACCAAATCTTTTTCGATAATTTGATTGAAATCAGCGTATGTTGTGCGAGAAAAATCTGCCAACTTTCCCTGTTGATATAGGAAAGCGACTTCATGTTCTCTACCAAAATGAAACATTATTTAACTTTAATTGTCATATTTCTTAATTAATTTCAATAATCTTTAAAATGAATTTAACTGCAAGACTCCCCCACCCCCTACTCCCATACTCCTCAAGTTACGATCAACTCAGAATTGCTTGAGGGTTTGAGTTTATGACAAATGCTGTAAAATCTCCATACACCAACGAACAGATAGCCGCTTGGCTGCGTGGCTTGCTAACTATCGCTTGGGCAGATGGGGACTTTGACGCTCAAGAACAAGAACTAATTGCTAACATCACTAAGGATGAACTCGCTCCTAGTATTAAGGTAGAATCCTACGATCCCATAGAACCAGAAGAATTATCCACAATTCTGGGGAAAGGAACTCCAGCCGCAGAAAACTTTCTCCGCACAGCTGTTATGGTCGCGATCGCAGATGGAACATATTCTTCCAGCGAAGACTACATTTTGCACCAGTTCTGCAAAGTTCTGGAAGAGCCAGAAGATATGTTAGAAGCACTGCGTCACACTTTGGAACACTCTTACCAGGTGTCAGCAACTACCCCAACGACTCCAGTTTCTCTACAACCCGCACTTACAAAACACCAAGTTGACGCACTCCATCCTCTGCGCGAATGGCTAGACAAGTTAGATATTCAAGACCCAAGAGTTGCTCGTTTTCTATGTAAAATGATACCATCACAATGCCCTTTTGAGCGGGATGTGACTCTTTTTGGACGTAAGATGGTTCACATTCCACCGTTGTGTAAACTTAATCCACTTTACGAGCAACTAGTAGGCTTACGTTTCCGTGCTCTCTCCTATCTTGCAGATGACTGCGGTGAAGATGTTTCACCATATATTTAGTTAATGGTTAGTAGTTAGTGGTTAGTAGCTATTAACCACTAACCAGTGAGCAGTGAGCAGTGAGCAGTGACCATTAACAACTAACAACTAACAACTATCAACTATCAACTATCAACTATCAACTATCAACTAACTAATTATGAAATTTATCGATCAAGCAGAAATTGAAGTAGAAGCAGGGAAGGGAGGGGATGGTATAGTCGCCTTCCGAAGAGAAAAGTATGTACCCGCAGGCGGTCCCTCTGGTGGTAATGGGGGAAAAGGCGGTTCGATATATTTAGTTGCTGTGGAAAACCTGCAAACTTTGTTGGACTTTCGATACGAGCACCGTTTTAAAGCAGAAAATGGTTCTCGTGGAGGACCAAATAACCGAACAGGAGCCAATGGAAAAGATTTAACAATTGAACTTCCGGTAGGAACTATTATCTATGAGGCAGAAACTGATGAAATACTGGGGGATTTAGTCCAACCAGGGCAATGTTTAGTAATTGCAGCAGGCGGTAAAGGCGGATTGGGAAACCAACATTTTTTAAGCAACCGCAATCGCGCCCCGGAATATGCTCTCCCTGGGTTACCAGGGGAAACAAAGTTACTCCGTTTAGAGTTGAAACTTTTGGCAGAGGTAGGCATTATTGGATTGCCAAATGCTGGAAAATCAACTTTGATTTCAGCTTTATCAGCAGCACGTCCTAAAATTGCTGATTATCCCTTCACAACCTTAGTGCCGAATTTGGGAGTTGTGCGAAAACCTACTGGTGATGGCACGGTTTTTGCGGATATCCCAGGGTTAATTGAGGGTGCATCTCAAGGTGCGGGGCTTGGACACGATTTTTTGCGTCACATCGAACGTACTCGCATACTGCTACATCTAATTGACGCCACAAGTGATGATGCGATCGCGGACTACAATATAATTCAGCAAGAGTTACAAGCCTACGGAAGGGGTTTAACAGAACGCCCGCAAGTTTTAGCGCTCAATAAAATTGATGCTGTTGATAGAGAAACAAAGGATTTGGATGCTCTAGCCGAGCAACTCAATCACCTGTCTCATTCTCCTGTCTTCCTCATTTCAGCCGTAACTGGAGTTGGATTGCAACCTTTGTTACAGCAGGTTTGGTCAATTCTTGACCAGATTAATGCTGTGGAGGTAGAGGAAATGTCTGTTTAAGCTCTAGATTGAAAAAGGGAGTGGGGAGTAGGGAGTAGGGGAGAAGGAATTTTCATGCTTGGTTGTGGGATTTTCTCATCATTAGCTGACTTGAAAATAGGGCATTGGGCATAGTAAGAAATAATTTATTGCCCCTTGCTCATTTTTATATGTCCTGGTACGCAGTGCATTGATGGCTACTTAATATTTTTTCAGAAATTCGAGTATTTGTTTGCTTTTAAAAGCTTCAACAAGTTGGCGCAAATGGGTAGCAAAAGGTACGAATTGTTCATCCAATTTCTCTAATTCTGCGGCTCGTTTAGCAATGTTTTTGAGATCGCCTCTCATTGCTAAATCCAGCAAAATTGCCAGTTCTTCTGCTGGTGGAGGTACAAGGGAGTAGGTAACAGCTATCGGGGAATGAGGAGTAGGCAGTTTTACATTGTTACCAATTTCTTCATAAACCCATTCCAACGCCAAGTGAATCCGTAATTTTTCTAAAAGCTCAGCTTTGTTAATCGGTTTGGGAAGAAAATCATCGCAACCAACTTCTTGACTTTGCTGTCGATCGAATTCAAAAACGCTAGCCGATACAGCTATCACCACCATATGTTTAAAGTTTGGTAACATCTTGAGGCGACGGGTAGCTTCAAAGCCATCCATCACAGTCATAACTAAGTCCATAAAAATGAGATCTGGCTCAAATTCCCGTGCTTTATTAATACCATCTAAACCATTTGTTGCTTCTGCAACTTCAAACCCTAAAGGTTGTAGTAAATTCACCAAAACAGAGCGATTTGCCCATTTATCATCTACAACCAACACTTTTCGTTTAGAGCCTAAAAAACCAACAATATTGAGCTTCTGGAAACTTTTGACACCAGATTGAAGGATAACTTCAGGTATCTCCAAATCAAGCCAAAAAACACTGCCTTTACCTAAGGTACTTTTTACCTTCAGTTCACCACCCATCATTTGAACCAATTGACGGCTGATTGCCAAACCCAAGCCCGTTCCTTCAGTCTTGCGACTATCCTCACCTACCTGCTTAAATGGCAAAAATATTTCTTCTAATTGCTCTGGTGGAATGCCAATACCTGTGTCTTCGACTTGAAAGCGAATTTTAGGGATTGAGCATTGGACATTGGGAATGGTTAATTGCCCTATTCCCCATTCTCTATTCCCTATTTCCTCCACTGTGAAAGTTATACTACCTTTTTCTGTAAACTTAACAGCATTGCTAAGCAAATTCATCAAAACCTGACGCAATCGTTTTTCATCGGCTCGAATAACTTCTGGTAGGGGAGAAGGCGTTTGGTAAATTAATGAAATTTCCTTTTGTTCGGTACGGAGGCGGTAAAGTTGAATAATACTTTCAAGGAATTCTGGAAAATTAAACTCTTTGGGATAAAGTTCCATTTCCCGCGCTTCAATTTTGGAGAGATCTAAAATATCACTAATGAGTGTCAGTAGGTGTTCGCCACATTGATGGATAATGTTTATACCCTTTTTTTGCTTATCTGTTAAAGTTTTATCTTTCTGAAAGATCTGAGCGTAACCTAATATACCATTGAGTGGGGTGCGGAGTTCATGGCTCATGTTCGCTAGAAATTCGCTTTTGGCTTGGTTAGCGGCTGCAGCTACTTCTTCTGCTCGTTGACGTTCGCGAATTTCTTGTTGGAGTTGCAAATTTTTAGCTTGTAGCTCCAACGTGCGCTCTTGTACTTTTGCTTCTAGAGTTCGGTTGGAATCCTCTAAATCGTTATAAAGACGCGCATTTTCAATTGAGATTGCTGCTTGAGAGGATAAAAGTTGTAAAACTTCCAAACGCTCTGGTGTAAATGCTCCAGTGGTCAAGTTATTTTCTAAATAAAGAATGCCAATGAGTTTACCTTGATTAACAATTGGCGTACATAAAATGGATTTTGGTTGGTAGATGATGATGTAACGATCCGTTGCAAAGACTTTTTCAAGGGTGGCATCATTTAAAACAACATTCTCATGAGTTCGATGCACGTAATTGATGACAGATATTGGTAGCTGCTGACTGGAATTTACAGGTATTGATTGCTGCAACGCTATCTCATCTTGACCGCCTCTTCTCGAAGCTTCTATAAATAAGTGCCCTGCTTTTTCTAAAATAAAAAAGCCTGTTTCTGCACCAGCATTTTCAATAACGATTTGCATCAACTTAGCAAGCAGCTTATCTAAGACAATCTCGCTGGAAAGAGCAAGAGATGCTTTCATGACTGCGGCTAAATCGAAAGCTCCTTGACTGCTGGTAGTTGTAGAATTAATTGTCCGTTCGACCTCTAGAATTCTGTTTTTTTGCTTTGAAATCTGAGATAAAATCTGAGGATATTTTGCTTCTAAATCTCTAACTTTTGCCGTTGCTCCCCAACACATATATCCATAATAAGCATCAGTTAGATAGGTCTGTGCTACTTTTTCTCTTCCACACTCAAAATAAAATTTTGCTGCCAGTTCATTAGAGAGTGCTTCTTCCTGAATATATCCCTGTTCCTTAGCCCCAGTAATGGCTCGGTCATAAAACTCTGTCGCTTGCCAATATTGACCCAAAACCCTTGCTTTTTCTGCCTCCACGAGCTCGTACTTATGCTGAAAGTTCATTGGAGCATAGGTTGCCCATTTCTGCATTTTTTCCTGGTTATTTATTACCCTACTCAAAAGCTGTTCTTGTTGTGAATGCGATACTGATGGATATACGGCGAGTTGTGCTAAAGAATCGTAGAAATGGAACATTGGCACAATTAACCATCCTATAACTCCATCTAAATACTGTTCGGCTTTGATGGCATTTTCTACAGCTTGAGAAAATTCTCCAAGTAAATAACAGAGAATTAATTTATTGAGCAACACATGGTGAACTAACGTGCGCTCGTTAAATTGAATGTGAAGTGGTAAAAATTGGTCTTCATTGTAAGCATCACCAATTAAATGGCAAGGATTTTCAGTCAATCCTATTAAGTTTAAAACTGCTTGATGAAACATTTGATGTAACTTTAAGGCAGATTCTTGATTAACTAGAGCGATCGCTTGACCATATCTAGCCATGTCCTGTTCGAGGCTTTTTAACTCCGAACCACTCCAATATGAATATTGGCAATAATTACTTGCCGAATATCCACTATGTATCAAATCTCCATATTCCAATCCACTAGAGTAAGCATCTTCTAGCAGTGGTAAGGTTTTCCTAACATGATGTTTCCAAGGAAGTATGAACGTTGAAACTTTAAATAAGATTTGACTTCTTACCTCGCAAGGCTCTAATTTTTTTAACAGAGCTAATGCTAGTTGACCAAATTTATAAGCAGTATCAATATCTTGTAATAAGCCACTGAAAACCACTCCGTAATCGGCAAACCCACTAGCTGATAAAGGAGTATTTCCATTTTGAATAGATAACTTTACTTGCTTGCAAGCCATCAAAATAAATAATGCAGGTGCAAATTGATAGGCAGCAGGAACTAAACTTGCTATGAGTCGAAAGGCTGCTAGCTTATTTGCATCTCTCATGGACGGCAAATTAATTAAATCTTCTATTTCTCTATCAGCCAAAGACGTTGCTATTTCCTCGAACGCTTGCTGAATGTCCATTGGAGTAGGTGATTCAGTTAGTTTTACTCCCAGGTTTTCCAAAGATTGGAGACCTATCTTCACCGCTTCCAGGAGTTTTCTTTGTACTGCACAAGCTTTGATTTGTAACTCATAAACTTTCACTTTGTCCAGTTGTGTTTTAGCTTGTTGCAGCACCACCTCAGTCAATTGCTCCATGTACTCAAAATCACCACCAAGAAATGCCGCTTCTGCTGCTTCTTGATATAAACTCAATGCTAGTTTATATCGTTGCTGCCAACTAGAAGCAGGCAATAACCCCAACCCCATCTTTAAATAACGGATAGCTGAGTCATAAGCCGTCGCTGTTTTCGCTTTCTGACCGGCTATAAGATTAAGTTCGGCTAGTTCATATTTTTGTGGCTCTAAGGTCAGTAAGTCAGTACCGTAATTAAGTTGATTGACTAAAGCAAAGATATGTTCTCTTCGTTCTTCAAGCGTAGTATTTTGTAGTAGCAATTCACCAATTTTTAAGTGAGTTTCCTTTTTATGTGAATCAGCAATCAGAGAATAAGCTGCTTGTTGGACGCGATCGTGTAAAAACTTGTAGGCGATTGGGAATTCGGGATTAGTCATTGGTGATTCGGAAGATTCTTGCCCTATCCCCAGTCCCCAGTCTCCAGCCCCTATTCTTTCCGAATCAAAGACAAGGGGGATTTTATAGGATTGACTTAAGGGCAAAACTAAACCCGCCTGTAGAGATTCCCATAAATCTTTTGCTGTTTCTGACAAAGATTTTTGATTAACAATACTCAGAATCTCTAGAGTAAACTTATCCCCAATACAAGCAGCTAACTTTAAGACATTCTGGGTTGTTGATGACAGTTTTTGAATCTGATTGACCATCAAATCAACGACATTATCTGTGATATCAATGTCTTTAAGCTGCTCGATATCCCATTGCCAACAGCCTTCACTAAAGTTAAACGTCAACAGATTTTCATGATATAGGGATTTGAGCAAATGAATTAAAAAGAAGGGATTTCCCTGAGTTTTTTTAAACAATAACTCAGCTAGTGGTTGTGATTTTTCCTGGTCAGTGCGGAGAGTTTCGCTGATTAAGTGTTTGACATGAGAAATCAGCAAAGGCTGAAGGACAATATTGTTGACGACTACACCACGGGATTGAATTCCCTCTAAAGTTAATATCAAAGGATGCGCTTCATGAACTTCATTATCTCGATAGGCTCCAATCAGTAAGAGATATTGGCTATCTAAGTTGCTTATTAGCATCTGAATTAACTTTAAAGAAGCTAGATCTGCCCATTGTAAGTCATCCAAAAACAGCACTAGTGGATGATCCCTTTGACAAAAAACATGAATGAATTGTTGAAATACCCTATTAAATCGGTGTTCTGATTCGGTTAGTCCTAATTGAGGAACCTCTGGCTGACAACCAATAATCCATTCTATTTCGGGAATGACATCAATAATAATCTGACCGTTAGAACCAAGAGCATTTAAAATTTTCGCTCTCCAAATAGCTATTTTTTCATAACTTTCTGTTAAAATTTGTCGCATGAGTTCTTGAAAAGCTTGAGTCAACGAAATATAAGGAATATTTCGCTTGAATTGGTCAAACTTACCAGAAATAAAATATCCTCGTTGGCAGACAATTGCTTGATGAACTTCATTCACTAAAGAAGTTTTGCCAATTCCTGAATAACCGCTGACTAACATCATTTCAGTTGCACCAACGCTGACTCGCTTAAAAGCATCTATTAAAGTAGCAACTTCTTGTTCGCGACCATAAAGTTTTTGAGAAATCAGAAATTGACTATGTAAATCAAGCTGAGCGATAATAAACTCTTCAATTTTCCCTGTTGCTTGTAATTTTCTCAAACATTGTTCTAAGTCAGCTTTTAGTCCCAAAGCACTTTGATATCTCTCTTCAGCAGTCTTAGCTAATAACTTCATGACAATATCAGAAATTGCTTGGGGAATCTCTGGATTCATTTTGCAAATAGGTATTGGCGTTCTAGCAATATGGCAATGAACTAATTCCAAAGGATCTTTAGCTTGGAATGGTAGTTGTCCTGTTAATAATTCATAGAAAGTGACACCTAGAGAGTAAAAGTCAGTTCGATAGTCAATGGAGCGGTTCATCCTTCCAGTTTGTTCTGGTGACATATAAGCCAGAGTGCCTTCCAGCAGATGAGAATTGCTGATAGTCAAATTTTCTGTTGATAGGAAAGATGAAATACTAAAATCTATAATTTGAACTTGACCTGTTTTTATATTAATGAGAATATTATAGGGTTGAATATTTTTGTGAAGAATATTATTTTGATGTAGCTGAGCCAGAGTTGATGCTAATTGAATTGCAATTTGCAAAAAACTACTTAGCTCAATGTTTTTTATCTTAATAATTTTTTTTAAAGGTTCTCCCCCAAAATCTGACAAAATGAGTGCCAGACCATTTTTGTGATTGACCTCAGCCAAGGGTTTAACAATTCCATGTATATCGAGGTGTTGGAGGATTTTATATTCGTGTCTTAATTGAGCGAGTTGTTCTATGGTTGGATACACCGCTTTGAGAGTTTTAATCATCACTGAAGTTGGCGCTGTTTTCCTTAAAGCACGATAAACCAAGGTATTGGTATCTTCATAAAGGACTTCCATAAATTGGCATTCAGCAATAGTGAGATTCATTTTTTCTTCCTGACTTGTGCAAGTGAATATCAGACAATGCTTTCTCACAAAAAAATCTTATCGGAGGTCAGCAAACTTTTGCAGTCCCTAAATTGACGAGTTCTGTCAATTTAGTAAAGTAACTTTATTTTAGGGGCTTCTAAATAAAAAAATCTCCCACAAGATAGATAATTTATTTCCTGGAAGTCCCTTAAAGGAGCAGAATTACAACATTTTTGACTTAAGTTAAGTGATGTCAGTCCCTAGCTCGTGTGATTTTAGTCACACGAGCTAGCTCTAGATGATGATAACCTTTCCAAAATGGCGGAAAAATTTGAGAGTACTACGTGATTTCTTTTTGGGCATAAGTAGTTAACTGCATCTACCGCCCATTTTCTCCTGGATAAAGAAAAAACGACTGCCCGTGATTCAAACAGGAAAGGAGAAAACATGAAATTTCTATATGTACCGACTCCAATATCATTGCAACTGAAGCGTAACAAAGTAGGACAGTTTTTTTCCTAGTGAAAATAATACTCGGCACTTCAATAAGGAATATACTAATTTAGTTGTGCTGATTATCATCTTTTCTAAATAAATTTAGATGACTAATGAACGATATCTTGCAATGCTCAAGCAAGGAGTAGAAGTTTGGAATAAGTGGCTGCAGGAAAATCCTACAGTAAAACCAAACCTCAGTAGAGCAGACCTCAGTGGACAAAGCCTCAGAAGAGCAAACCTAAGTGGGGCTGACCTCAGAAGAGCAAACCTAAGTGGGGCTGACCTCAGAAGGGCAGACCTCCGAGAAGTTAACCTTACAGAAGCAAACCTCACAGAAGCAGACCTCAGTGGGGCAGACTTCAGTGGGGCAAAACTCAGATGGGCCGACCTCAGTGGGGCAAAACTCAGCGGGGCAAACCTCAGTGGACAAAACCTTAGGAGAGCAGACCTCAGTGGACAAATCCTCAGAAGAGCAGACCTCAGAGAGGCAGACCTCAGTGGACAAAACCTCAGAAGAGCAAACCTAAGTGGGGCTAACCTGAGTGGGGCTAACCTGAGTGGGACAGACCTTAGTTGGACAGACTTGAGTGGGACAGACCTTAGTTGGACAGACTTGAGTCGGGCTAACCTGAGTGGGGTAGACCTGAGTGGGGCTAACCTGAATGGGGCTAACCTGAGTGGAAAAAACCTCAGAAGCGCAGACCTGATTAGGGCCGATTTGAGTGGGGCTAATCTAAGTGGGGCAGACCTCACTCGGGCAGATCTGAGTGGGGCTAACCTGAGTGGGGCTAATCTGAGTGGAGCAGACCTTGGTAAGGCAGACCTCACTAGAATCCAAGCATTAGGAACAAATTTCACTGCAGCAATTTTTACAGGAGCTTGTATAGAAGACTGGAATATTAACAGCACTACAAACCTTACTAATGTAATTTGTAACTATATTTACCTTTACCAGAATCAAACACAACGTCTTCCTAGTAGTGGGAACTTCAAGTCGGGAGAGTTTTCCAAGCTGGTTTACAAATCCTGAGAAATTCTAGACTATCAAAAATGTAGAGACGCGCCATGGCACGTCTCTACTTGCTATGGTCTCATCATTGCCAAAGAAACGCGATCGCTAATTTGGGCGATCGTCATTGCTTTGCGGTAAGCTTCTTCTACGCTGACTCCCTGCCAAACTAACCCTTCTGCATATCGGCGACGCTTTAGACCCAGTTCTACACGGGTTCCAGGATTGCGATAAAGGGATAAGATTTCGGGCAGTTTTTCCCACTGCTTGTTTTTGAGGATGCGACGAATAGAATCAAAATCGCCCTCGGTCATAAATTTGCTACCCAAGTTATAACCAAAGCAGAGCAATGCTCCTTTTTGGTTTTCAGTCATCTGTTCCCAAAAAGGAACGCTTTGTTCTAAGTCTCTCATGTACCGATCGCTTAACTGATCGATCAATAATTTGTCTGCTCGCTCTTGAATGATGCGATCGCCAAGTTGCCACTTCGAGCCGTCTTCTTTGATGGTGCATCCCCAGCCAATTGTGATGGGTTCATTGCCTGAGAGTGGATCGGGATATGCCTCAAGGAAGCAGCTTTCAAACTTTTTTATAAGTTCTACTCCTGCGCGAGGGAGTTTGTTTGAGACTGGAAGGACTGCGTACACGGAGGGACAACTACCAAGGTTCCAATCTACATATAAGTATCTTGGGTCAGTGTCGCGCAACCATGCAACGACCTTTTTCATGTCGCCCAACTCGTAAGTGACCGGACATCCAACAGAACCTGGGTTTCCCTGGTTGGCATTATGGTCGTTATGGATAACGATTTCAGATCGTTCTGTGGTACCGGGTTCATCATAAGTTAAAGGAACGCTAACGGGGCCAATACCCTCGCCGTGACTGGCATTCCAGTTATCTTTACCACCTGCCCAAAAAAGATTTTCTATTCTCCAACGTCCTTCAGGTAGGGGTTCTCCGCTACCTGAAATGCTGTCTACTCCCTTACGAAAGTACTGCTTGGAAGGCGCACCAGAACGCATATTTATTTCATCAACTACTTGACCATTTTGAAAGTACTGGAGTTTGAGGACTTGGCAGCCAAACTGGTCTTTCGCCTGAGTTCGGGTTAATCTCAAGTAGTTTAATCCTGATAAGGGTTGGGGGGCGGTGCTGGTTTTCTGGAGTTTCAGTAATGCTGTGGCTGTGCTCGGTCCGAGGTATTCAGGGTCTTGCAAGTACGATGCTTTCTTAAAGTCAGCGAACGCCTGCTTTGTGACTGCGTCAGCAATGCCATTGATGGTGACTTTGTAACCTCCATCACTCAAACATTGCTGCACTTCTGTTATCAGTTCTTTGGGGAGTTGGGTGAGCTTTAAATTAGTAGAGTAGGTCGCTAAATCCATGTTGTCTTGTTACCCTGATGCAATATTATTTCTAGCATCATGAATTGCGGTATTGTTTGACATCCGTAGGTATCGGGAATTTTACATAAGGATTTTATGAGGAAGTGACCAGTGAACAGTGACCAGTGACCAGTGACCAGTGACCACTAACAACTAACCACTAACCACTAACCACTAACTAATTTATTATCAAGCCGTTCAAACAGATAAAGCCAGACGGGAAGGGAACTGTTAATTGCAACCAATCGTACCAGATGACCTCCAGTGACAATTTCGACATTATGATGTAGAGCTAAGGCAACTAGAATCATTTCTGCCGAACCACCAGGTGCAGTTACTAAAAGACAAGTCAACCAATCCCAAGAAGTTAACTGCATGGCAAGAATGGTGGCTGCAATGCCAGTTAGTAAGGTCATTGCTACAGACACAAAGGCATAAGCTATAGTCTTTTTGCCTAACGTTGGTTTGTCACCCCAGTACTCACCAATAGTAATTCCTAACAGCATTTGTCCTACTATATTTACCATTGGTGGTAAAGCGTAATCGATACTACTCCCAAATAATGTAAGGATTGGATTAAAGGCTACCCCAGCTACTATTGCACCAAAAAATTCACCTGCAGGCATTTTGCATAAGATGGCAATATAAACTCCCAAAATGCCAAACAAGAGGGATGCTAATAATAATCCTAATTGTGATGGTTCAAGGTTGAGCAAAGTCGCAGAAACCGGAAATGTTTGTGAAGAGATTTGATTTCCAGATAATATCCTGGCAATTAAGGGGAGCAAAAAAACTACGGTAGTCACGCGAATTGCTTGAACCATTGCCACCAGAGGAACGTTGCGGTTATAGTCTGCTGCGATCGCTGACATCATACCAACACCACCTGGTACTGTAGCTAATAGCGCTGTTAATAAATTTGTTTTACTTAAACGAGAATAGACATAACCAATAAATATACCACAGAACAGCAAGAAAAAGGTAAGAAAAGCAAACACGGGAATACTAGAGACAACATTGGTTAAATGACCGTGAGAGATAGAAAAGCCAACGTTTAGCCCTACAAGTGCCATCCCAGTCTTTCTAGCTACCCTGTTGGGTTTTGGGGTATTCTTATAAAGAATGCGATCTGTCTGAAGTACTATAGCCCCAGAGATGATGCCGCCAAAAATCCAGGCGACTCCACCAATGTGGAATTTTGCCAAGAGTATACCAAGGGGTAATGCCAAAAGCATTTCCAAAACCAGAATGATGAGTTGCTTCCCAGGTATTTGCTGTTTGGTAAGAACGCTTTGTGTTTCAGAACTAATTTGCTGGCGATCGGCTACAGTTAAACTTTGATTCATTTATTTACGTTTTTTAAATTAAAATAACAAACTATTTACCCAAACTAGCGCGATCGCAACTCTTTTTATTGGGGAGTGGGGAGTAGGGAGTGGGGAGTGGGGATTGGAGAATAGGGATTTTGGATTTTGGATTGCTCTTGCTCCTTTGTCCCCAACTCTCTACTCTCTACTCCCTACTCCCCACTCCCTACTCCCCCAAAAACTGCTGTTCCAGTTGACGGTATTTAGGGATACCAATAAGTTCTTGAAAATCTTTGAAGCTAACCATGTCTTGAAAATTAGCAGTAGTACCCTGTTCTTTTAACTGATGAAAACAAGCGGTCATAACTTTTGTGACTGCCAGTAAAGCAGAAACAGGAAAAAACACAATCTTAAAGCCCATTTGCTGTAACTCAGAAGCAGAAAGCTGAGGAGTTTTGCCACCTTCTAAAATATTTGCGACCAATGGCACACCAGGAAAAGCTGAAGCTATGCTTTGCAGTTCCTCAACAGATTGAGGTGCTTCTACAAACAATGCATCTGCCCCAGCATCAATATAAGCACGACCTCGATGAATTGCCTCCTCCAAACCCAGAGGGGCGCGAGCATCAGTACGAGCAATAATAACCAATCCACTGTCGCCACGTGCTTGAACTGCTGCTTGAATTTTCCCTGCGTGTTCATTCATGGGAACAACACGCTTTCCCTCAAAGTGACCGCATTTTTTGGGCCACTCTTGATCTTCCAAAATCACTCCAGCAATTCCCTGTTGTACGGCATCTTTGACTGTCCTAATAACGTTTAAAGCGTTGCCATAGCCAGTATCCATATCAGCAATCAGAGGAATAGTGACTGACTGAGCAATCCGTCCCACGGTATATAGGGCTTCGGTAGCAGTGAGAAAACCATAGTCAGGCAAACCAAGTGTAGAAGCTGCAATACCAAAGCCGCTAGTTGCTAAGACTTCAAAACCTACTTGTTCGGCAAGCTTTGCTCCCAAACAATCATAAACGCCAGGAATCACCAAGATTTCAGGACGTTCTAGTAATTGTCGCAGTTGATTTGTAGAAGATGAGTACTTAGCGCTCAATGGCATAAAGTTGCAACCTGGCAGCATCAAAAGTTTGCCGAGATATTTTAGCATATGACTAAATTTTTACCAGAAAGTGTGTTATCTTCACTAAATTCTGGTATTATCCATCACACTATCTGTCATCGCTGTTTCCCTCTAACCTCTAACCCCTAACCCCTTTGTAAATCATAAAAATCAAGGTGTAGCTAGTGAGTCAGCAAACAAAAACGAAATGGGATAAACGCAACCAACAAGTTGCCGCACCACCCGCAGAAGTAAGGCGTATGCGTAAAGTAACTGACCCCAGACGTCAGAGCAACGTTCAATCTCACAAACAGGCAGTATACTCTCAAAACAGACAAGGGTATCCATCCGCACCTTTGAGAAGAAGAGTTTCACAGCCACACCCTAAAACTCCAAGCTACAGGCAAGAGGAGTTAAGCAGCAGATCCTCTGTGCTTGAAGTTCCGTATTCACAGGAAAACAATTTAGCGTACAGACAAGGGGGACAAAGGAGCAGATCCGCAGTTCTCGAAGTTCCGTATCCACAGCCACCATATCCACAAGGCAAAAATTCCAACTACAGAAGGAGAAGACGCCGATATAAAGGTTCTCTCAAAAGTCTTTTAATTTTAAGATTGGTGGCTTTGACGGTGATTGCGACTGGATTGGCAATCATGGGTTTTGGGTTGTATACCTTATTGGGAGGGTTATATGCTCTGATACACAAACCAGTGCAAGAACAACCTATACAACAAGCAACCTCACAGCCAACTCCGCAACCTACTTCTCTATATTTTGTCCCACCGCCCTCCCCTAACTGGTCTGCAACAGATTCCCGACCCATTCCCTTCCGTCAACCGGGACATGAAAATGTAGGAGTTATTTATAATCTCCGAACACCTCCTGAATTTAAGCAGAATCAGGAGTTACAAACAATTGTTAACAATGTTGTTAATTTAGCAGCAGATCGAGGTTTTCCGACAAAGTCTTTATCAATTACTTTAATAGATGCCAAAACTGGTGAAATAGCTGGTTACCAGCAAGAGACATTAAAATATCCTGCTAGTGTAGCGAAGATGTTTTGGATGGTGTTTCTCTACGCACAAATAACCAACGGTGTTTGGTCAGATGAAGCAGATTTTTATCCTTATATTGCTAGGATGATTCAGGAGTCTGATAACGAAGCAGCTAGTTTTATAGTTGATAAAATAAGCGATACGGAATTTGAAGGCAGGCTTGACGCTGAAGAATTTGAAATATGGCGGAAGAAACGCGAGCAGGTCACTCACTTTTTTGAGCAAGCAGGCTATGAAGGTATTAATCTGACTCACAAGACATATCCTATCGCTTCCCTTAAATTGTTAGGACCAAAAGGAAGTGAAGTACGTATAAGAAAGAATCCTGATAATCCGAAAGATCCTTTTCGCAATGAAATCACAACGTTTCATTCTGCAAGACTTATTTATGAAATGTGTTATCTTCAGCAAGCTATTTCACCAGAAGTTAGCCAAAAAATGTGTGGTTGGTTAAAAAGAGATTTGAATCCTGAGGTTTGGAAGAACCAGCAGCAAGGATTTAACCCGATTGTCGGTTTTTTAGGTCAATCGTTAGCAGATGCAGGCGTTAATTTTTATTCTAAAGCCGGTTGGACGAGTGGTACCCGCCAAGAGGCAGCATTAGTAGCAACACCGGATGGGAAAACTATTTATATTTTGGCGATCGGTGCTGACGATTCTATGTATGCTAAAGACTGGCAAATTTATCCAAAAATGTCTCGTTTTGTTTACGAACAAATGGTTGCACGTCAACCACAAATGTAAGGAAATAGGGAATAGGGAATAGGAATGGGGAATAGGGGTTAGGAAAGGGGAATTCATGCCGATAAACGACTCTGAACTGCAAAAGATGGCTCGGGAAATTCTTGATGCCATCTCCTTCACTCCCTTTGAGCAATGCCTTCCCTTGAGCCGCGAGTTTGGCAAAATTCCTGCTCGTCCTGGAATCTATGCAATCAGGCACAAAACCGATGGTTTGCTTTACATTGGCAAAACCAAGAGTCTACGGAGTCGTTTCATTGGTGGGCATAAAGCTTTTTTGTGGGCGTGGCTCGACAAATATAACTCGGAAGAGGTTCGTATTGCTGTGCAGCCAATTTCTTACTGGGAAAACCCTGCGCTATTATTAGAGCTAGAAGCTATTATCTTGAGAAGCGCCGAACCTCCCTATAATGTCCAGATCCCAAGCGAACAGTAAAGCTATGCAAGCAAAACTTTTGGAGCAACTTTCTTCCTCTGATGCCGAAGTCATCTTGGAACGCTTACCTGAACGAATTAAAGCTGCCCTAATTGCTCGTGCCACTGAAATTGAGTATCCAGTTGAAGCAGTTATTGAGATGGCGATCTCCAGTTTCCTCGACACAGAGGCATTAGGTTTTGCAGATTGTAAACCAGGACGCGGACAATAAAACCGTAACGCATTGCCAGCGTTTGAGTGGAGGGCGAAATTTTTACGCGACCCCAAAGATCCACGTAATCGTCTATTTTATGAATTTGTGCGGGTAGTAGCAGATTACGTGGATCGGACTGAGCTAGTCTCACAAGATAACCTAAAGCACTAAGAATTTTTTGTTTCGCTTCATCCATGTACCGATTTTCAGCGTCCATAGACTATCCGTCTACGCACGATGTGTCACATTGCAAGATATTATCTAAATATTTAGAAAAAATATGACAATGAGTAAGGTAAGTAAGCAATGAATTTTACAAAAATAAAATTTATAGGCGTGAATGTGGGTTGGAAGTCGAACCAAGAGGACTGTGTTGCTATGTATTAACGGCAGCAACCATATCTTGATACTTTGCAAAAAGACTTCAACCAATTGCCATCACTTCAGCTATTACAGGAGAATCACAAATTCCTGAAACCCACGTATTATAGAGACGGAGAGGGTGGGATTCGAACCCACGTTGAGTTGCCCCAAACAGCATTTCCAGTGCTGCGCCTTGAACCGCTCGGCCACCTCTCCAAGTTTTCACAATTTCCCAATAGTACAACCAAGTCTATTTAAAAGCAATAGGTTTCCTCTAAAATAATCCAAAATCTCAAATCTAAAATTCAGATGTCCCAAACTTACACTGTAAGAGTTCACGATCGCGCTAAAGGCATTGTTCGCATATTGCAAGTTCCTGACGATCGCTACATCCTGCATACGGCTGAAAAACAAGGCGTGGAACTGCCGTTTTCTTGTCGAAATGGGGCTTGTACCACTTGTGCTGTTAGGGTACTGTCGGGAGAAATTTACCAACCAGAGGCAGTTGGGCTGTCCCCAGAATTAAGAAAGAAAGGTTATGCTCTGTTATGTGTCAGTTACGCCCGTTCCGATTTAGAGGTAGAAACACAGGACGAAGATGAAGTTTATGAACTACAGTTTGGACGCTATTTTGCTAGGGGGAGAGTTCGGAAGGGTTTACCATTAGATGAAGAGTGAAATTAGCCTCACGCAAAGACGCAAAGACGCAAAAGTATTTAGAATTACAACTTTACTGTGTTTATTACTACTGGTAGCTTGTCAACCACAAAAAAAGGTGGAAGATCCGAACCGAATGCTGGTGAAGGTAGCACAGGTTGTGAGCGGGCAAACTATAGAAGTGGTAGGTATAGGCGAACAACCGAGTTTAATTACTCAAGTACGGTTGCTGAATATCGATGCACCCGATTTGCAGCAACGTCCTTGGGGTGATGCTGCAAAACAACGCCTAGAAGCGCTAATTGGAGGCGAACAATCTGTCATGCTGGAGTTTGATGTGGAAGTGAAAGACTCTTTTGGCAGGACTTTGGCTTATGCTTGGAAGGATCGGGTTTTGTTGAACGAACAGTTACTGAAAGAAGGACACGGGCTGTTTGCACCGCGATCGCCCAACAATAAATACGATCGCCGCTTAGAACGTGCTCAACAATGGGCGAGACTCATTGGGGAAGGCATTTGGAACCCGCAAAAACCCATGCGTCTCACTCCTGGTGAATTTCGGCGTCAGTATCGTTAGAGAATAGTTATTAGTTAGTGGTGAGTGGTTAGTGGTTAACAACCAACAACTAACTATTGTACGGGCGCAAGGCATTGCGTCCCTACTAATCACCAACTAACTATATGTACGGGCGCAAGGCATTGCGCTAATCACTAACAACTAACAACCAAAGCATGAATAACTTACAAACCTTCTTAGACATTGCTACGGAAGCAGCCCTTGCTGCGGGTGCAGTATTGGAAGGTTATTTAGGGAAGATAGAAGATGCTGTTGTTGAAAAAGGGCGACCTGGGGATTTAGTGACGGCGGCTGATAAAGCTTCAGAGGTTGTTATTCTAGATATTGTGCGGCGTCACTTTCCAGAGCATTCAATTTTAGCTGAGGAATCCGGAAAACTGGGCAATCAAGATAATGAATTTCTTTGGGCGATCGATCCTCTAGACGGTACAACCAACTTTGCCCACCAATACCCCTTCTTTGCTGTTTCTATTGGGCTGTTGATTCGTGGCATACCACAAGTTGGTGTCATTTACGATCCTTTCCATGATGAATTATTCCGTGCGGCGCAGGGTTTGGGTGCGACGCGCAACCGCCGCCCAATTCAAGTTTCAAATACGTCGGAATTAAGTAAGAGTTTGCTAGTTACGGGATTTGCTTACGACCGCCGTGAAACTTCAGACAATAACTACGCAGAATTTTGTCACCTGACCCATCTTACCCAAGGAGTTCGGCGCAGTGGTTCGGCATCTCTAGATTTGGCTCACGTTGCTTGCGGGCGTATCGATGGCTACTGGGAACGAGGGATTGCACCGTGGGATATTGCTGCTGGTGTGATTTTATTAAGAGAAGCTGGGGGGAAGGTAACTGCATATGACGGTAGCCCCTTAGATATAGTATCTGGAAGGATTCTTGCCACTAATAGTTATATTCACGAGAGTCTGAGTCAAGAACTTATACAAGTTCCATCGCTACCTACGTGGAGTCGATAAGCTTGTTAATTTTATAGCCATTTCTCAGAAGCAAAGTAAACTAGAGAAATCCTATAAACCCTATTGGTACAGCACCTGTTATATATATGTCATTCAAGATAGAACGCGGTCTTTTTAGATATGATTTTATCGATCATCACGCAATTCTTTGTGTGAGTGTTGACGCGGATGTCAAGGATATTCGCAAACGCTACCTCAAAATCGCTCGCCGCCTTCACCCTGATAGCTGTGAGGCACAGAGCAGTGCTGAAAAGCATCTCGCTGGTGAATTGTTGTCTAAGCTGGTGAACCCATCTTATGAAAAACTCTCTCAAGATAAAAATAGAGCAGAGTACCTTTTAGTAATGTCGCAAATGGGTAAGCGCTTGGTTCAAGAATCGGCTTCTGTGGAACTCACAACAGATTTAGCTAAGCAGCTAGCTAGTACCCCTAATTTTGAACAAATTTATAAAAATGCGATCGCTAAAATTGCTGAAACTCAGTATGATTCTTTACAGAAAGTACAACAGATCATAGGCTTAGTGAGCGAGTTAAATTTGGTTTACTTAATGCGGACATCTGGTAAAACATTTGCCGCCTCACAGCCAAGTGCTCCACCCAAAGCCCAAACACCTCCCTCAACAAACAACGCATCTGTACCCCCACCTCCACCTTCTCCACCCAAAGAAGATTCAGCAGCCACTCATTATATCCGTCGCGCTCAAGAATTGATGGCAAAGAATCAACTGGCACAAGCTAGGGTAGAATTACAAGATGCCCTAAAGCTAGAGCCAAGTAATAGTCGTTGTCATAGCTCGATCGGGTTAGTGTATTTGAAGCAAAATCAAATCACGATGGCAAAGGTTCATTTTGACCGCGCCCTACAATTAGACCCTAAAGACCAAACAGCGTCGGATGGGAAACGCAAAATTGAACAGATGACTGGTCAAAAACCCACTCATGGAACGAAGCCTACAGCAACGTCTCATCATGGGGCTAAACAACCAGATAAATCTGGGGGTGGCGGTTTGTTTGGTGGTTTGTTTGGTGGGAAGAAGAAATAATGGTGTATCAACCGCCTGCGGGAGCTAGGGATTTATTACCCCTCGATGTGGCTCAAAAACGCTGGATTGAAGAGAGGCTACAACAAGTTTTTCACCGTTGGGGGTATCACCAAATTATTACCTCAACGTTAGAACGTATGGATACGCTTATGGCGGGGGGAGCAATTCAACGCTCAACGGTGATTCAACTGCAAAATGCCGAAGATGAAGATTTGGGGCTGCGTCCAGAACTTACAGCTTCTATTGCTCGCACATCTGTGACACGCATGGCGGGTGTAACCTACCCCCAGCGCCTGTACTACAAGGCCAATGTTTTCCAACGCACGCGAGAGTTGAAGCACAACCGCCAACAGGAATTTTATCAAGCTGGCGTGGAATTACTTGGAAGCGGAGGATTGCTTGCAGATGCAGATATTTTGCTGTTGCTAGCAAATTGTTTGGAAGCTCTGGGTTTACAACGGTGGCACTTAATTCTAGGCGAGGCAGAAATTACTCGATCGCTCATAAAGGCTTTTCCCCCAAATTTACAAGGGAAAGTACGGAGTGCGATCGCTCACCTAGATCGCATTACAATAGACTCCTTGCCTCTAACCGACGAACTCAAAGAACGTGCCAGAATCATGCTGGATTTGCGAGGTAATCCTGCTGATGTCTTGCAAAAAGCGAGCAATTTGGGTTTAGATGAGCCTTTACAAGCGGCAGTAAATAACCTGAAAGCATTAGTAGAATTACTATATAATTCAGTAAAAATACATACGAATTCCTCTCAAGGGACAGGGATGGAAATCATCCTTGACCTAAGCTTAATTCAAACCTTGGATTACTACACAGGTATTGTATTTGAGGTAGTTGGCGATACAGATGGGCAAGCAAGGGTTGTGGGGCGAGGCGGTCGCTACGATAATCTTTTAGAGCTTTATCATCCACAAGGAGAAAATATACCTGGAATTGGTTTTGCATTTCTCCTAGAAGATTTACAACAAGTTCTCCTATCTGGCGGTCAATTACCACAAACAACGCCACCGATTAATTGGTTGGTGGTACCAGAAGATAAGAGTGCATATACTGCGGCTTTCTCTTACGCCAAAAAACTCCGAGATTCCACCCATTTAGTCAGGGTGGAAATAGATTTGGGAGGACGGAATGCAGACGAAATTCGAGAATATGCACGCGATCGTAGTATTGTCCAGATTGCTTGGATCAAAGCTGATGGTTCTACAATGATTGAATCAGTGACCAGTGACCAGTGACCAGTGTCTTCTATAAAATGTTAGCTCGATATACTGGATTAGATACAGCAATTTTAATCCAATTATAAAGGGGAACTATGCCGCACACTATTGTTACTGACGTTTGTGAAGGCGTCGCAGATTGCGTAGATGCTTGTCCGGTAGCTTGCATTCATCCCGGTCCTGGCAAGAATCTCAAGGGAACTGATTGGTATTGGATTGACTATGCCACTTGTATCGATTGTGGCATCTGCATTCAAGTTTGCCCTGTAGAAGGGGCGATTGTTCCAGAAGAACGACCAGATTTGCAAAAAACTCCTTCTTAAGTATTTCTACGGTTGAACAACCCCGCCTTGGCTGCGCCAAAAGGCGGGGATTCTTCGACTGCGTAGCATCAGTTTGTGCAAAATCATCCAGTTGCCAAGGTACTGTTCTTAAGTACTGCCAACAAACGATGAATTTCTTCAACAGTGTTGTAGTGTATTAGCCCAAGCCGCAGAAGTCCTCCGCTTGATTCGACGCCTAATTTCTCAGTTAGACCAAGTGCGTAAAAGTTGCCGTTCCAGGTAAAAATACCGCGATCGCCTAAAGCTCTAGCAACTGTCTGAGGAGTGTGTTTAGCTAATCGAATTCCAAAAGTTGGTGTTCGCCAATCAAAGTTGGTTGGATTGGTAATACCATAGAGAGTTACACCGGGAGTTTGTAGCAACCCTGAAACCAACTTGTGGCTGAGTTCTTTTTCATACTGCTTAATTCCCAGCATGGCGGCAACTAGGGCTTGTCGCCGATTTTCAACACTAGGTAAAACCTGGTGACCTATTTCAGCTAAGTAGTCAATTGCTGCTACCATCCCTGCAAGCCCTTCAAAGTTTTGAGTCCCAGTTTCCCAACGTGAGGGAATTTCTTCTGGGGCGGGTTGTACTTTGTAAGGGTGCAGGCGAGTCAGATGTTCGCGTTTCGCATACATCACACCCACATGGGGCCCAAAGAATTTATAGGCGGAACAAGTGAGAAAGTCGCAGTCGAGCGATCGCACGTCTACTAAACCGTGAGGTACGTAGTGAACGGCATCTACAAAAACCATTGCTCCAACAGCACGAGCGAGTTTTACGACTTCTGCAATGTTGTTGATTGTACCTACGGCATTGGATGCATACCCCACTGCTATTAGTCGCGTCCGTTCGTTGATTTGCTGCTTGAGATGGTTCATGTCTAGGGTACAGTCTTCTACATTGATATCAACTGTACGAATAACAGCACCTTGTTCGGAAAGTGCGTACCAAGGAGAGACATTGGCATAGTGGTCAAGTTTGGTAACGATGATTTCATCACCGGGTTGTAGTTTTCGACCAATGGCTCGACTTATTGTAAAAGTAAGTGTGGTCATGTTAGGACCAAAGACGACTTCGTCAGCATCACAGCCTAACAGATCGGCGACTGCTGTACGTGCTGATACCACAAGTGCATCTGTCCTCTCACTTGTTACAAAAGCTCCATGAGTGTTTGCATTTGACTTCATCAAGTATTCTGCGATCGCATTGACTACAGAGCTTGGGACTTGAGTACCACCAGGTCCATCAAAAAAAATCACAGGTTGACCATCGATCTCTTGGGAGAGAGCAGGAAAGCGATCGCGTATCCACTTTAAATCTAGGTCAACCATAGTCGAACACTCCTTTTTTATTGCTTAATGGGGCTGCAAGCTCCCCGACTTCTTGAAGAAGTCGGGGAGCTGAGCAAACTTACTTATCAAAATTAATCTGATGGACTACTAGCCCCCTTTATTATCCTCAGGATTTAACCCCGGACAAGTTATCACAAACACATCCCTCACCCCATTTTCCGCAGAGAGTGCTTTGATAGTAGTCGTAAAGTGGAATAAGTTGCGATCGCTAAACACGAGCAATTCTCCAGGATTGAGAATTTTGGTAAAAATTGGGTTGTCGCTCTTAGATTTATAGAGATGAGTTTCGCCTCCTTCAATTCCCTCTCTATTCACAGCAAAAATCCCGATCATATCAACTCCGTCCCTGTGAATTCCTTCAGGTGCTGGGTTTCCCATTTTCTCTGGGTAGGCAACGGTTCTAATTTGATGAACTGCAACTTCTGTATAAGTTGAGCAAATTTTGCAGAACTCAAAAAATTCCAGAATAATTCTTTGAAAGTCCTTAATGTGTATAAGTTCATCCTCAATTTCTGCAAACTCTCTGACGACATTACCTAGCAAAGGATTGTATTTTTTTGCCTGATATAAAGCTCTATGAGGTAATTTGATTAAACCCTCTTCTACAACCTTGAAATGAGATAAGCGCCTAAAGCGGTAATTATCTTTTATATATGGATCTACAGGCAGATTGTTATAAAACTGCTTTATGTTATACACGTTGACAGCAGCAACGCTTTCCAAAGCATAGCTAGTGATGCAATCAAAAACATCTTTTCTTAATTCTAACATATGATTATCCTTCTTGGCTCAATTTTAAGTAGCCAAGTTAACACTTAAAGAATTAGGGTTGGCTCTATAGTCAGACCCAAAGTCAAAAAATTCAGTCAAAATTCATACGCTTTCGCTACCAATAAAAAATTTCCGTAGAGCAAATGGTTATGAGTGATGCTCGACTTTTACTGGCGGCTAGACGGCTCAAACTGTCGTTTCACTTGGATAAAGTTAAAGTTTCTTAACTTTTGAATCCAGATACTGTTTAAGTTTATTTAACTTTGTTCTTTGTCCTCTTTTTTTCGGTGCTCTTTTCATACACCTTTATCCTTAATTATAGGCAAGAAAAAATTGACTTGCAATAGCGGTCTGAATAATGTTCATAAAGTCTTTATCTTGGAAAAATTCAGTGAAATCTCTGATCCCCGCTAATTTTAGTAAAATTATATATCTTTTATTTTAGGGAGAGCCTTCTCAGAAAAACCGTTCTTTACAATATTAATGTAATCAAATATTTTGCAACTAATACCGTTCTTTGTAAAACTGCTATATTTTATTCTAATGCTTCTAAAGCAGCTTTCTTCTCGGTAGGCGTGAGGGAAGTAGATAATTCAATCTGTCTCTTGTAACGAACACCAGAAACACCGGTTGCAGAAACAACCACACCATTTACTACTTTTGCTTCGCGGGGTTTAGATCTTATCGCATCAGCATTGTAGTAGTAACCTTTTGCCTGCTTAACGAAATGAAAAACGTTCTCATGAACATTTCCTAGCCGATCTTTGCTGTTGCTCATGCCTCCTTTAAGCTTGTTCCATATGACATCATTACGCAGGAGCCAGCCTTGCTTATCGATCAGATCGAATGCTACGCGCCACGGAATGCCAACCAAGCTTTTGCCGTCATAGGTGTCGCCTAGATTCAGCCAGAAAGAGCCTTCTGGTTTCAAAACACGCTTTAGTTCTAGGAAAACAGCGGAAAGATGTTTTACGTAGTCCTGGTAATTATCTTCTAAGCCAATGCCGCCGTTCTCGTACTCCCGTTTTCCCCAATAGGGGGGCGAAGTCATGGCAAAGTCAATACAAGCATCTGGTAAATCGCGCAGAATCACGAAAGCATCGCCATGTAACAATAATGGGTGAAGTTCTGCACTCGTTTTATAGCTTATAAATGCTTGCTTGCAGCACTCTGAAATGATAGCGTCTGGTGGCACTATACAAGATTTGGGTCGCTGTATATCTCCCGAACCACTGCTTTGCAGGGGAATGTTATCAAGAGGAAAGGTTTGGGATAGCTCAGGCAATTTAAATATTCGTTTTGTTTGCTATTAAGTGATTTTAGCACAGTTTGTATCACAGAATAAGTTTTACTGCGTAAATGCTTCAAACCCTATCAACTCTTGGAAACGCTTATCAGACGCAATATCATCAAAATCTATGTCACTGGCTGCTTGTTCCTTAAAGTTAGGATTGAGGTTAATAGCTTTTTGCAAATTTTCTACAGATGATTTAACCTGCCTCTGCATCGCAAAACAGATAGCTTTGTTATAGTAGGCATTGGCATAATCCGGTTTAATTTCTAGTGCCTTATCAAAGCTTCCAATTGCTTCATCATCTCGCCCAAGCATCACCAGGGAGTAACCTCGGTTATTCCAAGCTTTATGAGAGTCAGGCTTAAATTTGATAGCTTTATCAAAACAATCGACTGCTTCCTCATCTTGTTCCAACTCTTGCAAAGCAAGACCCCGGTTTAACCAAGCCACTCCATCATCAGGTTTAACTCGCGTAGCTTTTTTAAAAGCAGTCAAAGCTTCCTTGTGTTTTCCTAAGTATCCCAGTGCTACGCCTACATCAACCCATGCTTGATGGTAATCGGGCTTAAGTTTCAAAGCTTGCTCGTAAGAATCAATTGCATCTCTATACTGTTTTAATCTTCCTAAAGTCATACCTCGGTTTAACCAAGCAACAGGGTTGTTTGGTTGGATCTCAATTGCTTGGTTGTAAGCAGCAAATGCATCTTCATAGTTCTTTTGGGCAAAAAGAACCTCTCCCTGTTTAATATAATTTTCTGCCAGAGAATCCAGTTGAGTGTCAGCAGATGCTGGAACTATTTCAATCAAGCGATCGCCAACAGGTTCTGAACTAACTTCAGGAATAACTTCGCTACTCACCTCTTGCGGTTGTTGCAATATCTTCTGTATTTCTTTCTTAACTACAGAGGTTGCAGGTTCTACGATTGGTTGAGAAGCCACATCAGATATCTGTTCTAGAAGTTCATCTTTTCTTTGTTGGGCATCTCTCTGTAATTCCGAAAGTTGAGAAACAAATTCTGATTCCAATTTTTCTAGCTTTTCCAGAGCGATCGCTTTTTCTTGTTGAGCGTCTTTCTGTAGTTCAGAGAATTGAGAAGAAAATTCATTTCCTGATTTTTCTAAATCTTCAAGGATAATTTGTTGTCGCCGTTGAGCATCTACCCGCAACTTAGAGAGTTGTGAGGCAAATTCCGTTCTCAATTGCTTTAAACTTTCAATAACTTTATCTTTTTGTTGTTTTATGTCAGACTCAAATCCAGATGCATAGAATTTCAGTTGATCTTCCAACTCTATCAAACTGTCATTAGTTGCATCTTTTTGGTCTTGAGCACCAACTTTTAATTCAGAAAGTTGAGAAGCAAATTCTGTTTGTAATTGCTCCAAATTTTCCAGGACTTGATTCCTGCCTTTTTCGGCATCTGAATGCAATCCAGAAAGTTGGGAAGTAAACTCTGACTGAGATTTTGCCAAATCTTCAAGGGCAATATCTTTTTGCTGTTGTACTCCTAACTTTAGCTCAACCAATTGAGAAGCAAATTCTGTTTGTAATTGCTCCAAATTTTCCAGAACTTGATTCCTGCGTTGTTCTGCATTTGAATGCAATCCGGAGATTTCAGAGGCAAACTCCGACTGAGATTTTGCCAAATCTTTAAGGGCAATATCTTTTTGCTGTTGTATTCCTAACTTGAGAGCAACCAATTGAGAAGCAAATTCTGTTTGTAATTGCTCCAAATTTTCCAGGACTTGATTCCTGCGTTGTTCTGCATTTGAATGCAATCCGGAGATTTCAGAGGCAAACTCCGACTGAGATTTTGCCAAATCTTCAAGGGCAATATCTTTTTGCTGTTGTATTCCTAACTTTAGCTCAACCAATTGAGAAGCAAATTCTGTTTGTAATTGCTCCAAATTTTCCAAGACTCGATTCCTGCGTTTTTCGGCCTCTGAATGCAATCCAGAAATTTGAAAAGTAAACTCTGACTGAGATTTTGCCAAATCTTCAAGGGCAATATCTTTTTGCTGCTGTATTCCTAACTTTAGCTCAACCAATTGAGAAGCAAATTCTGTTTGTAATTGCTCCAAATTTTCCAGAACTTGATTCCTGCGTTTTTCGGTCTCTGAATGCAATCCAGAAAGTTGGGAAGTAAACTCTGACTGATATTTTACCAAATCTTCAAGGGCAATATCTCTTTCCTGTTGTACTCCCGATTTCATTTCAACAAGTTGAGAAGTCAGTTCAGATTCCAATTGCCCTAAATTATTCAGAGTCAGGTTTCTTTTCTGTTGAGCTTGAGATTCAAACTCAGATAAGTAAGAAGCAAACTCAGATTCTAGAGTTTGTACCTCTTGTTGGGATTTTTGTATTAAGACTGTTAGTTCCGCTAATATCTGCTCTTTAGATTGAGATACCTCAAATGGAACTTTGGATAGACTTTCTTGTTCTATTTTAATTTTTTGTTGCAGAGTTTCTGCTTCCTTTTCTAGTTCAGAGGAAATGGTTTTAATTTCATATATAAGTTTTTGTGATTCCTGCTTTACAGTGACTAGCTGTTTTTCTAATTCTTCGAGTCCCTCTAACCGTTCCATCGCTTTGTCCACAATCGCACGGATTGCCGCTCGTCTCAATAGCAGGAGTGAAGCAATCACTGTGACTGGAACAAGAGTCAGTATACCAAGCCAAACATTTAGTAGTATAGTTGTACGTACAAAGGAGCGTTGTTCCTCTGACCATTGTCCCCCTTGTCCCTGATTTTGGCTCAAGACTAAAGGTGCGGGCGCTACTTCTGAGGAGGAAGATGGTGCTTTCTGAGCACTAGCGATACCAACGGACAATAGAGCAGGTGAAAAGACAATAGCGCTTCTCAACAGTAAAGTGAAGATAATTGGATTTTTGCTCTTCATAAAAACATTCTCTTTCCGTTGGTAAGTTGTCAAGCAACACACTTATCCAATTTAGCAGTCTTGACCCTATCATTGGGAGATGTTTAGACTGAAAAATAAGGCGAGCGCTAAATAAACTTGAGCTAAGAACAGTACAGACCCGGCTTTACCACTACTCATAGCGAAGCACTTCACTGACTACCCGTCGGGGTGTTGATTTGACTTCAGTACCATAACCAAAACGCAGCAAGATTTGGGGATAACCCGATGTATTAAGAAGATTTCTAAGTTGGGGACGCAGTTCGGGAACTTGTATGGGTTGGTTTAAGAAGGATGCAGAAACACCGACTGCTTGCCCTAGCAGTAAAAGTCTTTGTAAAGCCTGTCCCGCACTCAGCCAACTTGCAGTCGTTTCTTCTTTTGTACCCAACACCGTAAATACTGGTGAACCAGCAGCTAATTCCCGTTCTTTCGCTGCTTGTCCCTTGCCAATATCAAAGGTACGGTTGGTATGAGCTGTCATAGGGGTAGCAAAATCTAGAAGTTCTCCAATGCTTTGAGCATAGGCGGGCATACCATCATGAGTTGCATTGCGGCTTGAATGTATCCATGCTGCTAACTCCCGACGAAAATGTAGATTTGCTAATTGAATGCGATCGCCTTCTGTAATAAGGTCCGCTAACGCATTACGAAGGTTTTGCTCTTGAATAAGATGAAGCCATGCACCTTCTTCAAGTACTGACTTCTGCATAATAGAGAGCAAAGTTTCCGGGATAGGTTTATTTTGAAAAGCCAATCTGTTTGTATGTCGTTGCTTAATGGTCGCAAACAGCAAAAACTCTTCTTCTGTTTGCTCTTTACGACTCCCCAACCAGATATGAGCCAATAAATCTGGATCTTCTGGATTGGGAAAAGTTTTGACGACATCAATGTAACCAAAGTGCCTAATGGCTAACCTTAAGTTATACAGCGCCGCACCGCAACTCATAGTCAACTCCCTGTCTTGGGGGTCAATCACGGGCAAAGCACGAGTTCTGTCAGCATAAAGCTCAATGGTTTCGTGTGCAATTTTAAATAACCAGGGTTGAGCATTATATTGCGATGGAGCCAGAACGGCGTAGTGAAGTAGAAAATCTAGCTGTTGTGAGGGGCTACCGCGTTTGGGAAAATCTATCTCTGAAACGTTCCAGGGGCTTAAAGGTTCAGACGATACTATCTTTGACATAACTTTTTACTTAATAAATTTTTATAAATTTTAAAATTATTTAATAAAAAAATAATTATTGATAACTATATAATACACAATTAAAAAATGCGTATAAGTAGGATTTACTATTTGTTATAATTACAAAGTTTTAAGCCACGGAAGAATTGGTGGGTTATAAGTAGGAGTTATGAATTTCTCAGAAGCAATTTAAGCTACTACAAAGATTACATCCGTTCGTAGAATGTAGGTTTAATCATATCAAGCTGCTGTTCTCGCGACAGCTTGAGATAATTGGCCGCATACCCGGACATACGAATCGTTAATTGTAGATACAATTTGGTTGCTTACTAGTTTATGGATCTGGATATCTTCTGTTTTGCCCACCGCAGACGGTACAAACGAGAAGGTGTTAGAAATTCCGTCTTGACTGTGTTGGTAAGGTAGTTTGGCAACGAATGCCAGAGATGCTTTAGGAAAGCGCCTCTGTAGGAGGCTCGCATCCTTGATATCGTATCCGTACATAGGGTTATTTCTTGGAGCAAAAGGTTCTCCAGCTTTTCTTCCGTCTGGGGTATTGCCTGTCTTCTTGCCATAAACCACATGAGAGGTAATAGTCAGTACAGACTGGGTGGGAACAGCATTCCGGTAGGTTTTTTTCTTGCGGACTTCAGTTTATGAATTTGGTAACCAAGTGAACCGCAATACTATCTACACGGACATCATTAATTCCCGCATTTGGGATAATCTCCCTCTATTTAATAATTTACTGCCAAACCGACTTTATTTTTCAATACTTTTACTTTAGCGTATTTGAACGCAGAAAGTGAATCAACTACCACAGATAATTTGGCAATACTACACGCCATGGTATGGAGGACATCCCGCTCATGCAGTGCCTCCAAGCCTCATCAGAATATTTATTCATGTATGTAATAGATGACATTTAGAGTGTTGACATTTTTAATCCAGCAGACACAATTCCTGATTTTATTCCAGTCATTGGCACTGCAGATGATGTTTTTAGTGGTGCTTTAATGGCGTCGGGGTCATTACTAATTGTCTTCGGAGCAAAACGCAAGGGAGATATTAATACTATTGTAAAACAGATGAAAGAAGGCAAAATTGATGAAACAGGACGATGTAGTTATACAAATATTATCTGCATAAAGAACATTTTTAGGGTGATAGCGTCTTCAACTACTGATATAGTACCTAGCATTAGCAACACTGTCTCAACTAGTCAAACCAAGACCCTTGCTGACTGCTTAATGAGTCAGGTAACTGAATGGTCGAATCAAACCTTGAGAAACCTGCATTCGCAGGTTTTGTTTGTCTAATTGCATACAAAGAGTTGCTAAGACGCTTAAAAAAATACTTTCAAAGCTGGTAAATGGAGTTGAACGGAATCTTATTGAATATGAAGCGCCAACACGCATCGCTCATTTCTCTTACTCTCATCTCAACTTTTATTACACCATACTCGGCGATCGCCGCACCGCCAAGAAACCCGGACAAAACCGTCAATTGTGACATCCTGGTTGTGGGTGGTGGGCTTTCTGGTGCTGCTACCGCATATGAAGGGCTACTAGCAGGCAGAACAGTATGCCTTACCGAACTGACTGATTGGTTGGGAGGACAAATTTCTTCTCAAGGAACTTCTGCTTTAGACGAACGCCCAACCCAACGAGCAAAACAATATTACTCTCGTGGTTACTTGGAATTACGCCAGCGCATTGAGCGTCAGTATAAAGGAGACCTCAATCCCGGTGATTGCTGGGTGAGTGATTCTTGCTATTTACCTCGTGACGGTCATGAAATCTTAAGCGCTATGCTTAAGGATGCTGAAAAGAAGGGTCGAGGGAAGTTGCAATGGTTTCCCAACACGGTTATTAAAGATTTGGAATATAGCAGTGATGGTAAGCTGATTAACGCTGCGATCGCTATCCAACATCAGCCAGCCACCGGAGCACCGCCCCTAAACACATTCCCGTTATCTCAAACTATCGAAGACGCCTATACCTACGAAAACTCTTCTCGGTTTGCGAAAAACATCATTCGCCTTGTTCCCAAACCAACCAAAGCCAAAGGAAATACGAATGCACCAAACTGGTATGTCGTAGACGCTTCGGAAACAGGGGAAATTATTGCGATCGCTGATGTTCCTTACCGACTGGGTATTGATGCTCGTTCTTATTTGGAACCTTCTTCTTCCAGTGCCACCAATGACTCCTACTGTACCCAAGGCTTCACTTACACTTTTGCAATGGAGGCTACCGAGCAACCGCAAAACCAGACAATGCCCCCATTCTATCAACAGTACGCACCATACTACAGTTATGAACTAAAACGACTGGCAAGCTTTCCACTAGTATTTACATACCGTCGCATTTGGAGTCCCAGAGACGGGGAACAGATGGAATTTGGAGGAGTCAAGTTTTCTGCACCCGCCCCAGAAGACATTTCCATGCAAAACTGGACTTGGGGTAACGATTACCGTCCGGGAACTTCTGTAGACAACCTTATTTACACCCGCCAGCAGTTACAAGCCTCCGGACAGTTGAAACCTGGGGGTTGGATGGGTGGACTACGAACGGATGCTTTACGTAAAGGTGAAGAAATTTCTCAAGGTTATTACTATTGGTTGGTCGCAGGAACAACTGATTCCCAATTAGGTGATGGAGTCAAGCAGTTATATCCCAATAACCGCTATCTATCTGGGTTAAATTCTCCAATGGGAACAGCACACGGCTTATCAAAACATCCTTATATGCGAGAAGGAAGGCGCATCCTTGGACGCCCCAGTTGGGGACAACCCCAAGGCTTTACGATTTGGGAAATAGATATTTCCCGTCGCAACTACGACGACGAGTACTACCGCAAGACACTACCAGCAGACGAATATCGCCGTTTAAAAGCCGCACTCGCAGGATTGGAAGCAACAGCAGTTCTTTCCGGACAGCAAAAACCCGATAACGTAGCCCGACGGACTCGTTCTACCATTTTCCCTGATGCTGTAGGTATCGGTCATTACGCTATTGACTTCCATCCCTGTATGACACAAAGCCCTCCAGAAGCACCGGGAAATACAGAACGTGCAGGAGAAAGACGTGGTGCAGGACAAGCTTATCCCTTTCAAATTGCTTTAAGAGCCATGATTCCTCAAAAAATTGACAATTTGTTAGTTGGTGGTAAAAGCATTGCTACCAGTCATATTGCCGCCGCCGCCTACAGGGTACACTCCTTTGAATGGTCTGCTGGTGCTGCAGCCGGAACAACAGCCGCTTTTGCCCTAAAAAATGGCATTGCACCGTACCAACTGGTTGACGAATTACCCAAACCAGAACCGCAATTGCAAATTCTAAAACAGTTGTTGGAGAAAAACGGTAATCCCACTGCTTTCCCAGATACCTCAATTTTCAACCAAAATTGGGAAGATTGGAAGTAGTTGGTTGTTGGTTGTTAGTTGTTGGTTGTTAGTTGTTGGTTGCTCTCCACTAACCACTAACCACTAACCACTAACCACTAACCTTTATCCTTAATTGATTCTGACAATTTTTGCGCTAAGACTATCAAATCAGACGGTATCATTATCAAAGTTGTTGTGTTATTTTCGGCTCCAATTTCTGTGAGCATTTGTAATCGTCGCAATTCCAAAGCGGCAGGATTTTGTATAATCAGTTGAGAAGCTTCTGCTAACTTAATCGAAGCTTCCTGTTCTGCTGACGCTTTAATTATACGAGCGCGTTTTTCTCGAATAGCTTCTGCTTCTTTTGCCATTGCTCTTTGCATTGCCAGGGGAATTTCTACATCTTTGGTTTCTACTCTTTCAATGACAATTCCCCAAGGTTCCGTGATTTCGTCTACGATTTCTTGAACTTTAGTATTAATTTTATCTCTATTTTGCAACACATCATCTAAGATGTTTTGCCCTACAACATTACGTAAAGTCGTTAGGGCAGTTTGATAGACAGCCATTTGATAATTCTCAACCTGATTGATAGCTCGATCGGGTTTGAGAATTCGGTAGTAGAGAACAGCATTAACTTTAATTGTGACACTGTCAGCAGTCACAGTTTCTTGAGGTTCTATATCTACTGTTTTGGTACGAATATCTATTTGAGTTTTTTGATCTACGATAGGAATAATCCAATATATTCCCGGACCTCTAACACCGCTAATTCTACCTAAGCGAAAGATAACCCCACGCTGATATTCCTTATCTAACTTACATCCTGATAGTGTTAGAAATATTAAGAAAGCAAAGAAGGCACCTGTTAACGCTTCCATATGTCTTGCCAAGTGAATAATGTTGAATTGAAGAAAAAGTCAAACTACTTCCGTCGTTTGCTAACTTGTAACTTGAATGAAAATAAGCGACGAAAGAATCGGTAACTCTTGCGAACAATATCTAGAGCAAAGTAGGGAATTCGTAACCGAAGCGGGCAAAGAAGAGGACGGTACAGCCAGTAGTAAGCTTTCTTCAAGTCATTCCACTTGGAACAGGTTTCTTCATGAAGGAAGTCTGAAATGTCTACGACAAGTCCCTTTCCTTCATGCATCATCACATTGCGCCCGTGAACATCATGAGGGTAAAGACCTCGCTTGCGAGCATAGTCTAAAGCTTTGTCAATATCCCGTATAACCTGTACTGGAATCTGCAAGCCAAGGTGCATACAGTCATAGAGGGTGACCCCATACAGCCGCTTTAGAACTAACAAGCCGTCTTTGGCATAAAAACACTTGGAAAAAGCAGGATGGGAACCCAAACGGCGGTAAACTTCTACCTCCTCCTCAAAGCCCGGACGTCCGGGTGCATAAATTTTGACAACTTGATTCGGGTAGTCAGGGTGATAGACGACAGCCGCGTAATTTCCTGCCCCAAGAAGTTGCCAAGGATGGGGGATAGACTGGACTTTCACTGGATCGTGAGGATCTACACTCTCAATCTGCAAGTTGGGGAGTAATTCCTGGTGGATACTCTCAATGAGGTGTTCTATTTGCGATCTATCTGCACTGGATTCGTGAAGGGGGTCGGGATACCCCTGCGATAAAGATTCATCAATCATTGGGATTCCTCAGTAGAGGGATACTTCGCAGGAACTATAAAGTAGTGTTCGGAATAAGCACTTTAATGCTTCCATAAGGGAAGACAGTTTTTACTATAAGTTTTTTAAAGTTGCTTTGGCTAACGAGTAGTCAGTACAAAATTTTTTTAATCTTAAGACTAATTAACGTTAGCACCTACAGCTCCCAATACGGTTCGGTTAACGTAATTGGCGACCAGAGAAACCCGGTAACTTCTGCGAAACCGGGTTTTTGACAGCGTGCTTATCCGAACCGTATTGCTACAGCTCCTACCATTAAAATTCCCAATTCAACAAATAATTTAACATAGGGGTTAGGGACTGGGGACTGGGAAAGCGGGAGATATTACTCCCCATCGACTTAACCTCAATTACCAATATAAAGTTGTTCAATCCAAGCAATCATATCAGCCTCAGAACCTGAGTAAAAATGCTTACCTGCCATAGGGTTGGTAACTCATCATCAACAAGACTTCGGAAGAAGTCACATTTGAGCAAGAACTAGTTCAAGACATGATTGAACTTATTACAGTGTTCTCAGCACGTTTGTATGGTTCTCGTAGTAAGAGAAAAACAAGAAATTGATTGATGGCATGACTCAAGTTATAAATGAGATAACATAATATGGCGACTCTCACGTATGTTAAAGGATTACCGACACCAGCAGAAGAACTGAATGCAATTAGAATGACCGAGTTTGAGATGTCGTAAGTTCTTGAATGAATCTTTGCCAACCTCTCTGCAACCATGATCGCAAGAACAGGGAGTGAGGAGTAGACATTTCTGAAAAACAATGTAGAGACGACCCATGGCACGTCTTTACAAATTATAGAATTCTCACCAAAAATCCTGAATGGAATTGGAGCGGGCGATCGGCACAAGAGTCGGCAAAAATAAAAATTCACCAACCCTGAAAGCAGGACATGTATGCCCGGTTGTTATGATGAGGTAAGCAAAAAAGCAATTCATTAAGTCATAAAAGCACAACATGGCTAGTAACCAGCAATTTATTCCTCAAGGGGAAAGCGATCGCCTGCATGTTTTGCGACGTTATAAGATTTTGGATACACCTCCTGATGGCGCATTTGACCGCATTACTTCGATAGCTGCTAGACTTTTTAAAGTGCCAATCGCTATTGTAAGCTTAGTGGATAGCGATCGCATTTGGTTCAAGTCCCGTTATGGTTTGGATGTAGAACAGATAGAGCGTTCGCCCGGTCTGTGTGCATCAGCAATTCTTTCAAATGATGTCTATACAATTGTAGATGCTAGCAAAGATGTGCGTTCCTTAACAAATCCCCTAGTTGCGGGCGAAATGGGCTTGCGTTTTTATGCAGCTGCGCCACTCACAACCCATGACGGTTATAACTTAGGCACATTATGTGTTATTGACAAACAACCTCACTCTATTTCGGAAGAAGAGAAGTCTATTTTGACCGATTTAGCAGGAGTTGTTATGGATGAGATAGAACTGCGACTAGCAGCCCGCAATGTAGCGCAGTTAAATATCGAACTCGCCCAAGCTAAAGAAGCCGCAGAAGTGGCAAACAAAGCTAAAAGCCTCTTTATCGCTAATATGAGCCATGAGTTGCGATCGCCTTTAAATGCAATTCTTGGCTTTTCTCGTTTGATACAGCGCAGTCAAAATTTATCTGTAGAAAATCTAGAAAATGCTAGCATCATCATTCGCAGTGGAGAACACTTGCTATCGTTGATTAATCAAGTATTAGATTTCTCTAAACTCGAAGCTGGGCGTGCAACTCTGAATCAAAATAACTTCGATCTTTGCTGCTTATTAGATGAGTTGGAAGATATGTTCCAACATAAGGCTAGAGAAAAAGGGCTGGAGTTAGTTAGCACTTATACGAATGATGTTCCAAGATACATACGAACTGATGAAATTAAGTTACGCCAAGTGCTTATTAACCTGATAAGTAATGCAATCAAATTTACAAATCAAGGTAGGGTGTTGGTGAAAGTGGGATTAGAGACGCGGGGACACGAAAAAACAGTGAACTTCCTCCCCTTTCCCCGTTCCCCCCTCTCCCCCTCCTTTTCTTCCCAGCCCCGAATAACCTTTGAAGTCGAAGATACAGGTGCTGGGATTGCTGCTGAAGAGTTAGACAACCTCTTTGAAGCTTTCGTTCAAACAACAACAGGCAAAGAATCTCATGAGGGTACGGGTTTGGGTTTAGCTATAACACGCAAGTTCGTGCATCTTTTAGGAGGTGAAATCAACGTTTGTAGTGAAGTGGGAGTGGGTACAACCTTTAAATTTGTCATTCCAGTGAGTGCAGCTGATGCTCCCGACATTATTGACAATAAACAACCATCACGCACTGTTGTATCACTAGAAAAAAACCAATCACAATACCGTATTTTGATTGTTGATGACAAATCCCTAAATCGTCAACTGCTGAGAAAATTGCTTCATCCTATGGGTTTTGAACTTGAGGAAGCCAGCAATGGTCAAGAAGCTATTGAGATTTGGGAAAAATGGCAACCGCATTGCATATTTATGGATATGCGGATGCCTGTTATGGATGGATACCAAGCCATACAACACATCAAATCAACCCTCAAAGGTCGAGCTACAATGATTGTTGCCCTAACTGCTAGTGCTGTAGAGGAAGAGAAAGCTATTGCTCTCTCTATCGGTTGCGATGACTTTATCCGCAAACCATTCCGAGAATCAGAAATTTTTGGAGCGTTACAAAAACATCTCGGAGTCCGATTTATTTCTGAAGAACAAATGCCAAAGTCCGAGAGCGATCGCATTCAAGCTAAAAACTTCAACCAAACAGATATCGCAAATCTGACACAAGAAATTGCTGCTTTACCTCCAGATTTGATCGGTCAATTCTATCTAGCAACTCTCAATCTTGATACAGATGTAATACTAAGTCTTATTGCTCAAGTCCGCCAAACAAATGAGCCACTAGCGAATATTTTAGAGGATTTAGCTCATAATTTCCAGTACCAGCAGATTTTAACATTAATGCTACCAACTGTAGTCTAATTATGCCGTTTTCCTGTGGTACGGGCGTCCTCGCCCGTTTGTTCTGGAGAGTATTGGCTAGTATTTTGTCGAAGTTTTCGGAAAATACTAAAAGCGGCTTCGGCTTAAAAAGTAAAAAACAAATTATTTTTTATAGTAAAAATACTTAAAGTATTTTCTCTTGAATCAAGTTATAAATAAGACTCAAGATTTTGGTAAGTATAAACCTTGAAAAAATAAAAATATCTATAAGACTGTCAAGAAAGGAATTATGGCTTCTTTACATTTTTACCAATACAGAGATTTTTTGTAAAAATGTGATAAAAATTTAACACTATTCTGGAAAAAGCTAAATGAATGAAGTAGTATAAGTTACAGATTCGGTGCAGTTGACAAAAACAATATTTTGACAATTGTTTCACTACCCGCAGTTATTTCATTTAAAAACCAGGCAATTTAAGCCATGAAGAAAAACACTTGTTCTACATTACTAGGTTCTGTTTTGTTCGCCACTGGAGTTACAGTTGCGCTCATGGCTGCACCACCAAAAGCCGCACCAGCAAGTAACCAAACCACAGCTATTTGCAACGTTAATAATGTCTCACTTGGCGGTATTAATGCTACAGCTTGTAAAGGACCTTTCG
Source organism: Scytonema hofmannii PCC 7110 (assembly GCF_000346485.2). Lineage (NCBI taxonomy): Bacteria > Bacillati > Cyanobacteriota > Cyanophyceae > Nostocales > Scytonemataceae > Scytonema > Scytonema hofmannii. The sequence goes on from NZ_KQ976354.1 coordinate 4,373,786, forward strand.
ATGGTAATGACACTGGAGCACAAGGCACCTTGCTTAGCGATCTAAATAATGGTTTGTTTAAAAACAGTTTGTCTTCTGACTACACTTATAACTGGGCTTTAGCTGGTAAATCAGATGAGTCAAATAATTTCTTGACAGCAGCTAATAATTTCAGTTCTGGCGCATGGAGTCTAAAACAACCACTAAGCAGTGATACATTTGTGCTGAGCCTTAAAACCAGTACAGCATATAGTGCCTATTTGTTCACAGGTATTAATTACACAAATTTGCAAGGATTCTTTAACACTGTCGGTGTTGCCTTAGCAGGAAATGGAAATCAAGGTAAGGCTTTATCTCACGCTTCGCTGTTTGTAGCGACTAAGAAACACAACGAACAACCACCTGTTAAGAAAGTTCCAGAACCCGGTACTTTGCTCGGTCTTGGTTTGACAGCAACGGGAATGGTTGTTAGTCGTCGTCGCAAGTCAAATTAGCCTCTGAGGGTTTTCCAAAAAATAAATTCTCCATCTTGTGGGGCGGGCGTCCTCGCCTGCCTTCCGAGTGGTGACGGCTCGTGTCGCCCGTACCACAAAAGATATTTGAAGACTTTTTTATTTGGAAGTCCCTAACTCTCAAAGCTTAGTAAATCCACATACTGAGGATTGTTAATCAACGCTTTTGCAACTAAAAAACCTGCAATAGTCCACGTTTGGTATTTTCTAGCTTCTTTACCAATTAATCGACCATTTTTACCATCGTAATACTCAGGCCAAGAATCTTCAATTAAACGTTTCTCAGCCAGTGCTATAGCTTTGCGACCTAGTTCTAAGCGATTTGTTTTTTGAGATGTTGCAGCTAGCAACCAGAGTAAAACAGGCCAATTTCCACCATTGTGATATGACCAAGGGGTATTTTTTGGATCGCATCCCGTTACAATTTGCCACTCCATACCCTCAAGTGCAGGGAAGCAGATTTTCATCGGCATATACCCCACTAAATCGTTCCAGCGTTGCTCAATTAAATTCATAATGCTTTGAGATTCTTGAACGCTGGCAAGAGAAGTGATAACTGCCATTAAGTTACCCACAGTAAAAAAACGAAAATCCATACGGCCAGGGCCAAGGTTACCTGCAAGATAACCTCCACTGTCAGGCAGCCATTCTGTCAGCCAATGAGGAATTGAATCAGCATATATATTGAATCTATTAGCAACTTCTTTGCCAAACTCATCGCCTTTGTACCGATAAATTTCATTTAAGCGCTTGAGATCGATCCAATAGTATTCTCGAAGATGATAAGTCAGACTTGCTAAGCGTTTGTGAACGCTATTATAAAGGCTGCAGCTATCATCATTTCTTAAAAGCAGCTCGCCAGCCGCACGTAAGGCTGTATAAAATAAAACTTGAATTTCAAGCGGATGTTCATAAACACCCATACGACGGTCAATCATAAAAGAGCCATCGGGAACCAACATCGTTGGATACATGGCAAACCGATGAACAAGGCACATTTGTAGAATTAATTTGATTCCTTTTTGAAAGTGTTTTTGGTGAAAAAGTGAAATATCACCTGTCGCTTTTACATATGCCCGAAGTAAAATAAGCCACCACAAGCAAGAATCAACAGGCGGTACTTTGGCGATCGCGTGTTCTCCAAAATCAGCCGTTAAATACTGCCTACCATCCTCTGATTCTACTTTAAAACTAGCTGGCATAAGTCCCGGTCCCGGTTTAAAGGAGTCTATCTGTGGTTCCTGACTCTGCAAACTAAGAGTTTCTGTCAAAAAGTTACGTACAATTTCAGGTTTACCTTTAATGAGAAAAGCGAGTGCTGATAAGACAAAATCTCGAACAAAGCATTGGTCGTAGTTCAACGCATTTGAACCTGGTTCGATAGCTGCTACTGTTCCAATCGGACGACCTTGATAATAAATAATTGATTTTTCAAGCAATTGCCATGCTTCTGCTTCTATATCGTGTTTTGCTCTCATTAATTAAGTACCCCCAACATACTTCTGTAGTAGTACGTCTTCCCTAATTTGTTGCATGAGCACTCTTTGACGTGGGGATTGCCCAACCGCCGGAGAGCAAAAATTTATGCACCATTTTAAACAGACGCATTAGTAGTTTGTGTTAGTCCCACCTAACACGCCGCACCCAGTATAAATATTGTTTAATAAAATATATGGTGCGTTATGCTTAGCTCTAACGCACCCTACATACAGTAATAATTTTCCTAATCTAAAGGGAATAATTTGTTGTATTAGATCCCCGATTTCTTTGAGAAGTCGGGGATCTGTGCTAACGCCCTTTACCTGTATATGACACTCGGTAGATAACTCCATTTGTGTCATCTGTAAATAACAGTGACCCATCAGGTGCGATCGCCAAACCCACTGGTCTACCAAACTGAGTTAATGCCTCTTCGTTCAAAAACCCAGTGATAAAATCCTCAAATTCCACTGGCTTGCCATCTACATAACGCACTCGTACAATTTTATAACCAGAGGGCGGGTTGCGATTCCAGGAACCGCGCATAGTCACAAAAGCATCGTTACGATATTCTTCTGGAAACTGAGACGCCTTGTAGAATAACATTGCTAAGGGCGCACTGTGAGCCGTGTAGGTAAGCACGGGCGGTTGTGTATTGGCACAGTATTCTTCCTTCGTCGTACCAGTGGGGTTTGCGCTCAAGTATACATCCGGACGGCGATCTGCATAACAAAAAGGCCAGCCGTAGTTTATATCCTCTTCCAGAAGATTTAATTCTTCCGGCGGTTGTTCGTTACCACGCCAATCGGAGCCATGATCCATGCCCCACAGTTGCCCTGTTTCCGGATGCCAATCAAAGCCAATGGTGTTTCGCAAACCTTTGGCATAGATCGTTCGCATACTACCATCAGGTTGCGATCGCAGGATAGTCGCGCTTTCAGGATTTGTCTCATTACAAGCGTTACAAGTACTACCTACAGTGATGTAGAGCATTCCGTCAGGACCAAACGCGAGAGTGCGGTTGGGGTGTTGCCCTGCGTCTGGTAAATCGTTAATCAACTGCTGTATTTCGCCTATTGCCCCTCCTGAGTTCACATCTGCGGCATAGAGATCTTTATCTGTGACAAAGTAAAGACGATTTTGGTAAATTGTGATGCCGTTGATGTATTCGTAACCGGATGCAACGGTTAGTGTTTCGTCGGCGTACCCATCACCATTAGAATCACGTAGTGCTAGTATATCACCTTGTTGGCGGCGAGTAACGTAGATGGTACCATCAGGGGCTACTGCTAGCATCCGGGGATTACCTAAATCTTTGGCAAATATATTAATGCGAAATCCTGTAGGCAACTCGATCTGTTGCAAAAGCGATTCGTCAAATTTCAGTTGTTCGGGTGTGACTAAATAGCCCTCAACTTGCTCGATTCTTTGTTCCTGCGTTTGTTGTGCGTTACCAGTAAGAGTTATGCTCAGCACTAAAGCACAACCGATGAATAAGCTTTTAGCTATCACAGCATTTTCCTTAAATTTGCTAGGAAAAACTCAGGACTTACGCAAAAATTGCTAGAAACCTTGATTTATCGAACCGCCAAGACGCCAAGAGCGCCAAGAATTCGTAGAGCGTGCGTAAGTCCTAAAACTAACTGATGGAAGGCAAAAGGATAAAACACAAAGTATAAAACTGGTTTATCCTTCATTGAAGTTAATTGTCAGAAAGTAGTTTAAAACTAATTAAGCGATCGCCACATCTTTCTAACGAAGTAGCGATATATACCTTATATTTGTTTGAAGCCTGTTTATTTCTTTTAGTAACTAACCCTCTAGATAGACTTAGGAGTATCGGTCACTGGTCACTGGTCACTGGTCACTGGTCACTGGTCACTGGTCACTGGTCACTGGTCAATTAGCTACACCTATCTAGGGTCTGTTTTTTTATTGAATCAACATATCTCTAACCAATACGAGAAGTAAAGTTCCGGAACTTAGAGTGCAAACTTGTTAAAAAGAATTAACACAGATGAAATCTTTTTTTGTCTATAAGTGGCGGCTTAGGGTGCATGAGCACAGTTAACAGAGGGTGCTGCTTAACACCAGAAGCTAATAAAGCAACAGTAGAATTTGTCGTTTTTACAGAGGCTGAACTTGGAATGAGCAAACTGGGAATTTGTAATGCTTTAATTGAAATAATACACAAACGTACATTTTTGAGTTGTTAAAGCCCCGTGTTATCGCATAGTATTGATACTTACGCTCTCTTCAAGCCCTCTAAAAACCCACAGAAAGTCATGTTGTACAAAGGTTTTATTTTCAATAGTAGACTCGTACTCTAGTACTCCCACAACTGAAGTATGTCTCTTGTTTAAAAGACGACTCATGGGTTGAGCTGAAGAACGGCTCTCTTGTTTTAAGAACCAACAAGCTGTACTGGCATTTTTTTAAATACTTTTAAGTATAGCCAGCTATAGTAAATTTGTCTGAGTCTTTTATTATTGCAGAATAGATTTAATACACACATTAAGGAGGTGAAACCAAGATGGTGGAGAAAACTGAAAACAAAGTAGGAGGTTGGTATCTTGTTAAAGACGTTACAGAACGGCAGCTAGGTGTTATGTTTGAAGTAGCTGTATGTCTTGGTTGTCTCCCGCCTAATATTGGGAATCAAGGTTCTATTCAAACCTTAGTTGACATCATGACCTTGCAGTTACTGATAAATATTGATAAGGTTATTTATAAAGTCTTGTCTATCCCCATTAAAATTGGTGACAAAAAGCATTTCAAGCGCACCCGCAGTGAGTTAAACCAGTTTTACAAGAGCGTGGTAGTCAAAGCTCTGAAAACTGTACTCAAGCGCTTTGACCAAGTGTCCGTTGCTTTTAACGTGGCTCACACCTCGCAAACTGATTCAGACCTGGATCTGCTTCTGGGAAAGCGTGACAGGAATCGATTTTACCAATTTTGGAGAGGTGTATTTGGCGTCATACGCAATGCTGGATGGAATGTTAGGCTTCAAGGAAGTGGTTCACACACCTTCTCTACAAAACACCTTAGAGTGTTTTGGACTTTAACCAAACGTACCGTCAAGTATCTAGTAGACGTTGTTTTAGATCGGTTGCAAGTACTTATAAAAAGTACTAACCTCATCAAAGACAGTGGGAAGAGGGAAGAAAGCCTTCTTCAAAGTTTAGACAAGCTTTCTACTGGGTGCGCTTTCCTGCAGGGGTTTTATCCAGACCCAGCCCTAACAAGCAGTAGCAGTAACTGGTCTGCTTTTTGCAGTGACTGGTCTGTTGCATCAAAAAGGGTCACTGCGTTAAGCGTCTGTCTCATTAACTGGGAAATACAGCACGCTTCCAATAATCCTGGATTTGTGTGTATCCACCACAACCCAACCAACAATTGCCAAAACTTGTCACTAAAAATGTCAAGAAAGCAATTTACCCTGCCTGAATGATTATATTGATAGGACAAAACTCACCACTCACAACTATGACCAGCAGCAAAGTAATCAACGTTAGAGAATACACTGTTAGAGCACACAAACGATTGATTCACATACGCGTTTTCAACTTTGTTTGCAAAGAGTGCGGTACATCAACGAAGCGCGAGACTTTTGGACCTCGTCCTTTGTACTGCGAACAATGCCGCCCTCCTCAAGCACCTAAAAAATCGCTAATGAAGCCCTCCAATAAAGCTAAACCCAGACCAATGACTTACAAATCTGATACTGAATTAGGTTGAGATGAAACTATATGATGACAAAACCACACTTAGAAGCACCTCCACAAGCTTTGATTGAACCACTGCTCGAATTAAGAGACTACTATGCAGCTCTTGTGGAAGAGTACGAACGTTTGAGTACGCAGGCGCGATCGCAATTGACTCACGTAGAAGCGATCTTGTCGAATTATTCACTACCGCCTGTAGTTGATAACCAAACAGCGATAGTTGAAACACTCTCGTTTCCTCCCACTCCTTCCCAAGAAGTCTCTCACTTACAACAAGTACCGGATAAAGTCTCTAACTTTAAACCAGAAGAATTTATCCAGCTTGAGTTGAAAGACAATGGCAAGCAAGAGATCGGTGTGAACGAAGTTGCCACACAAAATGCCAACGGTGCAATTGCAGCAGCACCTACGGTCATATTCTCACCACAACGGATATTGTTAGAGAATGACGATCGCACGCTTCCAGGCTCAGATGTTCCCATGCAACCTCAGTTTCACGGATTGCCTCGATTGGAAGCAATTGAAAGCATTCTGCGAGAAAATATGGGGACTGTTTGTCACATAGATTTCATCGTGCGAACGCTCTATGGAGATTTGGAGTCAAGTGTATTCAAAGTAGTCAAGAGTAGGGTGCAATCCTCACTGACACACGGTAAAGAAAAAGGTTACTGGTCAGCTGTTCCAGAGGAACCCGGTTGTTACACTCTCGATATAAGTTTGGTAACCCCACAAAATGGGAAAGCCAAATCCAAAGCTGTTAAACCTAAAAAGAAGAAACCCTTTTTGCTCCCCAAGGCAAGACGAGTGCCAATGTTGGCAGAATTTGAAGGTAAGTTTCTTATTGACGCCATCTGCATACTATTGCAAAGACATTCAGGGAGAATTTTCAGCGTAGGTGATGTCATTACAGGCTTGTATGGAGAGTTAAATGCCGAACAATTAAGGGAGATAAAAACTGCTGTCCATAATGAACTTTCTAGAGGTCACCGAATTGGTAGGTTCTCTAGAGTTCCTGACAAGCTTGGTTATTACACTTGGGATTTAAACAAGATTAAAACTAAGTAGGTGTCTGGGGATTTGTCATTTGTCATTTGTCATTTGTCATTTCCCCTTATCTTGCTTGTCCCCAGCCGCTATCGACTAAAAATTCTTATCTAAAGTTGAATCAATTTGTATCTTAGGATAGTTGTGTCAAAAAATAGACTTTATGATAGTAGAATATGGAGCTATACAAAATATAAAAGCAAAATGCCTCATGTCTTATTAGTTGATGATGAAGAACCTTTAAGGGAAAGCCTTTCCTACAGTTTGCGGAAAGAAGGCTATACTGTAGAAACGGCAGCAGATGGTCACAATGCTATCAAACAGTTTCACAAGCAAGTGCCAGATGTGATCCTTTTAGATATAATGCTGCCAGAAGTTGATGGTATGGAAGTTTGCTGGCGAATTCGAGCATTTTCGGACGTGCCAATTGTTATGCTGACTGCTAAAGACCAAGACTTTGACAAAGTGCGGGGTCTAGAGGCAGGTGCAGATGACTACGTGACAAAACCCTTTAACACTCGCGAACTGCTAGCGCGTATAAAAGCTGTCCTGCGTCGTCGTTCTGAAAAACAGTCCTAGTCTACCTAATGCTTTCTGATTGAATTGGGAATTTTGTAGATGGGCTGGATACCTCAAATTAAAAAAAATTCCATTCATACTAAACTGCTGGCAACATACCTATTGCTAACTGCTTTAGCAACGTCCCTGATGGGAGCGTATATTCTCTGGTCTTTCCATGCTTACTTTAATAAAGCAAGGCAAACGGATTTGGAGACTTGGAGTACTGCTATTGGTGAAAGTGTTGCTGATGCATTAGAAACAAATGACTTCAAGCGAGCTGCAGTTATTGTTCAACGTTATGGTGCAGCTGAAAACATAACTATACGAGTTTTAGATAGTAAAGGTAGACTTCTTGCCTCATCTAGCCCAGACTTAGATCGACAAATACCAAGCTGGTTGGAAGTGCCTGGGATGAAAGAAGCCTTACAAGGTCAGGCACAGCGAGGTTTAGCAAAAGGTCTTTTAACTAACGATGATCGATTGTTCATTGCCCGACCGATTAGGCGTAAAGGTCAAATTTTGGGCGCATTGAGGATGTCAGTCACTTTACGACAGTTTCAAAGGCAATTTGCCACAATCATAAGCACGATCGTGGGAACTCTCATTTTTACACTTATCCTGTGTACTTTGATTAGTGAGGCATTAGCGCGTAGTTTGTCCCGCCCTATTGAAACAATGAGAAATTTTGCAATTCAATTGGGTACCGGGCATTTTGGGGGTAAACTTCAGATTCGTCAGAGTAACGAGTTAGATCAACTCGCACTAGAACTTAACCGCATGAGCGAACGTTTAGCTTCTCTGGATCAAGAACGCAGAGTGTTTCTCGCAAACGTATCTCATGAACTCCGTACACCAATTAGCAATGTCTTGGTGACTGTTGAAGCCCTTCGCAGTGGTGCTGCTTCAGATCCTGGAGTTCGCGATCGCTTCTTTCAAAATGTAGAAGACGAAATCAAACGGTTATCACGGTTGATTGACGATCTCCTAAATTTGGGACGACTGGAAGCAGGGGTGACAGTCTTAGAACAGCAAACAGTACATTTGCATCATTTAATTGACCGTGCTATGAGGGCTATGGAATCCCGAATCAAAAATTTGCAAATCTCAACACAAGTTAATGTCACAGATATGCAAATACAGGGCGACTCGGAGCGTCTGTTGCAAGCTTTTCTCAATATTTTGGATAATGCCATCAAACACTCATCCCCTAATTCCCAAATTTCTATAGCTGGGTACAAAGAAGGCAAGCAAGCAGTTGTGACAATTCGCGATCGCGGACAGGGGATTAAAGAAAGCGACCTCCCACATATTTTCGAGCAATTTTATACTGCCGATCGCTCGCGTCAAGGTAAGGGAGTTGGATTGGGCTTAGCGATCGCCAAGCGTATCATAGAAGCCCACGGTGGTAGCATTACAGCGAGTAGTAAGTTTGGTGAGGGAGCAAGCTTTAATATTCATTTGCCTTTATGAAGTAAGTCGGCACAATAAAAATACCACTTGAGAGGCTTTTTTGAAATCAAAGACATAGCTAATTTGGAAGCATAAAATTCAGCAAGATTGCTGGAATAGCAAAAACTGGAGGCAGAGTTGTGCGTTTTGGGCAATGGATAGGGTTGTTTGCCCTTGTCATATCTCTTTATATTTTGTGGCAAATCAGGCAAGTTGTTTTAGTTGTCTTTGCATCTGTTGTTTTGGCAACAGTTTTAAACCAACTTGTGCTATTTTTACAAAAATTTCGGATGAAAAGAGGTATTGCGATCGCGATATCATTTAGTCTTTTACTGATGATTATAGCAAGTTTTTTAGCATTGATTGCGCCACAAATTGTTGACCAACTGCAACAATTCACTGACTTTGCACCTAATGCCTTAGAAAGAATGCGAACTTGGAATAACTGGTTGCAAAACGCTATTCCAGATCAATTATTAGAAAATATTCGCGGTCTTAGAACTCTGACTCAAGGTTTACAAACTTGGTTAAATCAGCTAGTTAACAACTTTTTTGCCCTATTAAGTAGGTCGCTAAATATAGTTTTAACTTTACTGCTGTTCTTAGTATTGACCATTATGCTACTGACAGATCCAGCGCCATACCGACAGGGCTTTATCCTGTTGTTTCCTGCATTTTATCGGCGTCGGGTTAGTGAAATTCTTTCTGAATGTGAAACATCTTTAGTAGGTTGGATAAAAGGTACACTTCTGACGATGTGCCTAATTGCTTGCTTGAGCTATGTTGGTTTGTTAATTTTAGGAGTGCGTCTCCCCTTAGTTAATGCACTTTTAGCAGGATTACTAGAGTTTATTCCGAATGTTGGACCAACATTGAGTTTGATTCCACCTCTACTGTTAGCACTGCTTGATGCACCTTGGAAAGCAGCTGCCGTGGTAGCACTATACTTTGGAATTCAGCAGGTTGAAAGCTTGGTAATTGTGCCCTTGGTTATGAGAACTCAGGTCTCTCTATTACCTGTAGTAACCATATTATCTGTAGTGATTTTCGCCCAATTTTTTGGATTTTTAGGGCTATTTCTTGCTATACCTCTAGTCATTGTCTTTCAAATTTGTATAAAAGAAATTTTGGTTAAGGATATACTTAACAATTGGCAAGGAGAGATGAAAAGTAAACGCCAATTAAAAAACGATGATAATGATAGCGCCAACAGAACTCTCAAAGGTAGTGCTGTTGGCGCAGGATCGGATAGCAAAGAGTGATGCTATTGATGAATTACACAACGAACCGCGTAGGGATTGTAAAGCCTTGCGCCTTACTAACCACCTTGAGGCGTGGGAAGCGGTCCCGGTTGTACTGAGACTTGTAAACTTTTACCATTGCGTTGCAGTTCTATTTGCATGGTGCTACCAACGCCAGTTTTCTCTACTATCTGCTGTAATGCATCAGTTGTAGTCACAGGTTGATTATTAATTTCTTGAATGACATCCCCTGGACGCAACCCTGCTCTATCAGCTGGAGAACCAGGAACAACACGAACAATGAGAATACCCCGATCTGCTTGCACTTGAATATTCGCATTCGGGCTATTGTTAATTCGTTGCTTGAGTTCAGGTGTAATCTGTGTCATCTGAATACCCAAATAAGGGTGTTCAACTTTGCCTTTAGTAATTAATTCCTGAGCTATGCGTTGAGCTGTATCAATGGGAATAGCAAAGCCGATGCCTTGAGCACCGCTAATAATAGCTGTGTTAACGCCAATGACCTGACCCCGTGCATTAAGCAGGGGTCCACCTGAGTTTCCCGGATTAATTGCTGCATCAGTTTGAATATATCCAATACGTCTGTCAGATGCACCGATATCGCTTGCAGAACGGTCTGTTGCGCTGACCACACCCACTGTAACGGTTTCTTGCAAACCCAGGGGATTACCAATTGCGATCGCCCACTGTCCTGGTTGTACTTGTTGAGAATTTCCTAATTCTACAATAGGTAAATTATTATTGGGAACTTGAACAACTGCAATATCCGTCACGTTGTCTTGCCCCAACACTTTACCTTGTACGGTGCGACCATCGGAAAAGGATACTGTCACTGTATCCGCATTATTAACAACGTGAGCATTGGTAAGAATTTGACCGTTAGAATTAATGATAAAACCAGAGCCAACACCGCGAACAACTCTCTCTTGTGGCTGTGTTGGTACTCGGTCTCCAAAAAATCTCTGAAAGAAAGGGTCATTTAATGCTTCCGGTACTTGGCTTCTGACAGTTCTCTCAGTGTTTATTTGCACCACTGCTGGTTCTACCTTATTGACAACTGCGACAACAAAATTGGTATCCTCGGCTGTTGGTACGAGCGGGCGATTATTGGAATTTCCTGTCTCTTGAACTGCTTGAACAGATTCTTTCAAAGGTTGAATTCTTTGAGAAGTGACTGTTGAGCAACCACTCAAAAATGCTATTCCTACTCCTACAAATGGTAACAATAAGTAGTTAGCTAATTTTTTCTTAAAGAAGCGATTGGTATTTAGATGTATTCTTTCCATATGACTTATCTATTTTAGATAACTTTAAATTGATAGGGCTATTCTTATAAGAATTATTATGTTTTTCTGACATATTGACCTCTGTCATAAGAAAGCTTTTGCCCTACCTACTGACAAGTATTCTTTGTCCGACTCTTCCATATCCAACCTGGTTCGGGAGCGCTGAGTTCGATCCAACCACCTTCTTCTTTTCCAGTGACTGTCACTCTAGTACCTGCTTTAATGACCTTTCCTGTTCTTCTGCGCCCGGAAACAGAGCGTACATTTGATGCACGAGTGGTAATAAAACAGTTATTGAATTGATTCTGTTGGGAAATTTTGTCTGGAACTGTACTTTTCTGTGTATTTGTACCGCCTGCCTTTTGTGTTTCTTGAATTGTTTTCTCTTGTGTAGTTGAGGCCGATTTTTGTTGAGGAGGATTTGCAGAAATCACACTCAGCGCAACTAAAGCAATCACAGCACCTCCGCCAACAAGCAATTGTATTTGACGAGGAGATTTAATAGGAAAACCTTTGTGAGACGAGGAAGTGTTGGATGCGGGTAGATTGGCATCAGGTATTAGCACCGTACTTTGTGTACCTGGCACTTGAGAACTAGGAGTGGTTGGTAGTTGTGTCGTATCGGGAGTTTTTGTATTCTCTGCTGGATGATAGCAAGGTTTTGCCAATTCTTGTAGCGATCGCACCATTTTAGTTGCGGACGCGTATCCTTCTCGTAGATAGTTTTGCAGTACGTATTTAACAGCAACAGCGACAGCCGCTCGGGTGCGAGGATGGGTGAAGGAGGTGAGTGCTTCCAAAGTATCACTTGCAGATTCATAGCGATACTTGTAGTATTGGCGCACCATTTTTGTTAAAAGATCTGCTAATGGATCGCTGACTTGAGCATACTGCCGCCAAATAATCTCTCCGGTTTTAGCATCTGTAGCAAACTGTTTGGGGTTCAAGCCTGTCAAAGCTTGGATAGCGATCGCACCAAGCGCATAGATATCACTGTTGGGTCGAGGTCTTCCCTGTGCCTGTTCGCTTGGCATATAACCAGGAGTTCCTATAGGAATTGTCTCATTGTTGAGTTGATTTGGATTCATTAAGGAATACATCTGGATTTGCTTAACAGCACCAAAATCAACTAGCACCAGTTTATTGTCGGAGTGACGACGAATGAGATTCTGAGGTTTTATATCGCGATGGATGACTTCGTTATTATGAAGAAATTCTAGAATTGGCAGAACATCTTGCAGCAAATGAATGGTTTGACTTTCATCCCAACGCTGTCCCAATGGTAATTCCATTGCCAGCTGATGTCCCGCAATATACTCCTGTACGAGAAAAAATTCTTGCTGTTCTTCAAAGTAAGCCAACAGTCGCGGAATTTGGTCATGGTTGCCCAATTTTTCCAGAGTTTCGGCTTCTCTACGAAACAAGCGTCTTGCGATTTGCAAAAACTCAAGGTCATCAGTAGCAGGTTTGAGATGTTTAACGACGCATACAGGATTTCCAGGACGGCGAGTATCTTGTGCTGTGTACGTGTGACCAAATCCACCCATACCCAATAGCTCAACTACCAGGTAACGCTGGTCTAGTAATCTGCCAATCATCTAAAACCTTCCGGGAGTCTATACGGCTGTTTTTTTCAATACCATCAAAGCACGTAATCTTAATACTAGCATAGTACCCGTAGTAAAGAATATACCCAGTAACAAATTTCTGAGGCTGATACTCTTGCCATTTTCACTAACCAAAATACTTTCCAGTATCAAAGAAGGTAATAGTATTCCACTGAACAGCAAAAACCTATAAAGAAATATTTTTCTTTTGGCTAGAATAGTAATAATCGTCAAACAAATACCCAAAGGAATAAAAGTGATAGCGTAGTAAAAAAGTTGCTGATCTTTGGGCATTAACTCCAATAAATGGAAAGAAGAGAAATGACTTAATGTGTCAATGTAGACCTGAAGCATACCTTTAGAGTAAGTGAATACTATATGATGAGGATTAGTGTCTGTAAAAACATTGGAAACTCTCATCTTTAATTCTGACCCATTTTCTCCAGTAATAGAGGTTCTGAGTCGCAAGTCCAAAGCGGTTCCCTCCTGTCCCAAGGTGAAATTACGACGAAGAGTTCCGTTGGAAACTGAGATAATACGAGCTGGTCCAGTTTGACCTATGTTAGAACTGGTAACAGTTGTGCTGATAGTGAACTCAGAGGTTTCTCGAATTCTTTGATTTAAAGAAGTAACAGGAGTTTCTGTTTCCAACCAATGACCGGAACTTAAAAATACTCCTTGACCTTGCTGATTCTCTGATAACTGTTCCCACAAAAGTTTTTTCTCTAGTAACTTGGGACTTTTTGCAGTTTCTTCTAGCTGACAGCATCGATCGGTAAATTTGTAAGCAGCAAGTAAAGAATCTCCCAAGGTATTAAAATAGTTCTCATCAAAAAATACTTTTTCTACTTCGTTCTTTGAAATAGCTTTATCGGCAATATAAACTTTAGAAATATATCCTTGCCAAGGTCTAGTTCCTGTTTTTTCATTACCAAAGATTAACGGATAATTTAGATTCCACCCACTTAAACTTGTTGTCCCCAGCCAAAGAAACGAGATAGCAAATGTCAAGATTATATATCCGCAAAAAAACAAGGTTATTTTTTGTGTAGATCGTCCCAAAGTACTATTTTCTATGTTAGCGAAGACACTATTTAACTTTTGAGAATTACATAAATAAAAACATAGTAAACCGACTAATCCACTCATACTATTATTAAGTATATCGGCAGGAGTGGGTTCTCTAGACGGTAAAAATATCTGCCAAAGTTCAACTGTCAGAGATAAACCCAGACTCCCTAATAAAACTAGTAAAATATTTCCTATTAATGGTATTCTTATTTTTTGTAGATAACTGCTGAGACTGAACCCCAAAGGAATAAATAATAGAATGTTATTGACTTGGTCTATAAAATTGCTTGTACTTTCAAATTGACTAGAGATTTTTTGGATTGAAAAATTATTGGGTGAAGAAAAATTGAAGGGATAAAGTGTAGCTACTAGTATCACGAATATGCTACCAAAAATCATCAAAATATCTTTTGCAAAAATGCGTTTATCAAAAAGAGTACATTTTTGAAAATCTTTTTTGCCTTGTTTCATACGTTATCCTAATTTAATGTAGCGGGATCGCGAACTATCACCGAACATTTACTATTTCTTCAATTCTCTGCCTTCTCATTACGGAAATTAACTGACGTATTTTTACCTAGCTTGAAAAAGGGAGGGGGGAGTAGGGAGGGGCTGAGAATCATCAGTTTTAGGAGAATGCGCTAGCTATCTTGCTTTTACAGTTGTCGGATTGCCACAGACAGTGGCATAAAGATAAGAGTGAGGGGTTAAGCCCTCGCTCAGTCAGCCATGAAACAGCGATCGCGCTATAACTGGTAGTTGAGTAACTATTAAACAATTATATTAATCTCCGCACACCGGATGGATTTATAGAAGTCATGACAGAACTGAAACTGCGCCTGCAAGAAGGAACTTCTGAAAAAATGATAACGGTGCATCAAGATACATTTACAATAGGTCGATTACCCCAATGTGACCTTTGTATAGCGTCAGGAGGAGTTTCCCGTTTCCATGCACGATTGACGAAAACTCCTTCCGGTAAGTGGACTGTTGAAGATTTAGGCAGTAAAAATGGCACCCAATTAAACGAAAACCTTGTGAAATCTCCCGAACAGGTGCGTAGTGGCGATATTATTTGGTTGGGAGATGTAAGTCTAGTTGTTCTACTCACTCCGGTAGAACAGACAACGTTCAAGCCGGAAGTAGGAGCAACCGCTCAAGGAAGAACTATTCTTCGTAATGTTAAACAATTGCAAGAGCAATGGCTGCTAACGGATATCGACGACAGCGACATTGCCAATAAAGACAAAACCATTGCCCGCTTAAAAGACCTAGTAGACATAGCAAAGAATCTTTCTGCAGCAGCTTCCATACAAGAGATTTTCTCCCAAGTTCAGGAAGTTGTTTTTCGTTACCTTAATAGTATAGACCGTTTGGCACTCTTAATTGATGTCGGCGGGTGCGGTAAGCTAGAATTAATGAATGCGGCAACAAGAGATTTTTCCCAACCTGAGTATTTATTAACTGATGGTGATTGGATTAGTCGCAGTATCTGCCAAAAGGTGTTTGAGGAAAAAGTTGCTCTTCAAACTGCTGATGCTCAAAATGATGAACGATTTGCTGGAGAAAACAGTATTTTAGTGAAAGGTATTCGTAGCGCCATGGCAGTGCCTTTATGGGATGAGAATAAGGTTGTTGGCGTTCTCTACGCTGATGCCCATCTTTCATCACACCATTGGACACAAGAAGGTGAGGAAGAACTCAGGTTTTTTTCAGCTTTAGCAAATCTTGTTGCTTCTAGCGTACAGCGATGGTTGTTAGCTGAGAAACTTAAAAGCGAAGAGATGATTCGTCAAAAATTGGAACGGTATCATTCTCCATCTGTTGTCCAGCATCTGATATCTGTAGGAGTTCTACCTGGTGGTCGATTACCACCACAAGACAGTGAAATTAGTATTTTATTTGCGGATTTAGTAGGATTTACTGCGCTTTCAGAACGGTTATCGCCAACTAAGATTGCCGAATTACTGAATTATTTATTTGAAGAAATGCTACAAGAAGTGTTTGCCTTTGGCGGCACTTTGGATAAGTATATTGGTGATTGTATTATGGCATTTTTTGGTGCGCCCGAACCACAGCCAGATCATGCCAACCGCTCTGTGGCTGCTGCCATGGGAATGCTGACTCGTCTGGAAAATCTCAATACTCGAAATTTTTGGGAAGAACCACTTCAATTGCGGATAGCGATCAATAGTGGAAAAGCAGTAGTGGGGGATGTCGGTAGTTCTCAGAGAGTTGAATACACCGCATTAGGAGCAACTATTAATTTAGCAGCCCGAATGGAAGGAGTTTGCCCTCCTGGTGAATGTGTTCTCAGTGAAGCTACTTATAGTTTACTTTCAGACCCTTCTGATTTTCATGAAATGGGAGATTATCGCTTCAAAGGCATTAATCGATTGGTTAAAGTTTATCAGACCAAAATGCAGGCAAGGATGTGAATTCACTATATAAGCATAAATACATATTATTTATGTATGATTTGTTTCAAGTTTAATTGCAAAATTTTAATATAAGTAAAATGAGCATTCATTAAAAGACTAAAATTATTAAGTGAGACCGCAATTAAAATATTGTGACAATGCGGTGTTACCTCAAGTAACTTTTTAACGGGAGGTCAGGTTATGGCGATCGCCACCATTAATCCCGCAACAGGGGAATTGCTCAAAACTTTTGAGCCGTTAAACGATACCGAAATCGCTATAAAACTCGATTTGGCACAACAGGCTTTTGAGCAGTATCGAAAGACTGGTTTTCCAGAGCGAGCATCTTGGATGCAGAAAGCTGCTGATATTCTAGAGCAAGAAAAAGCAGAATATGCCAAGCTGATGACACTGGAGATGGGCAAGCCTTTGAAAGCAGCGATCGCAGAAGTAGAAAAATGTGCTGTTGTCTGTCGCTACTATGCCGAACACGCTTCCCAATTTCTTGGGGATGTGAGTGTTAAAACAGATGCCAGCCATAGTTTTGTCCGCTACCAACCATTAGGCATTATTCTTGCCGTCATGCCTTGGAATTTTCCCTTCTGGCAGGTCTTTCGATTCGCCGCACCTGCTTTGATGGCGGGAAATGTAGGATTGCTTAAACACGCTTCTAATGTTCCCCAGTGTGCGTTAGCTATAGAAGAAATTATACGACGAGCAGGTTTTCCCGAAGAAGTATTTCAAACCCTGTTGATCGGTGCTAGTAAGGTGTCTTCCTTAATGGCAGACGATCGCATCAAAGCCGCCACACTGACAGGAAGCGAACCCGCAGGAGCAAGTTTAGCAGCTGCATCAGGAACACAAATTAAAAAAACTGTTCTGGAATTAGGAGGTAGCGACCCTTTTATTGTTTTAGACAGTGCAGATCTAGAAGCAGCAGCAACCACAGCAACCACCGCACGAATGCTAAATAACGGGCAATCTTGTATTGCCGCCAAACGCTTTATAGTGGTTGAAACTGTCGCCGATAAGTTTGAAAAGTTGCTGCTAGAAAAATTCCAAGGCTTGAAAGTTGGCGACCCCATGGACCCAGAAACAGACTTGGGACCGCTAGCCACCCCCGATATTCTTAAGGATTTAGACCAGCAAGTGCATGCTTGTGTTAAGAATGGTGCAAAACTTCTCATAGGAGGGCATCCTGTATCAGATAGACCCGGTAATTACTATCCTGCAACGATTCTTACGGAGATTTCTCCAGAAAATCCAATGGCAAAGGAAGAATTTTTCGGTCCTGTAGCAATGCTATTTCGTGTTGCGGATATTGATGCCGCAATCAAACTAGCAAATTCCACACCCTTTGGCTTAGGAGCCAGTGCATGGACGACTAACGCCAAAGAACGCGATCGTCTTGCAGAGGAAATCGAAGCAGGTTCGGTATTTATCAACGGAATGGTAAAATCTGACCCTCGATTACCCTTTGGTGGAATTAAGCGTTCCGGATATGGCAGAGAACTGAGTATCCAAGGCATTCATGAGTTCGTCAATGTTAAAACTGTATGGGTTAAGTGATTTTGGATTTTGGATTTTGGATTTTGGATTTTGAATTGGGAAAAGTTAGTTGTTAGTTGTTAGTTGTTAGTTGTTAATCCACCAACCACTAACTACTAACCATCAACCACTAACCACCAACCACTAACCACTAACCACCAACCACTAACCACTAACCACTAACCACTAACTACTGAGGAAATTAAATGAACACGGCTGAACTACTGGTACAGTGCTTAGAAAATGAAGGTGTAGAATATGTTTTTGGACTTCCTGGAGAAGAAAACCTGCACGTTCTAGAAGCCTTGAAACACTCTTCAATTAAATTCATTACCACTCGTCACGAACAGGGTGCAGCTTTCATGGCAGATGTTTACGGACGTTTGACAGGAAAAGCTGGAGTGTGTCTTTCTACCCTCGGCCCTGGGGCAACAAATTTAATGACAGGAGTGGCAGATGCTAACCTTGATGGCGCACCATTGGTTGCTATCACCGGGCAAGTGGGAACAGATAGAATGCATATCGAATCCCATCAATACCTTGACTTGGTAGCAATGTTTGCCCCTGTTACAAAGTGGAACAAACAGATTGTCAGACCAAGCATCACGCCAGAACTTGTGCGAAAAGCCTTTAAGCGATCGCAAAGTGAAAAACCGGGCGCAGTACACATTGACTTGCCGGAAAATATAGCTGCCATGCCTGCAGACGGGAAACCATTGCAAAAAGATAAAATAGAAAAAACCTTTGCATCTTTTGCCAGTATTAGGGCAGCCGCAGCAGTAATTTCCCAAGCAGAGAATCCCATAATTTTAGTAGGAAATGGGGCTATTCGCGCTCAAGCTAGTGATGCCGTCACGCAGTTCGCCACCCAATTGAATATTCCCGTTGCCAATACATTCATGGGTAAAGGTATTATTCCTTACACCCATCCTCTAGCACTTTGGGCAGTAGGATTGCAACAGCGAGATTTCATCACCTGTGGTTTCTCCAATACTGACTTGGTAATTGCCATTGGCTACGATTTAATTGAATTCTCTCCGAAAAAATGGAACCCTGAAGGCAAGATTCCCATTGTTCATATTGCAACAACTCCTGCAGAAATTGATAGCAGTTATATTCCTAAAGTAGAAGTTGTAGGGGATGTTTCAGATTCACTTTTAGAGATATTAAAAGTTGCAGATAGGCAAGGCAAACCCAACCCCTATGCCATCAGCTTGCGAACAAATATTCGTGCTGATTACGAACAGTATGCCAATGATGATGCATTCCCCATCAAGCCACAAAAGCTCATTTACGATTTACGGCAAGTTATGGGACCAGAAGACATCGTCATTTCTGATGTAGGCGCACACAAAATGTGGATTGCCCGCCATTACCACTGCTACAGCCCCAATACCTGTATTATTTCCAATGGCTTTGCCGCAATGGGAATTGCCATTCCCGGTGCATTAGCAGCAAAACTCATCTATCCAGATCGCAAAGTTGTTGCAGCAACAGGAGATGGTGGTTTTATGATGAACTGCCAGGAATTAGAAACTGCTTTACGTGTCGGGACACCTTTTGTCACCCTAGTCTTTAACGATGGTGGCTATGGATTAATCGAGTGGAAGCAAGAAAACCACTTTGGTAAAGGACGTTCATCCTTTGTACATTTTGGCAATCCCGACTTTGTCAAATTTGCAGAAAGCATGGGACTAAAAGGCTACCGAGTTGAAACCGCTACAGATTTGGTTCCCATGCTCAAAGACGCCCTTAACCAAGACGTACCTGCTGTCATAGATTGTCGTGTAGACTATCGAGAAAACAGCCTCTTTTCCCAAAAAGCTGGTGAATTGAGTTGTTCTTTGTAAGGGTTAGTGGTTAACCAGTGACCAGTGACCAGTGACAACTAACCACTATCATTTCCCAAACTTTGCATCAATATCATCTGCAACTGAAGCACCGTGACGGGAGTTAATTTTGAGTGACTCCCCGTTTTTAGACAAGTCGTAGGTTAAAGGTTGTGTTGCAGAAATTCTTGCTTCTCCCTCCTGTGCTAGCGTCTGAGGAGGGTTTTTTGTGATGAAATCTTTCAAGGACTCTATTCTTATAGATGTGGGTGGAATAGTAGTCTCAAATCCCGGAGTTTTAGCAAGAATATTCAATGCTCGCAAACATCCTTCTGGCTCAAAACCCGCACGGATAGAGGTTAAATAGCCCATTCGATCCCCTTCTAATTCTTGCTCTTTGCTCTGTAATGCAAGGCGTTGGTCTAAATCTTCTGTCTTTTGAGCAACAATATCCTTTATGCGTTTCTCGGCTTGTTGTGCTCGATTTGTATTTCTTCTTTCTAGAACACCGTTCACTAAGTTACCAAGAAATCCGGGTAAGACATGGTTAGCGAGCGCACCTCCAACATAGTTCACTGTTGACTCTGTGGATGAAGTTTTTTTTATCCCCAAAACTTCCTGTTCGGTTTCCTCTTTAATTTTGACAAGCAATTCAGCCTTTTGAGTCTCACCAACAACTGTATGGCGTTTTACATGATGACCCATTTCGTGACCTACGAGACAAGCCAGGGCTGAGGAATCACTTACCAATTGGTTAAGAACACCGCTATGAACTGTTATTAGGTTCTCTTCGCTGGCAAAGCTATGGGTGTCATATTTTCGGACAATCTTGACTTGCCAAGGATGACTATCGATTTCATTAGCACGGGCAATGCGATCGACAATACGGTAAATAGCATACCAGTCAGAGGGCAGTTTTTCTCTTGCTTGTTGATAGACACCAGAAGCAGTGGAAGTTGGGGTATTTTCTACAGTTGCTTGTGCTAAAACAAGCAGGTTTGTGGGAAAAAAGAGCGAACAGAAAGAACAGATAGTTAAAAGTTTTGTTTTCCAAGCAAGCATAACAATCAACCTTAATGTCTTAGCGACATTTTTTTATAATAATTCTATGAGAACGTCATTGCGTAAATAATATTACAAACTTTTTTAGTTCTCCACCGAATTATTTCGTAAAATTCCCCAGGATGGTAAAAATATTTTGATTTTTAATAACTTTATCTAATTACGTATATTTGCTGAATTCCGTAAAATAATTTAACTACAATACTTTTCCAGTAAATACACAAAAGCATTTTCTTGTGGTACGGGCGTCCTCGCCCGTTCTAAATCAGGAGAGCGAGCATCTCCCCTGTTCCATAGGACGGGCTGCACCATCCTACAAGAAAAAGTTGGATATTTTTTAATTTGGAAGTCCTTAAGTAAGCGAGGCTTCGCCTAAAGTGAAGGCATTCCCAGACGGAGCCATCGGATCGAGAGTCAAGGCGTAAATAGAGATTGTTTTTCGTTTCTAAATTGGCAATTTTTATTTATTTATCTTTTTATTTGTTTACAAAAAGACCAGTAATCTATTTCAGTTTGTTACTATTTGCATATCCTAAAAGCCTATTCCTTTAGACTTATCTCCAATAGAAACTTTACGGGATATATACAAATGCAATCATTAAGTTTCATCTGTCACGATTCTGTAGTTGCCGTTTCCTTTGTAGCTTGTATTGTCGGGCTGCTATTACTGTGGGAACGCAAGCAAAATAACGATGAAGCAGAAGAAACAGAGAAAGTTTTGTTTAGAATGAGCTTTTCTTACTGGCTGGTTTACTGCGTTGCTTTTGCGATCGAGAAAGTCGTTTTACCTGATTGGGAAGCTGTACTGATGACTTTGAGAATCACAACAGCACTGTCATATTTCTTAACATTTTCTTGCGTTGTCTGTTTACCACTCCACAAACTGGCAATGCGTCATGTTCAGGAATAGTTATTGGTTAGTTGTGAGTTGTTAGTGGGACAACAAATAACCACTAACAACTAACGCATAATTATTTTCTCATTGCAACCGAAATCGCCTCTTCGAGTTGTTCTTTATCTAAGTTCGTTAGAATAAACACTTCTTGCACGGTTTTACCGTGACGTGTGATGACCTTAAAGCCACCTCTAATTGGTACAGATACCCGCAACTGTAAATGAGGGCAGTGACCTTTGACTCGCCCAATCTCCCCAGGTGTTACAGTTTGAATGCCATTCTGTTTGATCAGACGCTCTAGAATTGGGATGAGACCGCTGATATGGGTTGAGTGATTCCAGACAAGCCTGCCCTCAGTAGATTTAGTCATTGTTTTATTTTTACGCTGCTTCAAGAGGAGCCATTGTTAATCCAGCTCGACGCAGCTGTTGGTGATAAAGTTCAGCAGGTTCTTGCGGACCAACCCAAACAATGGCTTGACCTTCGTGATGCACTTGGTTAGTCAGTTCCCATGCGCGATCGCTAGTCATACCCGGAATATACTTCACCAAACAGTCGTGAACGTGCTGAAATGTATTAAAGTCATCATTCAAGACTATCACTTTATAATTTGGATATGGCTTGTAAGTGACTTGACTAGACCGTTCAGGAGCGATGGTTGGTACTGTTGCCGCTATTGAAAGTCTGGTAACCATAATTACCTTGTCCAAAAGCTTAACAAAACTACATTACGATTTACTAGTGTAATTCATTAAGCGAGCAGTATCTGTTTCTTAAAGGCAAAAAAATTGGTGGAGGATGAGGCAAGGCAGCTAATTTTCAATCACTTCATTAATTAATGCTCGCCTTTTGCGTAAATTTCTCAGGCTGCTCCGATAAATGATCGAGTCCAAATTATACTTGGATACTTGGAAGCACTTACACTTAGAGTGCGATCGTTGCCAATCACCCCCAATTAAAAATGAAACGAATCACAACAATCCTTGGAGCTACCCTAGCGATTTTTCTGTGCTTGAGCGAAGTTGCACAGGCGCGTACTATTACCAGCATCAGCCCACCCACCGGGCTTGGTCTTGGTGATGTCCTGTGTCCGCAGGTTCAAACTACTGTGGCGACTCCATACCCAAATAATGACAACAGCATAGCCCCAAGCCCGAATCAAATCGTCAAGTTTCCTGGGTTGTCTTGTACTCCCATAACCTTTAAAACGACAGACTCAGTTGATACTCCAGTATTCGTTGTACCGTCAGGAGGGACAACAGAGTATTTCTTCACTGAAACAGTTGTCAATAATACAAGCTCTTCTTGGGATAGTTTTACCTTTCAGATTGGATTTGGAGTGAATGATAATTTCGGATCGCCTGAGTTAATTCTTGTTCCACCTGGATTTGCAATTCCTAATTTCGACTTTAGCGTTTCGGGTGCTGACGAAAAGCCTACCTCTTCCAAATTTACGGAACTTAATCAGGATGGCTCTTTCAGTCTCAAGTGGTCTGGAGGTTCTGTGGCTCCGGGTGAATCTGTTGATTTCACGTTTTCAGTTGATATTCCCGACGATTTGGATGGCAAGAATTTATATCAGTCTTTTACGATTCGTCAAGTTCCGATTGCTCGGTCGGTTCCGGAACCCACTCCGACATCGGCTTTTTTAGGTTTACTGGTTGTTATGGGTGCGGGTTTTGCTTTCAAGCATAAACTTCTGTGAAAAATTACCATTAATTCCGCTTTTTTAAAGGTAGGATGGGCAACCTTTTAAAGGTAAGACGGGCAAGATGCCCATCCCACAAGGAATTTTCACGACTCTCTTCCCGCTTAAAGATTTATATTTAATGAACCGCAAAGACGCAAAGTGCGCGAAGAAAGAAGAGAAGAAGAGCGGTTCAATAATATGAGTAATTTTGTACCGGGAAGGGAGTTATTTATCGACTTTTGCTGATTGAACCTTTAACGCACTACGTCTGAAACTAAGATCTCGGTAGTCCTTTTTCCATCAGGGTAATCCAGACACGACGAGAATTTGGTGAAATTGGGTTATGATAAAGCTTCATTTCAATCCTATTTTTGACAAAGTCAGATCCACACATCAATATATTCCACATTACGAGCAATTGAAAGAGATACAAATTCATCTGCGTACATCAGCGTTCATCTGCGGTTCCTAAACTCTTAAACGTAATTTGACTTACGTACAAAAAACTACTCCTTCAAAGACAGAATATCTGAAACATCAACAAACCCTCCATAACGACGCACCACTTTAGAAACTTCCTGATACATATTTCCCACCTGACCGACTTTCTGAGTAAATAAATCGTGACACCCAACAATAACAAGCAATTCTTGTGCGCGAGAAAAAGCAACGTTAACCCGTTCGGGTTCTTTCGCAAATCCGATATCTTTCCTGCTATTATTACAAACTGTACTAACAATAATGACAGGTCGCTCCATACCTTGAAAGATATCAACAGTCCCAGTACGGATATTTAAAGACGGAAATTTATCTGTTTCAATTCTGTCTTTAATTGCTCTCAACTGAGCGCTATAGAAAGTAATAATTCCTACTTCTTTTTGAGGTTGACCATCAGCAATCTTTGAAAACCATGCTTTCTCCATTTGTTCGCACAGCTTTTCAATAATATCAACTTCTCGTGCATTAAACCGAGAAGTCCCCTCTCTTTGTTCTGCAAAACCTTGTTCTACTGGTGTTTTTACCCACAGAATATGATGGTTTTCTTGAATAATTGGACTTCCTAAATAATGGGCGCGTTTTGTCTCTGGTTCTGGAATACCGCAAGTTAATCGATGCTGGTAAAACTGATTGATAGCTCCCATAATTTGCGGATGCATACGATACTGAACTGTTAACATTTGCTTGATACTTGAATGGGCGGCTTCAAATTGCATTTTGAACAGGGATTCTTTCACAAAACTGAGTTCATCTTTTGTCATCTTCAGTTCTTCTGCTATATCTTCTATCGTCTCTTCATGGAGCAAAGGTGGTAACTGACGATGATCGCCTACCAAAACTATTTTTTCGCCTTTTAAAGCCGGAATTAATAATTCTGGAGGCGTGCATTTACTAACCTCATCAACAATGACAACATCAAAACTGGGAAATTCTTTAGAAAAATCTCCTCTTGCTGCTTGAACGCAAGTGATACCAATCACATTGGCGTTATTTATATAAATCTGCTTTAATTCATTGCGATCTTGAGGAGAGGGATGGCGGAGTTTACCTATCCAATCTTGCACAAAGTTTTGATAGCGTTTGAGGTAATTTTCTTCTTTGTCTAGTTCTCTTTGCCATGAATCAAACTGTGCTTTGACTTGATGTAAAAATTCTAAGCTAAACAAACTTGTAGATGTTAGAGCAGGTTTGTACTGCTGGGGTAAACTTTGCCATGCTTTCTCCCACCACTGGCGATCGCGAATCACGTCTTCTGGAATTTGCGATTGGGCTTTCTGCTCTAACTCATTCAGTTGTCTTTGCAGTTCTTCTATCTGGAGTCTTGCTGTTTCATATTCTGTTTCTGACTTAGCTTGATGTTCATCCAAACAAGTTTTGATAATTTGGAGGACAGCAAAAGGATCTAATGCAGCAATCAATGGTTTTAGCTCTTTTGTAGAAGGTTCCCAAGATTCTACTTGTGTTAAAAATTGTTTCGGATTTTCCCAAATAGATGATTGATTGACGAGATAATGCTCTGCAAGAATACGTAGATTTTCTGGTAGATTTTGATGATGGGTTAGTTTTTGTAAAAGATTTGTGACTTGGTTAAGTTTTAAATCTCCCTCTTGTTGAGCTATTTCTAACTGATATTGAGCGGCGGATATTTGTTGCTTTTGGGCTGCTGTGCTTTTCTGAATTTCCTTTAACTGTTGTTGCCAATATTGAAATTGTTTTTCCGTTTCTATTTTAATTGATAACACGCATTGACGGGCATTAACAAGGATATTTTCTAAGATTTCCTTCACAAGATAGTTGAGAGTTGCATCGATATTTTTAGATTCCCATGACGCTCCATACATCTGTTGCATTTCATTGAGAAAATGCCGTGTATTTTCAATCAAAGGAGGACGCCATTTTGAGGCGATATAACCATAATTTTTATATTTCTTAGCAAGTTCTTGCCACTCTTGATAATAACTTGCTGACAGCACCATGGGAATTTGACTTAAGGTTTGGTAAAAGAATTCGCTAAATCGATGTTGCTTACCGCGTCGGTCAACAAAACCTCCTTCTACCTCATAAGACAAGGCGTTTTTTAACTGCACCCAATTGGGAAGATAGTCGATTTTATTAACCTTATAATTTGGAGTAACAAGTGGTAAATTTAAGGTTCGAGCAATCATCCACAATCCTGCTGGTAGTTCAATCAGTTCATCCGTCAACAACGAACCTGTCTGACGACAATTTTTTAGGAGTCGATACAATCTAGTATTTGCCGTAGATTTCCATTCTTTTACTGCATTGACGACAAATTCTAATTCACTTTTTCGGCTTTCTAAAGTTTTAATTTTTGTTTCTATATTTTGCTGTTTGGTCAAACTT
The DNA here is from genome assembly GCF_000346485.2 of Scytonema hofmannii PCC 7110. NCBI lineage: Bacteria > Bacillati > Cyanobacteriota > Cyanophyceae > Nostocales > Scytonemataceae > Scytonema > Scytonema hofmannii. The sequence continues at coordinate 4,400,067 of NZ_KQ976354.1, forward strand.
TGCTGGTAATCTCTTTGTAACTGTTGGAAATCCTCCGAATTTTTTTTAAAAACTTGCACTGACTCAGATACTGCTAACATACATTGTGCTGCATTTCGAGCATCACTAGAAACTTCCTCAAATTCCGAGATCGCAGTTGCGACTGTTTCTTGCAACCAAACTGCCAATCCAAAAGCACCACGGGTTGGACGAGTAAAACCTAGTTCAGTAACTTTAGTCAGGGCTGTGCGTACATTAGCAACGAAGTTTTCAACAGCTTGGTTTCCATTTGTATAAGGTTTCAAAAGTGGCAAAAAGTTGACAACTTCTGGGCTATCCCAATCGACATTAGGTGCAGTTTGGAGGAGATTGTCTAACTTTGTTTTGAAAGATTGAACCTCAGTTATGGTATCTGAGCTTTGTTTGTAAATCGTTTCAGATTTTTGATAATTCCCCTCTAAAGCTGTCTTTTCTGCTTGGAATTGTTTTTGTGTTTCCTGAAATTCCTCTTCGACTTTAAGATATGTTGCAAATCTTGACGCTGATTTTAACAGTTTCTGAAAAATCTGTACGTTTTCTTGACGTTTTGAGAGATTGTTTTCACAGTCATCAGCTGTATTTTGCAGCCAAGTTCCAATCACGTTATCTTCTAAAAATGGCTGTCCTTCTTCCTGCACTTTTTCGGCTTTTCCTTTCCGCAAAGCCCGGATAACAGGGCTATGAACTAAGCGACTGAGAGCATTATCGACTGCTAAATTAGCTTGGGAGGTGATAAGTGTCTTTCCACCCCGCAAAGCAACTTGATAGCAAATTTCGGCAATAACTGTAGTTTTACCCGTACCGGGGGGTCCCTGAATCAAAACCATATCCGGTGCGGAAAGTACCGCTTCAACTGCAGCAATTTGATCGGGATTGGCGTCTCGCTTTAATAAGTCTTGAGGTTGTAGTTTAATAATTTTTGATGGACGTTTGGCTTTGTCAGCATTGAATAAGAATTGCCCTAACAAAGAATTTTGCGATCGCCCTTGTCGTAAGTTGTCTAAAGCTTTTTTCTTTTGATTGATTTGGTGTATGTCACCTGCAGCTTCAAAATATAAAAATCCTTTATGAGAGAGTTTATAGCGTCCTCGATTCAAGCGTTCAATAAAATCGGAATCTAACCTAATACGGATTTTACTTTCTTCAAAGTCAACATCCGCGATTGTTCCCAACTTTTCTCCGTCACGTTTGTTGCTATATTGGGGAGAGGAGTCAAACAACATCACATCTTCATTGCGTGCTTTTTTGGCGCGTTGCCAAAAGTCATTTTCATCCAACTTATTGGCAGAAGAACCATCAAGAGTTGCTGCTACCGCATCAATTTCAAAAGTCACTCTTCTGGTATCTCCACCATAGTTATGATTTTGAAAAGGCACGCAAAATTGGCGGGATTGGGCTATGCGTTCTTCTATCTCTAAAAATGTGTGCCAAACTTGTAGCTGTTTTTTTGTTGGTATGACTCGTTCCCGAACAGCATCTTCTGAGTTGTTACTTCGTGTATATATAGGTTGTACATTTGTTGGCTGATTTGCTCTAATGAAAGCAGAAATTTGAACAACCCGATTGCCATCTGCTGCTTCAATAGACATATAACCTGAGAGCATTGTCCCAGTAGGAATATCTTGTGAATCCAGTATTAAGTACAAATCCTGCACTCCCGGAGATAAGTGAGTATCTTGCACTCTCAACCAACTAACATCAGATGAAATTTTACACGGTGTCCCTACTTGTACTATCCAAGAACGTTCAATTTGGCGATCGCTTTCTACCTCTCCAAAATCCAAAACGTCGGGAATATCCCAATTAGCATTTTCCCATGTTACATTCGGTGCTATCCCTGTTAATATCACCGATTGACAAATAGGAGCAGTTTCTTTTGTCGCAGACAGGGCTATCTCTCCCTTGTCACCGCCAACAGTGCGGGCGATCGCTAAATTCTCCAGTCGCACCCCAGGAACTTTGACAACCAATGCTGGCTCATCAACTGCAAAAATAACCGTCTCCGCACCTGTACCGCAAAGGGTTAGCGATTTTTCAATAGTAAAGGGTCCTTTATATTCCCCAGATTTCAAGCTGATTTCCGCACCATCACGGACAATTTGCAGCAATTCAAGAAAATTTTCTGGTTCAGCTTGAAATGATGGCATTATTACCTCGGAGAGTTGGGGATTGGAAATGGAGTTTCGTAAGGTACAGAATGATAAATTAACCGCAGCCTGTAGCAGATGGACGCTGATGAATTTGTATTTAGTAAGTTAGGTATGTATTATAGTTACCGAAATTTTGATATATTAGCAGACTGAGAAGTCCTGTTCTCACGATAGCAAGAAGAAAAATTTTAGTTGTGCGATCGCTTGGGGGTTTACTTTGGTAACAATACAATGTAAGAACGTCACGTTTTCCAATATCCAGGCGATTCTATTTGACAAAAACGGGACTCTAGAAGATTCAGATGCTTATTTACGCGTCCTTGCACAAAAAGGAGCAAGGATGATAGACGCACAAGTTCCCGGTATTGGAGAACCACTGTTAATGGCATTTGGTGTTAATGGCGATACTTTAGATCCAGCAGGTTTAATGGCGGTAGCCAGTCGTCGCGAAACAGAAACTGCTGCTGCGGCTTACATTGCAGAAACTGGGCGGGGATGGTTTGAGTCGTTAGCAATAGCCCGTAAAGCTCTGGATGAAGCGGAAAAGTACGCACGCCAAACACATTCTCCTCTGTTTGCAGGTACTTTGGAAGTGCTTCAGTCTTTATCGCAAGCAGGGTTGAAACTTGGTATTCTTTCAGCAGCTACAACTCATGAGGTGCGTAGTTTTGTACAACATCATCAATTAAGTGATCGCATTCAAGTGGAAATGGGAGTTGATGCGGGACCAAGTAAACCAGATCCCATTTTATTTTTACAAGCATGTCAAGTTTTGGGAGTTGAACCCAGTGCCACACTGATGGTAGGAGATTCTGTAGGTGATATGCAAATGGCACGTAATGCCAAAGCAGCAGGGTGCATTGGCATTACGTGGATTGGGAAGTCGGATAATGTCCGAGGTGCAGATGTGGTGATCGATCGACTCGATCGAATTCTAGTTGTATGACGGGCAAGATGCCCGTACCACAAGAAATTTTGGAATAATGAAAAGTATAGGACTCCTATTTGATTTTTGAACAATTACTGAGCCTTAGAAACCCGGTATTTGGGAGATATCGAGTTTCTTTATTTCAAGATTCAAGTAGGATTGCTATAGTACTTAGTTCTTAGTGTAGTTATCAATTACCTTAGCTAAGCCCGGTACTGCTTCCTCAACATGTTTCTTAGCTGAGTTGCGGAGTTTGCTATATACGCCCCGCACAGTTGTGTTGTCGCTTTTTTCGATCCTTCCGTCTGTAACGCTGAGCAACGCTTCTGCGGTACGAGAGCGATTTTGAACGAGGTGTCCGACTGGATCTCCTGTTTGTACGCCCTCATTCCAAATGGGATCGAGTGCTGTGAAGGATTGTGGTAGAAGCCTTTCAATGGCTTCTGTACAATAACTGGGTGCAATTCCTTTAACAGCAGCATAGCCAGCTTTCAAAGCCAGTCCAGAGAGTCCTCCCATTGAAGCGACTTGTTCGTCTAGCAACTTTGTGCAGTCAGCTACAACCATATCCTTTTTGTTTGGGTTTGAAAGACCATCAGAAAGTCCCATTTTGATTCTCCTTAAAATACTAAAGTACTTAATGTTTATTCAATTTCTACTTATTAGATCGGGAAGAAATGACAGATTCAAATTAGAAAGTTAGAGACTTTGTCTTAACTTTCTCATATGACTTGAATGGAAAAATGTCAGTAAAAGCAACTTGGAATAAATTTCCTTAACTGTTATAACTATAATTGCTTTTTCTGTCAACTAAGAACCAAAAAAACATAAAACCAAGAATATTAATACTTTATAAAGTAGGTTCATCAACTCTTTAATAATTAGCGAGCGGCGTCAGAATTTAGGTCGGTAGTGACAATTCAATTTTTTTTTGAGTAAAAATATTTTTATTTTTAGCTGAACCCAAAAGAACCCCGATTTCTTGAAGAAACCGGGGTTCTGACGCCTCAACGCTCGTATCCCTTGCAGTATTGGCTTGTGACTAACACATCACAGCGTAAAGTTTTCGCTAACATAACAAAAAGTAAAGAGTGTATTGACAATCTAATGGGTTAACTGCATGTTCAATTTAGCTATGTGCGATCGCTCTGTAGATCGGTGGATTGGTCTGAAGGTTACACTTTCTCAATGGCTGACAACGCCTGTTGTTATCGTATTGCCACTCTTGTTTCTCGTGTTATTACCTTGGATCTTTCCCCGACTGCGTTGGAAACGTATTTTTCGTACTTTAGGAGTGTTGTTACTGATTATATACTTTAGCGCTACTTTTCCACTGACCATTGCAGTTGCAAAAAAAGGATTAGTTGCTTTTATTCCCCCTGACTCTGGTACCACTGCAGATGCGATTGTTGTACTAGGGCGGGGGAAACCTTTTAGAAAGTCGCGAGTAGAAGTTGCGGCTGAGCTTTGGAGAGATCGTCGCGCACCTTTGATTTTTGCAAGCGGTGCTGGCGATGGTTCTGAAATCGTCCAACAACTCAAAGAAGAAGGTATTCCCGATTCCGCATTAAGCGAAGAGCATTGTTCTGAAACGACTAAAGAAAACGCACTCCTCACCGCATCAGAATTACAACCACGGGGAGTCAAGAGAATTCTGTTAGTAACCGATCCCCCTCATATGTTGCGATCGCTACTCACTTTTCAGAGTATGGGGTTTGAAGTGACTCCACACACTAGCCCTGTACCCAGTGGGTTATCTTCGAGTAAAACAGCAGTACTTTTGTTTTATGAGTATATGGGCTTAGTTAGCTATGGTTTGCAGGGGCGGTTTTTACCTCAAAATGGAGCTGCTCAAGAAATCACTCCACCAGTTGCAAAGGTGAAAAACTTACAAACTTTGGGGAATTTGTAATCAGTAAAAGTTGGAAATTGACTCGTTTCATCTCTTAGGGTGGGCAGAGATGCTCGCCCTATAATTAAAAGAGTTTAATAGAAAGCGATCGCACTTTTAAATTGCATAATATGGGCGGGCAGGATGCCCACCCCACAAGAGCTACATCTTAATGCAATATGCAAGTTAAATGTTTGACAACTTACTATGAAAAGTCAACAGACGTAGCATTACATAGATATACAATAAAATGAGGGTTTTTAATAAAAAGATAAACACAGTATGATTTAGCTATCTAGTAACCGCATTATGATTTCAGGCGAGTTTAACACTCAAAGATAAACACAGTATGACTCAGCTATCTAATAACCGTACTCCACGGCGGGGGAGAGTATTTCCAGAACGTCGATTATCTCCAGAAGAGATAGCAAGACGTAAAGTTGAAGGTAAAGCATTTGTTAAGCGGTGTCGTCTAGTTTTTGATAGGATTCAACCAGAACTAATCAAAAACAACTACGACTGGTTTATTATCATAGAGCCAAAAAATGGGGACTATATTATCGCTCCAAATGAAACAGTTGCAAGACAAAAAGCTCGCGAGCAATTTGGTTCTAAAATGAGGATCATGATGCGAATAAATCTTGTAGCAGATTTTCCAGCAGGAGTTTTGACACTTGGGTAAGTGCGATCGCTTCGGCGCAAGCTGTACCTGGCTTATCGCACAAAAATGCTAATCTAAAATTATAGTCTGTTCATAAAAAGATAAACACAGTATGACTCAGCTATCTAATAACCACACTCCACGTCGCGGAAGGGTATTTCCAGAACGTCGATTATCTCCTGAAGAAATAGCAAGACGTAAAGTAGAAGATGAAGCATTTTTTAAGCAGTGTCGTCTAGTTTTTGATAGAGTTCAACCTGAGTTAATGAAAGATCATTACGATTGGTTTATCATCATAGAGCCAGAAAATGGCGACTATATCATCGCTTCAGATGAAACAGTTGCAAGACAAAAAGCCCGCGAGCAATTTGGTTCAAAAATTAGGCTCATGATGCGAATAAATGAGACTGGAGCCTGCGGCACAATATGATTTCAGGCGAGTTTAATAGTAAAAGAGAGTTAATTTTTGAAATTGGATTAATTGCTGCTGATAGTGATATAGTTCCAGTCAAGGCAATTTTAGATACAGGTTTTACAGGTTGGTTAGCAATTGACAATCAAGATGCTGACAGTCTTGGTTGGTTGCTTGAGTCTCAAAAAGAACAGATGCGGACAGCAAGAGGAGAAGCACGATTTAATCTATATCAAGGAACCATACTGTTAGATGGCCAGGAGTATATAATTCCAGTTTTGGGTGGAGATGAACTTCCAGATATTCTGTTGGGTGTGAATTGGTTGCAACTAAAGCGACTTGTAGCAGATTTTCCAGCAGGAGTTTTGACACTTGGGTAAGTGCGATCGCTTCGGCGCAAGCCGTACTCGGCTTATCGCTCTTAGCGCAAGCCGTACCTGGCTTATCGCACAAAAATGCTAATCTAAAGTTATGGTTTTTTAAGAAAAAGATAAACACGGCATGACTCAGCTATCTAGTAACCGCATTCCACGTCGCGGAAGGGTATTTCCAGAACGTCAATTATCTCCAGAAGAAAAAGCAAGACATCAGGCAGAAGATGAAGTTTTTGCTCAACGCTGTCGGCAGATTTACGATCGAGTTGCCAGCAAAGTTATGAAAGAACACTATGATTGGTTCGTAGTTATAGAACCTGATAGTGGCGATTATTTCATCGATCCGGATGAAACTGTTGCTAGAAAAAAAGCTTGTGAAAAACATCCTAACAAACTGCGCTTGATTATGCGTCTTAATGAGACGGGAACCTGCGGCAGAATATGATTTTAGGAGAATTTAGTAGTAGAGGAGAGTTAATTTTTGAAATTGGTTTGATTGCTGCTGACGGTGATATTATTCCAGTCAATGCAATTTTAGATACAGGATTTACTGGTTGGCTAGCAATTGATAACCAAGATGCTTTAAGTCTTGGGTGGAACCTGAATATTAATGAAAGACGAGATATGCAAACAGCATGGGGAGAAGCTCGCTTTAATCTTTATCAAGGGATTGTGCTTCTTGATGAACAGCAGTTCACAATTGAAGTGTTAGGTGGCTCTCAACTTCCGGATATTCTGTTGGGTGTGAATTGGTTGCAACTAAAGCGACTTGTAGCAGATGTTCAAGTAGGGGTGTTGACACTTGGGTAAATGCGATCGCTTTGGCGCAAGCCGAAAGAGTGCTTATCGCGCACAAATCTATTCTTCTGTGTGAGCAGCATCACATATATAATGATACATTGGAAATCGTATCCTTGAAATAGTTCGACAAACATCCAAAGCAGAATTTGTCTTTATACTTCATAACAACAGTCAGGATAGTTGGTTGGTTAAATTACAAAGTTATTTTCCGGAAAATGTAGAAAAAAATACTTATATTGAAATCATCAAGTCAAGCATATTACCAAATATCTCGACAAATATAGTTTTCAATCGCGCTCATCATGGTATTTATCAAATTCACGAAGTTAGAAAGGGGGAAGCCCATGCATTCGTTGTCATACCGTTGATACCGCCACCAGAAGCCGAATTCATGATTATTTGTAGGCGACAGCAAGATTCCAATCTTTTAGGCGATGTGTACGGCAGGATTGTATCTAGCTTTTATAAGGCTAGTGAAAAAATGATATTACAACCAGAACTGGTTGAAGCATCGATTCTTGATGATTTGAAGAAAGATTTTGGCTTTGTTTCTCTATCTCTTTACGAAAGAAGGTTTGAATTATTCTGCGAACGCCTTAAAAGAATGGTTGTTCACTTTGAGCCAATTCTTCACTTATATCCAGAAGAGCTATATATCAGTGGATGGGAAGCCCTTGCTAGAAACCCAGATAACTGGAAAGCGCCTTCAGATTTATTTCAATCTGCAGAATTATGGGTTTCCCGGTTTATTATTGAACTAGATCAACATTTTTTGATAGTTGCTGCTCGAAGTTATAGTGAGGCGTGTAGAACCGCAAAGCAAAGTAGACAGTATGAAGTTCTACCATTATCAGTAAATGTCTACCCAGAGTCTTTGATGCGAAGAGCTTACTTCCAATCAATGCGTCAGCTTTTGCAAGAAAGGCTTATTTCACCAAGAAAATTAATATTAGAAATTTCTGAAAAAACTGAATTACCAAAATTTGATGGAGATATTCTTTTAGATTCTCCTTTAGATGTCTTCAAAGAAAAATTATTACAATATGTACGCGATCTTAAAATTAGATTTGCAATAGATGATTTTGGAGTTGGTTACGCGTCAGTTTCTCGATTAGCCGGTCTGAATCCACCTTATGTCAAAATTGATCGTGAGATTCTTTATCAAGAATCAACAGAAGTGATTATTCAATTTGTTCACAAACTTGTTCAAGCAGATAATTTAAGAAGCACAACAGATGTGATTTTAGAAGGTATTGATGAAAATACTCCTATTAGTTTACACAGACTTAAACAGATAGGTGTGAGCTACATTCAAGGACATATTGTTGGCAAAGCAGGAGCGGAAATTTATCGTTTGACTCCAGAAAAAAGTGAGTTTTTGAGAAAAAAGCTTTTAGAACCGACAGATTGAAATGCCACCAGCTGACAGAGGAATAATATGCTCAAATTCAAACGTAGTGACAGTTAGAGATTCCGCAGTACGGCAGTAAGCAACAATTTACAAAGCGATCGCGAATGCGTCTTTGTAACTCAACAGGAATGTAAACGCTCACGCCACCCTCAATTTTTTTTCAAGATAGTTTAATGTGTATCTAGCTCTAGTTTTAAGAATGTTTAGCTGGTCAACTTGTGATAACAAACTGTCTAGAGTAGCAAGTTCATCACGTGATAGTTGATTTTCCCTATTCCGAGCTAGTAAATCATTTAATTGGTCTTGGGCTTTTAGAGACAACATTCCGTTTGCCAAGGCTTGCAGTTCATCATGACTTAAGCCATTTAAAATTTCACTATCTGCTAATAGGTTGGTCAATTGATGATACGTTTCCAAATTTAGGAGTACGCCAACTCGCTCTCCTTGTTCATTAGTGATGTACCGAACTGATTCAGACATAAGAGACTTTAGGAATATGCTTGAATTTATCGTAACCTATCCAAAGACTACATCGCATTCCGCTGAGCGCATACCCGATTTTTGAGATGATTATACTGATACTCTGCAAAATCCGGAATCCTTAAGCTTGAGATTGAGTATTAGAATAAGAGTAGAAAAATATAGCAAAGAGAAATGCAAAATGGGGAAATTTGCATTGCTGATTGGTGTGAGTCAGTATGAGTCCAGTTTATTCAACCCTTTACCTGGGGTTGTCAGAGATATTGAGGCAATGCAACGTGTTTTGAAGCATCCAGAGATGGGCGACTTTGATAATGTCGAACAGTTGATTGACGGTGATGCATTGGTCATAAACCAGAAAATAGAGCAATTATTTATTGAAAATCGTCAGCGAAACGACCTGACGCTGCTCTATTTATCAGGACATGGCTTTTTAGATAAAAACGGGTATCTATATTATGTCAGCCGTAACACCCACGTCACTTCTCAAAACAAAATATATACTAGCAATGCTGTAGCTGCTCGGTTTATCCAAGAGCAGTGTATGAACCTCAGCCAATCAAAGCGACAGGTGTTGATTCTTGACTGTTGCTTTAGCGGAGCATTTGTTGAGGGTATGGGAGCAAAACAAGCAATTCCGATTATTGACGATAAAATTCTGGCTCAATTAGGTGGTGAAGGCAGAGTTGTGTTAACCTCTTCTACTGCTACACAACTCTCTTATGAAGATCGCGAAGGAGGATTTTATACCCGTTATTTAATCGAGGGAATTGAAAAGGGCGCTGCTGATGCTGATAACGATGGTGTGATTTCAGTAGCGGAACTGCATGACTATGCCAAGCGCAAAGTGCAAGAAGCACAACCAGCAATGAAGCCGGAAATCTTTGCATTTTGGGAAGGTTACACAATCCATTTAGCCAAAGCTCCCTTAGGGGACTCTAGATTAGAGTATCGCAAAACGGTTGAGCAATGTGTCAAGGATAGCGGCTTCTTGGTACAAAAGAATTGTTTTAAAAAAGTTGCTCGCCGGATTCTCACTAACAAGCAAAAGCAATTGAGGATAGAAACTGAAATCGCTACAGCTATAGAAGAAGAAGTTCTTCAACCATTTCGTGATTATCAAGAAAGCTTACGAGAATATGAAGAAGCTTTAGCTGAGGCATTAGAAGAGGAGAATATTCTCAGTGATGTGAGTTGGCAGTTGTTGAAACAATTACAGCAGATGCTCAAACTTCAAGATGAGGACGTAACACCCATACATGAACGCTTGATACCATCGCAACAACCAATTTCATCCACACCCCAACCAACCTTACCTCCTACAAAAGCTATTACAACGGCGGAGGAAGATGACCTTAAATCTGAAAAAGGAGTAGACTATACAAAACTGCAAAACCTGCTGATGGCAGGAAAGTGGAAAGAAGCTGACCAAGAGACTTATTTGGTGATGCTTCAAGCTGTAGGTCGTCAAGAAGGTGATTGGATTAGAGAAGAAGAACTTTTGAACTTTCCCTGTACAGACCTCCGCACCATAGACCAACTATGGGTAAAATATAGCAATGGACGCTTTGGTTTCAGCGTTCAGAAGCGCATTTATCTTGATATTGGTGGAATACTCAATGGAAGGTATTATGATGAAAGATCTTGGAATAAGTATTGCAATCTCGTAGGATGGAAAGTGAAGGGAAAATGGATCGCTGAGTCTGAAGTGATTTATAATACCTCAGCCCCTGATGGACACCTCCCTCTTTGGTTTTTTTGGGTGTTATTCGTTGATGATTGGGATGTTATATTGGTTTCTTTTCTTGCGTTGAGACTTGTAAAGTGCAAAATTTAAGTGTCTCAGTATTTTGTAAATCTTTGTTTCAACTCCTCTTCTTACGATGCAATCAGAACATCAAGAGTAAGTAGCGCTCACTTAAATAGTTGGTGGATGTTCTCCCATCTTCACCCACATTTTACGAACACGAGTGACTTGAAAACGATTCATTTTCAAAGCAGAAATCGTTGCTCGACTAACAGGTGTAAGTCCAATTATTTCCGCACCATCAGCGCTCCAAACAAAATGGTCTTTTCATAAGGCGGAGGATTTTGAAAAGGATTTTCTTCAAGGGCTGCGAGTAATTCCTCCGCTTTCTCCTTCAAATTACTAGACGCTAACTTCTTCGCGTCTTTTTGCGCTTGTTTTGTATAAACCAACTTCAAACTCACCAATCCAACTCCCTATCGCATTCTTCTATAGGAGTTGCTAATCCTTCTTTTATAGATTCTCGCATTCCAGGGACAGATAATAAGTAAAGAGTTTCCTGAATAGCAGACCAGTCTTTTTCGGCAAGCAGAATTGCATTACCACGCTCACCCTGAATAATAACGGGTTTACCCTGCTCTGAAACTTGGTCAATTAGCTTTTGTAAATTATTTTGAGCATCGTTGACGGGAAGCAAAGACATCATGCTTTTTTTAACTCACGGTAACTTTACTCTAGCAGATCTATGAACTACAGATTTTTGTCAAGTTCATTATTGACAAATTTTAATGCGTTTGCCCTAGGTGTTCGCTGAAGGAATATTAAGCGCAAGTTTACAGAGAAGGATTTGGATTATTTTTATGGTAGGCTCTATCAAGCTGATTATTTCGCTTTTACCAAAATTTCATTATGGAGCTAGCATTAATAAAGCTAGGAGGGTCTCTCATTACAGATAAGGATAAACCTTACACTGCTCGACCCGAAGTGATGCAACGATTGGCTAGAGAAATAAATTATATACGGAATCAAAATCCTAATCTCAAATTAATTATTGGCAATGGAGCAGGTTCTTTTGGTCATCAGTCAGCAAAGAAGTACAACACTATCGAGGGTTTTATCTCTCCTTATGAAAAGTTAGGATTTTGCCTGGTACATCAAGATGTTTTAGACCTCAATCTGCTACTAGCTAAGATTTTATTGCAAACAGGTTTACCAGTGGTTAGCCTACCTCCTTTAACAATGGCGATCGCTAAGAATAAGAAGCTATTGGAAAGCAACTTTTCATCTGTAGAGAATAGTCTAGCTGCAGATTTGATTCCTTTAGTTTTTGGTGATGTTGTTTTGGATAAGGCAATTGGCGGTACTATCCTCTCTACAGATACTTTGTTAGCAGAATTGGCTAAATATTTCTTATTCCAAAATAAATACAAAATTATTTTAATTAATGCTGGAGATTATCCAGGAGTACGCGATCGCAATGGAAAAGTCATTTCTCTTATTACCAAAAGTAACTATTCTGAAGTCGAAGCAGCTTTAGGTTTAAGCCATTCAGTAGATGTCACTGGTGGAATGAAAAAGAAAGTAGAGGAGTTTTTAGCTATTTCTAGTCTAGGAATTGATTGCTGGATTATTGATGGAAATATTTCAGACAATCTAGTTCAGGCTGTTTTAGGAAAACCAACTTCAGGAACACTCATTCGAGAATTTTAGTGATTGAAAGAATATATCTGCTTCTTCCTTGGTTTTCTTTGCATTTGGTAGTGTTCACAAAAAGAAGTTAATGGAGTAGCTACAGTAGCGACCGCACGAACAACATCACGCCTTATAATTCTTTACAAAATTAATATAAAGTGATTTGCTATTAAGCAAATAAATGTAATTTATTCTAATTTATGATAGAATATAAAAAATCAATGAAAGTAAAAAATGAGCAATCAAATAACTATTACTTTGCCAGATGAAGTTTACAAACGAGCCGAACATTTTGCACGACTTGCCAACCGGGATATAGCTAGTATCATAGCTGATACTATCCAATTTGGAATTCCATCAATTAGTATGATAGCAGCAGCTTTTGAACCTATATCCGCACTCTCTAATGAGCAGGTTATGGCTTTGACGGAATTGCAGATGGAATCTGAACAAGATGCTCGTTTAAGTGAGTTGCTAGATCGACAGCAGGCAGGTATCATGACTGAGGTAGAATATTCAGAATTGCAAGCCTTAATGCAAATTTATCAAGAATTACTACTACGAAAAGCGACTGCATTAAGCGAAGCCGTGAAACGTGGGTTGATGGAACCTTTAAACTCATGAGTTCTAGCAAAATAGCTAAAGAAGTTCGAGAAAGAGTACGAGCACAGGCTAATAATCAATGTGGTTATTGCCGAAGTCTACAAAAATCTGTGTTGGGAATTCTGGAAATTGAACACATAATTCCAAAGGCTTTAGGTGGTAGCGATGATGAAGAAAACCTATGGCTTTCCTGTAGATTATGCAATGGATTTAAAGGTACTCAAATTTATGCACAAGACCCTGTAACAAACTGTAAGGTTAGGCTGTTTAATCCACGGTATCAAAAATGGTCTGAACATTTTAGTTGGACAAACAACGGTACACATATCATGGGTCTGACTCCAGGCGGTCGTGCAACTATTTTAGCATTACAACTTAACAATACTTATGCATTAAGTGTTAGGCAAGCATGGGTTTCTGCAGGTTGGCATCCACCCCAAGATGATTTAGACTAATTGCTGAAATAACCCCATCAATTTACGTTTGCGAGCGTGAATTTCCATGAGATGAGCTTTATAAGCCAACCACTCTACTTGCCTTCCAGACTCTAAATAAGCAATACGTGCTTTTTTAAGCCATGCTACTGCAGCATCGTAATGTTCAGCCTTACCTGCATCCATAATTGATTCAGCGTAACGACACGCATTTGTAATTACCCATTGAGGATTGTGAGTTGTAGCAGCTTGCATAACTCTATGAACTAACTCTAAATCGTACATATTACGTTCAGAGACAGTAGCGATCGCATCATCAATCAATCCTTCATACAAAAATATATCAACTTTTGCCTTTTCTAATCCCCAACGTTTATGAGTATCAAGTATTTGTAACAACTCCGTTTTTACACCTTCCCATTTTTCTCCAGCCAAGTCCTCCATTATCCTGTAATCAGCAAAAGTAGGTATAGCTTGAAAAGCACTCTTTCTGGCAAATAAAGCAACTTGCTTATCTCTCAACCCCTCAGCTAAATCGCTTGTCCAGATTCCCAAGTCATACTGACAATTCCCCGGTAATTTCAATCCCTCTTGAGCAATATGTAATGCTTGTTGCAGTGATTCCTGTTCCTTCAGGGTTTTCGCTAAGGCAAAAGCTTCTTCCATTGAAGACATTTGAGTTTGGGCTGCATCCATTGCTTCTTCAATTCGACCTAATCGACCAAGCATTGTTAAATAACGTTCGGTTTGTCCTTCTGCTTGTGCCAAATACAAGTACTCTTCGTAACGTTCCTCACGCTCAAGAATTTTCAACCGAATCAATGCCAAATCATCAGCACAATCTGGTGGTTCTCCTTCCCAAACCCCATTTGCAGTAATCTTACCCTGAAGAACCTCTATCAGAAGCGGGTCATTCCAACCTTGACGCAAAGCCTCTAAAGCAAGTTCAAAATCAGCATCCCACTCATTCTGCCAAGTTTCTAAATTGACCTGGATATCCACTTTTTCCTCTGGTATCAGTTCAGTAGTGAGAATTGCTTCACACCACGCATCATTCAATACTGATACTATTTCTTCATTTTCAGCGCCATATTCTTCTACGTCAATCCAGTTATCCACACAAGTCGAAGTAATTGCTTCTAGAATAACAAGAGCATTGTTACTATCTCCCCGTTCGCACAAATCCACAGCAGATTGTACTACACTATACAACTCTTCACTAATGGGGTCTTCTTCATAACCATCTTCCATATAGCGTGCTGCATCCCGAAGAATTTGGCGCACTTGTTGTCGATAAGGTTTCGGATCGACAGTGGTAATGTGACGTTTCAGTTCTGAAGGTGTTTTATTGACAACAGGATGAGTCATCAAACTAACATGATGCTTAATTTCTGCCATCAATTCGGGATGCTTTGCCACCAGTTCTTGTACCAACCGTTGCGTTTGCACGTGGTCAAGACAATCTAGCAGTTTTTCTAAGGAGGAATGCTGTTCCATAGACATCGAAATTCATCTTGAGAGTAGCTTACTGACTAACATAGGACTTACGCACGCTCTACGAAATCTTGGCGCTCTTGGCGTCTTGGCGGTTCAATAAATTAGGGTTTCTGGCAATTTTTGCGTAAGTCCTGTAACAATATCACCTTTTATAATTCACTAATTGTTTACACTAGCAATATGGTAACAAATTACATCCCCATTCCTCTATGACTCAAGTTATCCAAGCCAGTGAACTAACATTGAGTGATGTTGAAAATCAATTTAACCTCCGCCAAGTTATCAACGACTCCACCTTTTTTTATGAATGGCAGAATGATTTACCAGAATTGAGTCAGTCAGAAAGAGATGCCTTGGAGCGAGTGAAAACTGAGTTTCTCTATTTGAATAAATACTCCATGTTAGAGGACTTAGTCAAAATGGTGGTACTTTCACCTCTACTATCCCTAGCAGGATTTTATCGTCCTCCAATTCGTCCGGTTCTGGAAAAACGAGTAGATGTTGCATTACAAGATGAGAACAAAACAGCTTGGGGACGAATTGATATTTTAGTGTTACAGCAGCAAGTTTGGGTAACAGTTATTGAGTCAAAACAAGCAGGGTTCTCTCTTAAGGATGCAACAGCCCAAGCATTATTCTATATGATGGCAAATCCCAATCCCGAACAACCAACCTTTGGTTTAGTAACGAATGGAAGTCATTTTACGTTTATTAAACTCATACGTAATACAGTATCTCAATATGCATTTTCACCTGAATTTTCCTTGTTTCGACCTGATAATGAGCTATGTTGTGTTCTTAGGATTTTAAAACGCTTTACTGATTTGAAATACACGTAGGTAGGGCTATGCCGCACACAAGCTTTATGTGGTGGGCAATGCCCACCCTACATTACACATTACTTTGGTTTTTTGGTAATGTATGTTACACTTTGGAAAATACTATTAATTTTGCCCCTAGTATCTTAAGTCATAATCTCGATCGCGCAACGGCACAATAATGAATACTTGCGCTGATCGTTTGGTCAGTTAAAAATAAAGTTGGTGAATGCACGCGGGGAGATTAACGTGAGTGAAGGGTTCGATTACGATTTAGTGATTTTAGGCGCTGGAGTGGGCGGACATGGCGCTGCTCTACATGCCGTTAGCTGTGGTCTTAAAACAGCGATTGTCGAAGCGGCGGACATGGGAGGAACTTGTGTTAACCGAGGCTGCATTCCATCCAAGGCTCTGTTAGCAGCATCTGGGCGAGTGCGGGAATTACGTAATGCTCATCACCTCAAGTCCCTGGGTATTCAATTGGGAAACGTTGAGTTTGATAGACGCTTAATTGCCGATCATGCCAACAATCTTGTGGCGAAAATTCAAGGTGATTTAACTAATAGCCTGAAGCGCCTGAGTGTCGATATTATTCGTGGGTGGGGTAAAGTCGCAGGGACACAAAAAGTCACTGTCACAACAGATAGCGGTGAAAAAACTATTACGGCAAAAGATATTATTCTTTCCTCCGGCTCTGTACCCTTTGTTCCTCCCGGTATTCAAGTAGATGGCAAAACTGTTTTCACAAGCGACCAAGCGGTAAAACTAGAATCATTACCAGACTGGGTAGCAATTATTGGCAGTGGTTACATCGGATTGGAATTTTCTGATGTTTACTCGGCATTGGGCAGTGAAATCACCATGGTAGAAGCTTTAGACCAACTTATGCCGGGATTTGACCGCGATATTGCCAAACTTGCGGAACGGGTTCTCATTACGAATCGCGACATTGAAACCTATGTAGGAATATACGCCAAAAAAGTGATTCCCGGTTCACCTGTCATTATTGAGTTAGCTAATTTCAAAACCAAAGAAGATGTGGGTGTATTGGAAGTCGATGCTTGCTTGGTAGCAACCGGACGCATTCCAGCTACGCAAAACTTGGGTTTAGAATCTGTAGGCGTGGAACTTGACCGCCGGAATTATATTCCAGTTAACAATAATATGGCTGTGCTATCTACTGGTGAACCAGTACCAAATTTGTGGGCTATCGGGGACGCTACTGGTAAGATGATGCTTGCCCATGCTGCTTCGGCTCAAGGGATTGTAGCTGTAGAAAATATTTGCGGGCGTCATAAAGAAATAGACTATCCCAGCATTCCCGCCGCAGCGTTTACTCACCCAGAAATTAGTTACGTTGGCATGACTGAAACGGCTGCTAAAGAAAAGGGTAGCGCAGAAGGATGGGCAGTAGGAACAACCAAGAGTTACTTCAAAGGCAATTCCAAAGCCCTAGCTGAAGGTGAAGCAGACGGTATGGCAAAGGTGATCTATCGCAAAGACACGGGCGAGGTTTTAGGCGTCCATATTTTTGGAATGCACGCTTCGGATATTATCCATGAAGCCTCAGCAGCGATCGCCAACCGTCAATCCGTCCACACCCTTGCTTATCTGGTTCACGCCCACCCAACACTTTCTGAAGTGTTAGACGAAGCATACAAACGAGCAGTAGCTTAATTTGTCATTGGTCATTTGTCCTTTGTCCTTTGTACGGGATAAATGACCAATGACCAATGACCAATGACCAATGACCAATGACCAATGACCAATTATGCAAATCCGTCGCCGTCGTCCTAATCCATCTGTGGCTGTTTCCATAATGCGGTATCAGGTTGCTGTGCCTGATGCTCAGCCAAACAATATCCTAGAGGAAATTGTTTGGCATAAAGAAGAAGAAGTTGATTTAATGCGGGAAAGGCTACCGCTACAAGAGTTACAGCGTCAAGTACTGGATGCGCCTCCAACTCGTGATTTTATCGCTGCACTGCGTCAAGCAAAAACACAGCCAGCACTGATTGCTGAGGTAAAAAAAGCTTCTCCCAGTAAAGGGGTTTTAAGGGAGAATTTTGATCCAGTGGAAATTGCTCTAAAGTATCAACAAAGCGGTGCGATCTGTATTTCGGTACTGACTGATGAAAAGTTTTTCTCTGGTAGCTTTGAGAACTTAATCAAGGTTCGTGCTAAAGTAAATATACCGTTGCTGTGCAAGGAGTTTATTATATACCCTTACCAAATGTACAGAGCGCGTGTTGCGGGTGCAGATGCAGTCTTGTTGATTGCAGCAATACTGAGCGATCGCGATTTACAATACTTCATCAAAATTGCCAAAACCCTAAAAATGGCAGCTTTGATTGAAGTTCATACTCTAGCAGAACTCGATCGCGTCTTAGCTCTTGATGGTGTGACCTTAGTAGGTATTAACAATCGCAATTTAGAAGATTTCTCCGTTAATTTGCAAACCACCTGCGAACTTATAGCCGCAAGGAGCAACTTATTACAAGAGCGTAATATTCTAGTTGTGAGTGAGTCAGGATTCCACACCCCAGAAGATTTAGCAATAGTAGAATGTGCAGGAGTCTCTGGTGTCCTGATTGGAGAGTCTCTCGTAAAACATCCAGATCCAGGGGAAGCCATTACCAATCTCTTCGCTAAATCTTCATCGCCTGCCAAATTAGGGCTTTAACCAAATCATTTTGGCTTATGTAACAATTTATTTAATGGCAAATCACCAAAAGGATAAAGAATAAAGGATACAGTAAGAAAGGTTTATGCCTCCCTATTCCTTCATCCTTTACACTTTATACTTTCTACTTCAGTAGACTTATCCAAAAATTGCAATCAAAAATTAACTACATGGAGCAAATTCCTCTGCCTTCACCTGTCCACTACGAACTTATACTGCAACTGCTAGAAAGGCAAACTCTCACAGCAGTCAGCAGCAACCCAACCCTAAGGAATCAGGTGAACCAGCTTATTATTAGTCTCAGAAAAGCCGTTGCACAACAAAAGCAATTAGAAGAAGCTTGTCAATCGTCCTTTATGGAAGTAGATCATCGTTGGTCGCTCAATCATCTTAAAACCGAACAAGTTGTTACCCCTGATTGATGAAAAACTTCCATAAATGGTTCTTACAGGGCGATTAACTTCGCCTTCACTAAAACAATTCGCAATTCGCAATTGATTTTTCTTATTGATTGCAATTTGCGAATTTGTAAATATTAACAGTGACCAGTGACCAGTGACCAGTGACCAGTGAGCGATTATTAATAAATAAAATCAATTTATTTTTCTTTATAAATAAATTTTGCATATTGTATCGTATATTTACAGCAGTTTTCATCTAAATGAACCACGCCGTTTGTAAGGGGCGCAATGCCTTGCACCCCTACGATTGTGGTCTATTTACCTGAAAATGGCTGTAGCTTGTCATTTGTTAAAATTTGACGATTTCTTACATTTCTTCATATAATAGTTTTTACCGCTGTATACTACTTACGCATCTTTGTTAACTAAAGAAATTTGTAATTATTTTTTGTTTTTTAATAATCTACTAACTACCAACTACCCACGACTAACTACCAACTAAACGAGAAAGCGGGCTGAATCATTCGCCCGCTTCTCAGATTTATTCTGTTTGACAAAGTGATAAAGTCCGCAATTTATCACATTATGAATCAGCCTTTGTAAAAGGCAGGGCAAATCCCGCATAGTAGATTATCCTCAACGACCTCATCATCACTATGCTGTTTCTAACCAGTCATATATTTGTTCTAACTGGTCGATGGTAATTAAGCCATACTGCCAAAGAATCATGGGTAAAGGACCCGGATCTTGCTCTCGATGACGAAGAGCAACTGCCATGCAGGCTGTTGAGATTGCTAAATCTTCCTGCAGAAAATGAATAAACCTAGAATATGTTGATGGTGACACCCTTATTGACCCCCTAAAATTTGCAATTGAAGTGTACTTAAGTATATCAAGTAAAAATTTTTCCGACACCGATGTGTTCTTAAATGCTAAATACGCATCGATAAACACTTGTATCGGTTTTCTGATGTTCTTGAAAAAGGCGGCTTATATTGACTCAAACTTTTGTGCCATTAGCTTTTGAGTTTTAAATAGCACAAATTCTTGTTCAATTTAGCTTTATCCTTTCTACCTCAGTACCCCAGTTCGCTACAACTGCACTAAGAAAGATTCCTTAGATAATACTCCCTTAGTGACTACACTTTACACTTACGTCAAAAGAAATATCTTTTATAGTATTAATTCCAAATAACTGAAAATTGGAGTGATTCTACGAACTTGTAAAATTATGTACTAAGTCATGGTGTAGCCAGTAAACCGAATTTCTTCGATTTATTACGGATTACTCCGTTTCATCGCTACTTGGCGAGCCAAACCCGTCATCTGAATTTAAGGACAGCATCGCTTACTGAAAAGTATTGTATCAAATACTAGTCCTATAAAAATTTTCTTTACATATACGTAATAGTTTTTTTACAAATGCTTCACAGAGAAATTCTAATACTACTCGGATAAGAGGAAATTAGAACCCCAGTCAATAAGTGCAAAAGCGGAGTTCTGACACCTCAATTATCGTAATCCCTTGCAGTACTGGGGACGCATTGCCTTGCGCCTCTACAAAATCCTTGTTTGGAAATCCCCGAGCAAAAAAATCATTTCATCGAAGCACCGGACTTAAGAAAGTCAATTTTGACACGAGATCCTTCTTTCAAACCAAGTTCTGATGCTCGCCCAGAACGTAGTTCAATAACTTGGTTAACTGGTGTTTCAGGACCGTAGGTAGGACAAGGAATGGTGTTACAGGGAGGAACAGAAACAGCAACGTATTTTACAACACCATCAAGTATAAAGACCATATCGAGAGGAACAGGTACATTCTTCATCCAAAAACTAGCTTGAAAAGCTGACGGAAATTGAAAGAGCATTCCGCGATCGTCAGGTAAAGCAGGTCGAAACATCAATCCCATTGCCTGCTCTTGGGGTGTCTGTGCTACTTCCAAATGAATCTTTGCACCATCAGGAACAATTGCAACAGCTGAAATTGGTAACTGTTGACCTGCATTGGTTGTAAGTGGTACTTTCTCCTGATTCATTGGTGCTTGAGTTTGAGAACTAGGAGTAGCTGTAGGAGAAACTGCTGATGTCTGAGTCGAACAACTCATCAGCAATACACTCAAAACTATTGATAGCACGCATAACCAATTTATCATAACAGCTTTTTTTAGTTGTTAGTTGTTAGTTGTTAGTGGTCACTGGTCACTGTTTCTACGATTCTCTCAACACGTAACCTACGCCCCTCACGGTTTGAATAAGTCGCTTTTGACCTTCATCTTCTATTTTCAACCGTAAGTAGCGAATATAAACTTCAATAACATTTGATTCGCCCATAAAGTCGTAACCCCAAACGTTTTCTAAAATTTGTTCGCGAGTTAATACTTCACGAGGATGTTCCATCATATACTTAAGAAGTTCAAATTCCTTCATCGTCAAGTCAATTGCTTTGCTGTTTAGCACGACACGACGAGTTGCTATATCTAAAACTAAATCTCCAAAACGCAATTGCTCGGTTGTATCGATATCTGGTTTTAAGTACAAGCGCACTAAGTTCAAAAAATCTTCCGATCTGTATGGCTTGAGAAAATAGTCATCTGCGCCTGCTTCCAAACATGCTACACGGTCGTCAACAGTATCCCGCGCCATCAATACTAACACAGGCGATCGAGCTCCAGTACTTCTAAAACTTTTACATAATGACAACCCAGACTCTCCTGCTAGCATTCTGTCAATCACAATCAAAGCAGGTTGACGTTCCCGACTATGTTGTATACCACTTATCCCATCATGAGCCACAAGCGGCTCATAACCTGCTTCTTTTAAATCAAAAGCAAGCTGATTGGCGAGGCTTTCGTCGCTTTCAATAACTAAAACACAAGGGTTATGAGCAACTGTCATATAGATTCTATACTTTATATTTTAGATTCAGTGAGAGGTGCAATTGTTTCTTAAAAATAAAAAATCCTGATTTAACAAGCTTTCTACCCTGTTGTAACACGTACAAGTATCAGCTATATAAATCAAGATCGTCAGTAAACTTAACGACTAATTTAAAATTTTACCCATAGGCCGTGACCAGTGACCATTACGGCAATTCTACAGACGTAGGTTTTGCTATGTGTGGTAAACCCCAACCTAATTTTTCTCGCAAAATTCTAAAAAATTCTGGGGACTGCAAGCGGATAAATCGGGCGCTGTATTGCGATCGCTCCAAATACACCCTATCCTCTGGAAGAACATAGCATCCACCATTCCCATCTACCACCATAACCAACCGAGGAGTATTGACTGGGTAGATATTAACAGGGTCGCTATCTGGAAAAACCAGCGATCTAGAGGCTAGAGAATGGGGACAAATGGGTACAAGTTGTAATACTGGTACACCAGGAGCTACTACAGGACCACCAGCACTTAAAGAATATGCTGTAGAACCAGTTGGTGTAGATATAATCACACCATCAGCTGCTATGTCAACTGGTGCGTGACGACCTATGGCGATTTCAAAATGGCACATAGAGGTCAATGGTTCTCTATGTAACACCATTTCATTTAAACACAGAGCTTCCCAGAGAGTAGCATCTCCGCGAAACACTTTGACGCTGAGCATTGCTCTCTCTTCAACTTCATATTGACCCGCCAAAAGTTGCTCTATCGCTTGGGGTAGCTGGTTGAGGTAAGCCTCTGTCAAAAACCCCATGTGACCCGTGTTTACCGTTAGTATCGGAATACCACAAGGAGCCACGAGACGGGACGCTGCTAGAACTGTACCATCACCACCCAACACCACGGCAAATCTCATTTCTGAGTCAAAGCCAGGAGGTGTTAGACCTTCAATCGGGGTGTGACATACGGGGCTTTCAGGGGTTGAATAGCCCAATATCCCACCGACACCACGTGTGATGCAAACATCCCAGCCTGCAGTGGTGAACTTTTCTTTTAATTCGACAGCGATTCGAACCGCTACCGGTTTAACATCATTGTATATAATGCCTGCTTTGGGCACACTCAAACATCCAATTCTTAGCGACTCGCTTTCTTTCAATCATCGTTACACATTTTGGACTATTTTGTCCTTATGTCATTTGTCCTTTGCCGTCAGTCAATCGTAGTTACACGATTGAACGAGGACTACTGACTGTTAACTTTTTTAAAGGGTGATTTTTTGGGTTTTTGTTTTTTAGTGTTGGTTTGTTCGTAATCTAATTCTTTAAGTTTTTTCATTATACGGCTGAAGTACTCTTGTAAGTAAGTTTCTAAAGTTGTGATTTCGTTTCGATCTAATCCAAAGATTGTGTAAACTTCATCCATAGGCGCAGTCAACGGCTTACCGCTTGCCAAAACCTCTGTAAAAGCTAGTCGATCTGCTACATTCCATCCCCACTGGAAGAACCGCAATGCACGGCGCATGGCGCGGAGTAAGTTAATTGGCATCCTCGTTATCCTAGCTTCTTTTCCAGCTAGACGTTCGCAAAGACTGATAATTTCCTCTGCACTCCAAGCACGAGTTCCGACGACAGGAAAAGCTTTTTTCTCTGTTTCTGGCACTTTCAAAGCTCGAACAGCAAATTTGGCAATATCCTGAGTATCCATGTAGGCAATGGGAGAAGATTCACCTGTCACCCAAACAGGTTGTCCTTCCAAGACAGGGATTCCATACTGACCGATTAAGCCTTGCATAAAACCAGCAAGGCGCAATATGGTGTAGTTCAAACCGGACTCAGCCAAAAACAGTTCCGTACACCGCTTAATTTCCATTAATGGCACTTCTGGGTACTTGTCAGCATTTAGTATGGAGAAAAAGATAAAACGCTCTACACCAGCAGCGCGGGAAGCTTGGATTAGAGAGACTTTACCTTCCCAATCTACCTGTTTGATACTGAGCGAATCTGTAGGACGAGATGTAGACGCATCAATCACTGCGGTTACACCCTCAAGTGCTGGTTTCAGCGTTTCAGGGTAAGACAGGGAACCAGGTACTAGCTCTGCTCCCCACTCTTTAAGAAATGCGGCTTTCTTAGCACTCCGGACAAGACAACGGACTTTATAACCCTCGTCGATCGCACGACGAGCAACTTGCCTTCCCAAGGTGCCAGTGGCACCAACTATTAATAATGTCATGAGAGTTTGTAACAAAAATTATTATAGAATATTATCAGAATAACTCATGTCTACAAAAATTTACACAAGAAAGCATTAAGGATAAAAAGTCAGTACTTTAAACAACGAAGCTGCGTTTCATCCTTAATACTTTATACTTTTGAGGCGGTTACTCTTCTTCTGCCCCTTGGATTTTTAGCAACAATGTACCTAAAGCCCAGCCTACAAAGATCAAACCGAAAGACAGTAGAGCTGCATTAAACATTTCGCCGCCCATAATCTCAAATCTCCTTTGCAAAGTATTTCATTAAGTTAAGTCTACCAGATGCTTGAAAGCACTCCTGTAGTATTAGACTTAGGTTAATAATTGTGAAGGGGAATGAGGAATAGGGAATAGGGAATGGGTAAGAAACAGCCCCCACTCCCCACTCCCCACCCCCCACTCCCTACTCCCCTACATTATGCGTAAATTACGTTTGGCAGTAACATTAGGAGATCCAGCCGGAATCGGTCCGGAAGTTATTCTAAAAGCTTTAGCAGACCCAGCTGTCAGGGAAAATTGCGATGTCACGGTGGTTGGTAGTCAAGAATTAATAGTAAAATTTTATACTATTTTTAACAAAACGGCTAATTCAGAACCATTGGTAAATCCAGAAAAACTTTCCGTTCTTGATGTAGCAGCAGCTTTGCCTTTTCAAGATAATATCGTTATCGGTCAGGGTAATGCAGCGAGTGGCTCGGCAAGTTTTGCTTACATGGAGGCAGCTATTAATTATACACTTGCAGGTCAATTTGATGCGATCGTGACAGGTCCAATAGCAAAATCAGCATGGAAAGCAGCAGGATACAATTACCCAGGTCAAACAGAACTTTTGGCAGAAAAGTCAGGTGCAAAACGTGTGGGTATGTTATTCGTAGCGCGATCGCCTCATACAAGCTGGTTACTTCGCACATTGCTAGTAACAACACATATCCCCCTCAGTCAAGTCCCTCAGGTGCTGACACCACAACTCATGACAGAAAAACTGGACTTGTTGGTAGAGTGTTTGGAAAAAGACTTTGGGTTAAAAAAAGCGAGAATTGCGATCGCAGGTTTAAACCCTCACAGTGGCGAACAGGGACAATTAGGACGGGAAGAACAAGAATGGTTAATACCTTGGATAGAACAAGAGCGTAAAAATCGCCCAAATTTACAAATAGACGGTCCGATTCCACCAGATACAATGTGGGTCAAACCCGGTCAAGCCTGGTACGGAAATAGCACAATCCAAAATCCTGCTGATGCTTACCTTGCTTTGTACCACGATCAAGGTTTAATTCCAGTAAAACTCATGGCATTCGATCGAGCCGTCAATACATCCATTGGTTTGCCTTTCATTCGGACATCCCCCGATCACGGTACTGCATTTGATATTGCAGGTAAAGGCATAGCTGATGCTACAAGTATGAAAGCAGCAATAGAACTTGCAGCGTTTCTCGTTAGTGAGCGACTAAAAGCTTAAGAACAAAGGGACTAATACTAAGTTTATAAAAGAATGCGACAGACCGTAGCGTGATATTTAGTCCAAGCAAAGCTTTCTCAATCCAAAATCCAAAATCTAAAATCAAAATCATAGCAACGAGAACCAGTAATGATACGATTGTCCACGGTGTCTTCTAGCCAAAAGGGGCAACGATGAGTAACAGAAGTAACCTCCTTCGTAACGTACTGATTGGTGCAGGTGTTGCAGCAGTTGGTGCCATTGGAACCAAAGCAGCAGTTGATTATTTTAAAAATCGCGGACAAGAAGAAGTTGTTGGTACGCGAGGTGGTGATGAAACTGATGCTGAACCAACCTCTCCAGAAGAAGTTGCTTTTGCAACAGTAGAACCAAGTTCGGTTCAAGATTTTCTGGATAAAAGCTTCGGCGACCCTGGTCGTTATGTTCCCACTCGCCCGCCAAAGATATTTGATTATCAGGGCAAACAATACATGGTGATTTGGGCGCGTGACAACAACCAAAACAAAAATCAGATGCTGGCTTTTGCTTACGTAGACCAAAATCGTAAAATGATTGCCAGTGTTGGGTATACCAATGACAAGACAGACTACAACCTTAATCTGGATGGTACACCTTTTGCAGTTGAAGTCAATGGTCAGCAACTGACATCGGGGCAATCAGAGACTGGCGGAACCGACGAAGTTGATTTTGTTCTGGCTGCTTAGTTAATAAAAATTAATATTCTCCCCGACTAATCTTGCGGTCTAGTCGGGGCTTCCAAAGATTGCTCTTCAAGCTTCTTCATTTCTGCGACGTGTATTAAAAACCAAAAGTTTACGAATTATATTCAAAGACTTAGTCAAGTATGGAAGTACAGCCAAGGGAGATTAGGACTTACCTTACAGAAGATGGGAGAAATCTATTTGATAACTGGTTAGATGCTTTACGAGACAGAAGAGCAAAAGCTAAAATTAGAGCAAGGCTTGACCGAGTTGAAGAAGGAAACTTAGGAGATTGTAAACCCGTAGGTGAAGGAGTTTTTGAACTGAGAATAGATTATGCTTCTGGGTATCGAATATATTTTGGGCAGGAAGAAACAACAATTATTATCCTCTTATGTGGTGGTGATAAAAGTACCCAGGTAAAAGATATTGAAAAAGCTCAAAAATACTGGAAAAACTATAGGAGTAGGAATGATGCCTAGAAGTACAAGCTATCATAAAAAACTAATTGAAGACCTTAAAAATTCATTAGAAGCTGCATCTTATATTGAAGTTGTTTTGGAAGAAGGCGATCCAAAAATGTTAAGAAAAGCTCTAAAAAATGTTATTGAAGCACAAGGTGGAATTCATAGACTGTCAGAACAAGCTCAGGAATGTTATGAGAAACTAGAGCGGACTTTATTGGAAAAAGAAGAAGTTGAATTTTACTGTTTCAACGCTTTATTAGATGCACTTGGTTTGCACTTAGCAGTTACAGTTAAATCAATATGAAACCATCATCGCTCTATGGTTGTTACATAATAAACATGGTGTTTAATAGCCTGTAGGCGATGAGTTTGCCAACTTTTACCCGTAGTTTCATCACGCACTACTGAACTACCAGGAAGCTTGAAATTAAAATTGTGGAAAGCCCAAAGAACTTGCTGACGAGCAGTACGGTACACAACACCCTGTTCATTAGGTAAAATCTCGCGGTTAATCATCAAGTCGTTAACTTTGTTAAATACCTTAAATAGTGAAATATGCCAAGTGTTCGGTTTATCGAAATCACCACGCACGCTGCCGTAATTAAAGCTGATTTGCTCGGTCTTGATATCCCAAAATACGTACCACATCATCCGGTAAGCCAAACCACGGAAAAATATGTCATTGGGATCGACTCCTGCTTTCTGTAAAGTTAGCGTATCGAAATCAGTCAGACAATCCATCCACAATGGCAAATAATTCAGCTTAGCTAGAAGACTAGGACCAGTGCGATGGACTCCGAATACGCCGATGTCTTCTCCACAGTAGCGGTAGCCAATTGTTTGCATTTCCGTCATCAATTTTAAGTGGGCATGGTACTGTGACAGAATTGTTGAGGGTGAATTTTTTGCTGGGCGATAAGTAAATAATTGTTGAGCATTACTTGTAGCATTTCTCAAACTAGTATCTGCAAGTTGGATAAAGTGGAATTTATCACTAGAGAGATTGGTTGAACTATCTAAGAAAATAGCTTCAAGCCCTATTTCATCATGTGCCTGCTTCCAACGCTTAAGCCAGTATTCGCGTATAACTGGATCTCGTAAATTGAGTACGGCGAAAACAGGCGTGTAGTGATCGGCTTCAATAGCATTGGAAGGGTTACGAACAAAAGGGTCTTGCGATCGCTCTATCGCTTCCATTATCGATCCTTCTTTCGGTAAATAGTCAAGGCGATTTTTTGCACCATTGCGCTCCCATTGCTTGAGACCAAAAGTTGATAAAGCTGTATTGCCCCACATCTGAACTATGGCACCACCAGCTTTTGTTTTATGACAAAAATTCCGCAAATTTTCTTCACCAACTGAATCTGCAACCTTCAGGTCAATAGTGCATGCCATATTACCGACCCCAAAGGTATTCATATTATTTTGGAAATGGTTTGCCAATGCAACCATTTTTACACCAGATTCTAGCAGTTTTGGCAATGCCACTTCGGTATATTGTTTGAAATTCGCATTATCCCATTGTTCAATCAGCCCATAGGTCGTTATTCGTTCGCGACGCATACCTATGTCAGTGTGTAGCGTTTCGTGTACTAATTCTCGTACTGCTTCATAAGCATTAGTTTGTCCAACACGGTCTAGTTCACCGGGTGCCCATAGTACCTCCATCGGTGAGGTAACCAATTCTTGACCCAAATCAGCGCAGTGTTGGTGCCAGTGAATAATTTCATCCACACCGTGCGGTTTTTCAAACAACGAACGGATATGACTGACTTTTGTTGCCCAAGTTACTAATGTATCGGATCGTCCTGATGTAAAGGTAAAGCCTTGTAAAGCTGTTTGCAGTGGTATAAATTGAAAGACGTTGGGATTTTTAGCAGACGGTAGATACCATTCGGTCGAGTAAAATTCCTCTACTGAATTAATCGGCGCAATAGAAGGTGCAAAAGAGTTACGCATCCAAAACTCATTACCCACTGCACGACCATCTAGTTCCCAAGTACCGCGATCGAGTATTTTATAAATAGGAATGCTTTGGCTTTGATAGCGATATTGATAACTTAAGCCTACGTATTTGCGATCGCCAATACTACGCGTGACCGGACGAATTTCCAACCATAAAACAGTATCAGTAGCTTTTTGAGGTTCAGCAGTCCAATCGGATGTGTTGTAACGGTTCCGAACAGTATGGAGCATCCACTCCATTAGACCACCTTCACGGTAATGCATGGACAATTTCAGCTGAACTAAAATACTTGTAATATTCTGTTGTGCGATCGTGTAATTGCAAAGAGTCACTGCGCTAGGATTACAAATTTCAACAAACATTGGTCTTCGTCCACTACGCAATAGGTTGTTTCCAGCCTTGATTTGACCGATGCCAAGAAATTCATCATTATGTGTGACTAGTTCTAGCGAAATACCATTGGCAAATGTAATAACTTGTCTAAATAAATTTGGTGTTTCTGGTGAGGACTTTGCAGGCGCAGCCACTGTCTGCCTTCCCCGATTCAAGATTCCTATTACACCGCCAAAAAATCCTGAAAGCGTTCCCAGCAAAAACTTACGGCGGTTAGCATCCTTCATTATTCCAACCTCTACTTTTAAGTATGAAGATTAACTGGTCACTGGTCACTGGTCACTGGTCACTGGTCACTGGTCGCTGTCTACCATTAGGCATAAATTTAGAATCTTCATTCTCAAGAAAGAGCAATTCAATCCATTTTATTGGATACATTTCTTGCAGTGCCTAAAATTCTTTGCAATTTCTTTTGTCAATTTACGCCTAAAGTCTTTTGCAAGGTAGTTCAAGACGTTACAGAGGATACTCATGACTAACAAACTAGTAGACAACATCATTCCACAACAGCCTCCTATCGACTCACAGTCTGATGTTCACGTTGTTAAGTCTCGCTTGGAATGGGGCGAACCTGCTTTTACAATTTTAGATGTGCGCGACCGCAATGCCTTCAATCAAGGACACATTATGGGTGCAATGCCCTTTCCACAAGATGAATTGGTAGATCGTGCAGGCTCCATAGCGAAAACTCGTGATATTTACGTTTACGGTGAAAACGACGAACAAACTGCTCAAGCGGCACAACAATTGAGAAGTGCTGGCTTTGTACATGTATCTGAACTCAAAGGCGGTTTGGCTGCATGGAAAGCAGTTGGTGGTCCTACTGAAGGAATTATCGAATCAAGAACTCCTGCTGGTGCAGATGACTACAACGTTGTAGCTCGTTTGAAAAATCACGCAGAAACCCAGCAAAAAGGTTAGTCATAAAAGTGACCGCTGACCAGTGACCGATGACCAGTGACCAGTGACCAGTGACCAGTGTTCCTTATGGGTTTGCTAGAAGATACATACCTGAAGGATGTTGGTTTTGTTTTAGGTAAACTTTGGGTATTTATACTATACACTTGGTCATTGGTTATTAGTCACCAGTCATTTTCAGAAGTCACTTAACTATACAGAAATAATTATGGTATTGAATGGTCACTGATTACTGGTCGCTGGTCACTGTATTCAGTGTTCAAACACATCCTTAAATTGCAATAAATCTAAGGAAACTATAGTGGGCAAACACTCAAAACACTCTAGAGCGACTTCATAACGCTCTTCACGTTTGAGCATATTAACTAGCTTTTGTCGCGCACTAATCAAGTAACGTACATCATTGGCAGCATAACTCAGTTGCGCTTGTGATAAATTGGCAGCATTTCCCCAATCAGAACTTTGAGCGCTTTTATCTAATTCCACTTGTTCCAACTCTTGCACCAAGTCCTTCAGACCGTGGCGTTGAGTATAAGTACGTGCTAACTTACTGGCTATCTTGGTACAAAAAATAGGTTGAATATAAATGCCTAAGTTGTAACGTATCGCCGCAAGATCGAAACGTGCAAAGTGGAATATTTTAACGACATTTGTCGCTTCCAACAATTGTTTTAAGTTCGGAGCCTCCGTTTGTCCTTTGGCAATACGGATTGCAGTGACTTTGCCCTCTTTGTTGCATAATTGGACAAGACACAAGCGATCGCGTTGTGGAAGTAGCCCCATGGTTTCAGTATCTACAGCAATTTCATCATTTTGTAGATAATGGGATAAAGTAACCTCAGTAAGGTCGCGATCGCAAACCTGAAAATCTTCCATGAATCAGAGCAGTTAGGTAAAATGATTATATATATGTTAGTAGTTAGTATGTCTTTTTTTAATTAACAACTAACAACTAACCACCAACAATTTACCTACTGCCGAACAAAAATCTGTGTCAGATATACTTCACCATCACTGTTAGTAGCGACACCAATGCCAGTCAAATTGTAATGTCCCTTAATGTTCTTCAGATGTGCGGGGCTTTTAAGCCAACTCGTCACAGCTTCTTTGACCGGATCGCTATATCCTTGGTTAAAAGCGAGATTTTCTGATGCGCTTCTGTAGCGAAGGGGAATAGCATCAACTCTTCTTTTAAACCCTTGGTGACTAAATGGGGCTTTGTGTCTAGCCATATTTTGACTGTGAATCCTAGCTTGTCGAATAATTCTTGAATTTAAAGTCAGCTTTCGCAAACCCTTAGAAACCCGATACCGATTAATTTGGTCAAAAACCGATTTTTCCAAATCAGTCGTTTTAAAGGTAGAGAATGATTTAACCTGGCGTAATGGAATTGATACCGACTTATTTTGGGTTGCTTTTTGTTTAGAAGAGTAACCCGCAAATAAACTCGTTGGTAATCCACTGGCAAGGACAAGCGTACTTAAAGCAATGCCAAAAGCAGTTTGTCGGAACATGGAGTGTTAAATAACGTATAAGTTTAAGAGACACAACCCTTGATTTTTGTTTCTTGCGATACCCGTATGGTTTCGGGTAATCGGCAAGTTAGGAAATATTTACATATTCAAAAAACTTCGTCAAGAGCAGCTTAATATAATTCAAGCTAACTTCCAAGATAAATATATCTAAAATCTTATCCGTCAATTATTGACAAAAAATATTTTTAATGGATTTGATAGTGCGATCGGCTATTACTAAGTAGCAGCTTTTTTGTTCAAAATTCTCCAAATATTACTAAAGTTGTTTAATTGTGTGTTAAAATTGAATATATTAAGTATCGATGCTTGCACCATCCCTACCCTGAAAAACCAGAGGATTGATTAGGGTCGAGACGTACAGGTTCGGTCACCAGGCTAATACTGGTCAAAAAGAGGCACAGACTAACTGTCTGTTATAGGGCAAGAAGACAGCAAACACCATCTTTTAAGAGGATTGGGAAGACCTTATAGTACCTAAGTACCCTAATATCAATCTAAAAACTAGCGTTAGAGTTAACCTACCTATTTATTCTCTTATGGATAAGTTTGATAAGGTTTTGTACATCGCCACAAATTACTGCTGCTGATTTGGTAAAGACTAGCCATGCTAGTCTCTACAGAATATTTCTATACCGATGCTCTTTATGCAGGATTGAAGTACTTAGCCACTGCTTGTACATCCTTATCACCGCGTCCCGAAGAGTTAATCACTATCTTGGGGCTACCCCTAAGCTGGGGACATAGGGTTTCTAAATAAGCAAAAGCATGGGCCGTTTCTAAAGCGGGAATAATTCCTTCCAAGCGCGAAAGTCTTTGGAAAGCGGCCAAAGCTTCTTCGTCAGTCACGCTGTAATATTCAGCACGCCCTAAATCCTTCAAGTAGCTGTGTTCCGGACCTACACCCGGATAATCTAATCCAGCACTAATCGAATGAGCCTCAACAACTTGCCCGTCGTCACTTTGTAAAAGGTAGCTCATAGCCCCGTGCAATACACCAATTCGTCCCTTTGTCAAGGTTGCTGCGTGTTTGTCAGTGTTAACTCCTTCTCCAGCGGCTTCTACACCAATTAACCGCACGGATGGCTCATCTACAAACTCGTGGAAGAGTCCCATTGCATTAGAACCACCTCCTACACAAGCGATCGCAATATCGGGCAAACCACCCCATTTTTCTAGTGCTTGAGCGCGAGTTTCTTGTCCAATCACCTTATGAAAATCACGTACAATCATGGGGTATGGATGAGGTCCTGCAACTGAACCCAAAATGTAGTGGGTTGTTTCCACATTTGTGACCCAATCGCGGATTGCTTCAGAAGTGGCATCTTTTAAGGTACCAGTTCCCGCAGACACGGGGCGAACTTCTGCTCCCATTAATCGCATTCTAAAAACATTCAAAGCTTGACGTTCCATGTCGTGAACGCCCATATAAATAATGCATTGTAACCCAAAACGAGCGCACACAGTAGCCGTTGCTACTCCGTGTTGTCCGGCACCCGTTTCAGCAATAATTCTCTGTTTGCCCATACGCTTTGCCAGCAAGGCCTGACCCAAAGCATTATTAATTTTGTGAGCACCAGTATGATTTAAATCCTCACGCTTTAAATAAATTTGGGGTCCAGTGCCATCTGGTTTTGCGTAATGTGCGGTCAGGCGTTCGGCAAAATATAATGGTGTTGCACGCCCTACATAATCTTGCAGCAACTGTTGCAACTCTGTCTGAAAAGTTGGGTCATTACGATACTGCTGAT
Source organism: Scytonema hofmannii PCC 7110 (assembly GCF_000346485.2). Classification (NCBI taxonomy): domain Bacteria; kingdom Bacillati; phylum Cyanobacteriota; class Cyanophyceae; order Nostocales; family Scytonemataceae; genus Scytonema; species Scytonema hofmannii. The sequence goes on from NZ_KQ976354.1 coordinate 4,433,392, forward strand.
AAGCTGCTTCCAACTCAGAAAGAGCTGGCATCAACGTTTCAGGAACATACTTACCACCAAAGCGACCAAAGCGACCTAGTGCATCAGGCAGTTGAGTAGATGATTGAGAACCCGAAGGTAGGGAAGTAGTCATGTAACTAAATAGCCAAAAAGAAGGATTATTGTGAGTAATTTGGGGTGAATCGGACTAACCCGAACCCCAAATTACATTGCTCATTTGAGCGATCCCAAAAGGGGTATTGTTTGCCTCGACACAGCTTAAAGGCAAGGCAGATGGATTCCGGTGTTGCACTGTGTGACGCAGCCATGTTCCTTGTCCGACGCTTGAGACACAGCTTACTCATTAAGTCTTGACCTTTAAGCGGACTAAAACCCTTGCGGGTAACTTTGAAACTGGTTCACTCGTTGAGTCATGGCGGAGTCAGTAAGACGAATTACTCCGTTTTACTTTGGATTACTCCAGTTCACGTACTCCTCACGAACAAGCTAGAATTACGGAACGACCATAATTATACTAAGACTGCCGATCCAGTTTCTCTGAATACTCATTGCTGTTAGTGGTTCTTTACTAAAGTTAATCTTATGTCTTCATCAAATCGTAACAACCCTGAAAACCGCTTCGTCTATCAAGAGTTTGGCAATGGCAACTCTGCTACCTTTGAAAGAGCAACTCCCGACCTTCCACCAGAGAAGCAAAATGTGCGCGTACAAGCGACTCGGGCTGGACGTAAAGGGAAAACTGTGACTGTGATTACTGGCTTTCAAACAAATCAAGAAACTTTACAAGCTTTACTCAAGCAGTTAAAAACCCAGTGTGGTACGGGTGGCACTATGAAAGAAAATGAAATTGAAATTCAGGGCGACCACAAGCAGAAAATTCTTGAGCTTTTAATTAAGCTTGGTTACAAAGCCAAGATAAGTGGTGGCTAATTTGCTATGGGTATGTTAAACACAAAGGAATGTACGATAAGCACTAGCCATATCGCTGATTGAGTAAAGACGGTTTACCGCACTAGCTCGACCTGGTGGTTTTAGAAATAAATGCTATTGTTGATGAGTATACAAATCCTGCTCATTTTAATACTTACAGGAGGGAGCGATGGATTTAGTAAGAATACTTTGCGCTGTTTTTCTACCGCCTCTTGGAGTGTTCCTACAAGTGGGCATTGGTAAAGATTTTTGGATCAACTTGCTGCTTACTATTTTTGGATTTTATATTCTTGGACTTATTCATGCAATCTGGGTCATTGCTAGAAAAGATTAATTGACATTTTGACTTGTTCTAAATCACCTATTAGCCCGAACTGTATTTCAGGGCTAATTTTTTATTTTAGCGATCACTGGTCACTGGTCACTGGTCACTGGTCACTGGTCACTGGTCACTGGTCACTGGTCACTGTTTATTTTTTTTGTAAATTGTTACTGCAAATACTTTTTTTAAAAGCCTTTGATTACAGAATACTTCTATCTTCAGGGTTCGCTTGAACAATAAGCCAAGTATAACCTGCATCATATCGTCTAAACACTGAGTACGGCATGACTCAGGTAGAGCGATCAGGAAAAATTCTTCCAAAGCCGATATTAGCAACTTTTGTGCCTTCTGCCTTCTGCCGACCTGTATTAGTCAATACCGTCGATCGCTTGTTCCCCATTCGCGAAAGTTTTGCATTATACCACAATTTTGTCTTTTTGCATGTAGCCAATTTTTTAATTACGCAGGTTTTATTGTAGTCAGTTTTCCTATGACAGAAACTACGAAAGAAGCTTGTAATATCAGTGCAAATAGTCATATGCTGGTATAGGCTTGCAAAGTCACAAGACCACACAATTCTGACGCGTCGAAGGTCTTACGCCAAGTAAGTTAAGCAGTGCTAGCAATTAGGCTCTGTTTATTCCCAGTTGATGAAGTTATCAGAATATCTAGGTGGCTACCATCACTTTTTTCTCGCTCAACTGAATAATCGATGACCGACAATTAAATATACACTCCTTCAAGATCTGAAATTGCCAGACTTGAGGAATGAATTTGCCCACAAAGTGGCACTTTCCTTAGAGTTACCACGCATAGCAAAAGGAAATGTGATTATGTCAATGGTGAATAGTTCCATAATTCCTTTTAAAACTGTAAGTTTTGAAAAACCTGTAATTCCTAGTAGTAGCTTGAGTTTTAAACCTCTCACTGGTTGAACTATATACAATTTAAATAGTCATGTAACTAAATAGCCAAAAATGAGGATTATTTTGAGTAATTTGGGGTGAATCGGACTTAACCGCACCCCAAACTACACAATTCGCTCATTTGAGCGCTCCCTAAAGGGGTATTGTTTGCCTCGACACAGCTTAAAGGCTTGTCAATAGATTCCGGTGTTGCACTGTGTGACGCGGCCATGTTCCTTGTCCGACGCTTGAGACTGGCTAATCTCATTAAGTCTTCACCTTTAAGCCGACTGAAACCCAGAACGGTGAGACCAGCGCGCATGAGGCGGGGTTCCCGCGCACAAGCAACTGGCTATCCCGTTGGGGTAACCTTGAAACTAGTTCAAGGTTGAGTCATGGTGGAGTCAGTAAGTCGAATTACTGCGATTTACTCTGGATTACTCCAGTTCACTTACTCCTCTTGTGCCTGTCAACTCAACAGTTGAAGCTTTAATATTAGCGTCTAATCGTGGCTCAAGCTATAATCGCAACAAAATTATAGATTCTGGAAATTCTACCAATTAACATCTTGCACGTAGGGAGTGGGGAGTGGGGAGTGGGGGTATGAAATGTTCCTAACGTTGTTATGGGCGTAATTACCTCTGGCACTCTATGTGTAAAGCACACGCTTCCCAAACGCCCGTGGGGGTCTAGCTTGGAATGGGACAGAACCTCATGAGCGTTGTTACATAGCTCTATAGTGCCTGCAAAAAACCTTGCGATCGCAAGCTATCAGGGAATATCGATCCTTTTTCCTCACTCACATCTCCCTATTCAGAGATGATCGGTGAAGAGTCTGCATGGCTCAACGTCAGAGTGAAACGTCAAGTCAAGTAACTATGTCGTTTGAAGTTTGGCTCTTAAAGCTTTAAACTCCGGTTGCTCTACACAATTCCAGGTACAACTGTTACTAAGTCATAAGGATTGAGAACAACAAATTTCATCCATACTATGTATAATCTAGTACTCTTTTTTTGGAACGAATTTTTGTACTGCTTTTTCATCAACACTTTCACAATCAGCTTGAAGTCTATCCTTACAGCAAAAATTTGTTGTTAAAGATTCATGTTGGTATGAAAGCTTGATGTATCGTTATGCACGCAAAAAAAGGCAGTATCTCCCACCAACGAAAGTACTATTTATACTAATAAAATGGCTTAGTACTGAACATTGAAAGGACTGTAGTATTTTTTTGTTGCAGGTGATGAAAATGCTTTTACAAACAAACAAAAAACAGCCTATTGTTCCCACAGAGTCTAAGTCGCCTCTGCTCACACTTTCACAGGCTCAAGCGCTCTGTGGGCTTTCTCTACAAGCCCTACATGATGCAATTTTCGAGGGAAGACTACGAGCTAGGATGATTGGTGAAGATTGGAAAATTAGAAGTAGCGATTTAAAAGAATATATCTCTACCTTTAATAGAAATCGGTGACCAAGAATCAGTGACCAGTGACCAGTGGCTTTCATCTAGTCCTGATTTTTGCGTACTGCTAAATACTCGTACATTTGCCAGCGTGCATTTACCTCAGCTTGAGCCTCTTCTAGCAAGCGTTTGGCAAGAGCTGGTTTGTTTTTGGTGAGCATTTTGAAACGATTTTCTTGATACATCGACCCTTCCACCGACTGTTTAGGCGATCGCATATCCAATTGCAAGGGATTTTGACCCTGTTTTTGCAAATCGGGATTGTATCGATAAAGCAGCCAACGTCCTGATTCCACCAAGGCTTTTTGGTGATTCATGGCTGTTGCCATATCTATCCCGTGGGCTATGCAGTGGCTGTACGCAATAATCAATGATGGACCGTCATAAGCTTCTGCTTCTAAAAATGCTTTTAGGGTGTGTTCATCTTTCGCGCCAATCGCTACACTTGCTACGTAAACATTTCCATATGTCATAGCAATCAGCCCCAAGTCTTTTTTAGCCACAGGCTTACCACTAGAGGCAAACTTAGCAACTGCACCCTTTGGAGTGGCTTTAGAAGATTGTCCGCCCGTGTTTGAATAGACTTCCGTATCCATGACCAAGATATTGACATTGCGACCACTAGCAAGTACGTGATCGAGTCCGCCAAAGTCAATATCATATGCCCATCCATCACCGCCAACAATCCAAACACTTTTCTTTACTAAGTAATCAACTAGTGTTAAAAGCTGTTTGGCTTCGGCAATAGGGAAATCGGAGATGGAAGGATGTGTTTTAATTAATTGATGTAGCAAAGATTTGAGACGCTCGACTTGCTGCCGTTGTTGATAAATATTTGCTTCTGACTTTTGCTGTGCAGTTAAAAGAGATTGAACCAAATCATTAGGAATTAATGGTTCAACTTCTCCATTGCCGATCTCCCGTTTTGTATTTGCTAATTTTTTCAGCAGTTCGGTAGCAAATTCAGTCTGCTTATCCAAAGACAAACGAAAGCCAAAACCAAATTCAGCATTATCTTCAAATAAGCTATTCGACCAAGCGGGTCCTCTGCCTTCATTATTTGTTGTCCAAGGAGTTGTAGGTAAGTTCCCACCGTAGATTGAAGAACAACCCGTAGCGTTAGCGATCGCAGCTCGATCTCCAAACAATTGTGTTAGCAATTTTAAATACGGTGTTTCACCACAACCAGCACAGGCACCAGAAAATTCAAATAGCGGTTGTTGTAGTTGTTGTTGGCGAATTTGTGTGAGTTTAAGCTGTCGGCGATCAGGATTTGGCAAACTTAAAAAGAAGTGCCAGTTTTCCCGTTCTTGCTCCCGCAGAGGCAATTGTGGCTCCATGTTAATTGCCTTGCGTTCCGGTTGAAATTTATTTTTTGCAGGGCAAATATCTACACAAATCTGACACCCCGTACAATCTTCTGGAGCGACTTGAATTGTAAACTTTTGTTCGGCAAAATCTTTATCCTTAGCATTGGCAGATTTAAAATTCGTTGGAGCTTCATCCAATGCGTTTGCTTGGTAGATTTTACTCCGAATCGCTCCATGAGGGCAAACAATAACGCACTTACTACACTGCACGCAGATGCTGGAGTCCCAAACAGGAATTTCTTGTGCAACATTGCGCTTTTCCCACTTGGCAGTACCCGTGGGATAAGTACCATCAGGAGGAAGGGCGCTTACAGGCAGTTCATCACCCTGCCATAACATAATTTTACCTAAAACTTCCCGCACGAATTCGGGAGCAGCAATGGGGATTTTGGATTTTGGATTTTGGATTTTGGATTGGGAAAAATTTTCTTGTGTCTCTTGTCTCCCAGTCCCTACTTTGTGCAAGTTTTCTAAAGTCCGATCCACAGCCTCTAGGTTCGTCCGGACAACTTCCGCGCCTTTCTTCCCATAAGTCTTTTCGATCGCTTGCTTAATTTTGGCGATCGCTTCTTCTTGTGGCAAAACACCTGCTAGTGCAAAGAAACAGACTTGCATGATGGTGTTAATCCTTCCACCCATGCCACTTTCACGAGCTACCTTGTTCGCATTAATAACGTAAAACTTTAACTGCTTGCTAATAATTTGCTCTTGTATTTTTACTGGGAGATGTTCCCAAACAGTATAAGGATCGTGAGGGCTGTTAAGCAAAAATATTGCTCCTGGGGCAGCATTTTTTAGAATATCAATACGTTCTAAAAAAAACCATTGATGGCAACCAATAAAGTTGGCTTTGTCAATGAGGTAAGTTGAACGAATGGGTTGGGAACCGAAACGTAAATGTGAAACGGTGATAGACCCAGATTTCTTTGAGTCGTAGACAAAATACCCCTGAGCGTAGTTATCGGTCTCCTCACCAATAATCTTAATTGAGTTTTTATTTGCTCCTACCGTCCCATCAGACCCTAACCCGTAAAACATTGCTCGAACTACACTGTCTGGCTCAATAGAGAAGTTGGGGTCATGGGTGAGGGAGGTATGACTGATATCGTCATTAATACCTACAGTAAAGTGGTTTTTCGATGTAGTTTGGGCAAGATTCTCAAAAATTGCCCTCACCATTGCTGGAGTAAATTCTTTGGAAGAAAGACCGTAACGACCACTAATGACTTTAGGTAGGGGTGAAATCCTTCCACTACCTCTGGCGTCCCACATTTCGTGGAGGGCGGTCACTATATCTAAATATAAGGGTTCACCAACACTACCTGGTTCTTTTGTACGGTCAAGAACTGCGATCGCTTTCACAGTCGTAGGTAATACTTCTACAAACCGTTTGACATCAAAAGGACGATACAGTCTAACTTTAACAACACCAACTTTTTCACCACGAGCGTTAAGATAATCGACTGTCTCATGCACTGTTTCACAGCCAGAACCCATGAGGACGATAATCTGTTCGGCATTGGATACACCGTAGTATTCAAAAATTTGATAGTAGCGTCCCGTCAGTTCTCCAAATCGATCCATCACTCGTTGGACAATATCGGGACAGGCGCTGTAATAAGGGTTAATACTTTCGCGGGATTGGAAATAGATATCAGGGTTTTGAGCAGTTCCCCGTAATACGGGACGATCAGGAGTCAAAGCACGATAGCGATGGGCAAAGATTGATTCAATATCGATGAGGGCTTTTAAGTCGTTATCATTCAATAGCTGCACTTTTTGAATTTCATGCGAAGTCCGGAAGCCGTCAAAAAAGTGCATAAATGGGACTCGCGTCTGAAGGGTAGCAGCTTGTGCAATTAAAGCAAAGTCATGGCTTTCTTGTACTGACGCCGAGCATAGAAGGGCAAAACCAGTTGCACGAGCTGCCATGACATCACTATGATCGCCAAAAATTGACAGGGCGTGAGTTGCTAAAGAACGAGCAGCAACGTGAATTACTGCACTCGTTAATTCTCCTGCAATTTTATAAAGGTTGGGAATCATCAATAGCAATCCCTGCGATGATGTGAAAGTCGTTGTCAGGGAGCCTGTTTGTAATGCTCCATGAACAGCCGCCGCCGCACCACCTTCGCTTTGCATCTCAATCACGCTGGGAACAGTACCCCATAAGTTGGGGCGTCCTTCAGATGACCATGTATCAGCCCATTCTCCCATTGCAGAGGAGGGAGTAATGGGATAGATAGCAATCACTTCATTGATGCGGTAAGCAACACGGGCAACAGCTTCATTCCCGTCTATTGTTGCAAAGTTTGTGTTCATACTCCTCCTGTGAGATTGCTACCTTCTAAAATCTCCACATTTTTAGTATGCTAGTAACTAATAATTAATTACATAAAATTATTAGTTACTAGCACTTTGCAAATGTGATATGTATTAAACTAATGCTCTAATTCATACATTCATGAATTCATGAGAATTAACATTTTGTATGATTATGTTTAGGCACTAGGTAAGGCTTAGCATAACTCTCAATTAATCTTTTATATCACTCATTATCTCACCCTATGAAGAGGATTTCTTTGTTAGAATTACTTATGTACTCAGGGGGAGAAAGTACTATTTGGTAAGGGTTTCAGATAATTTTATTTTTTTTAAGGGGCATGGGTACGGGATTTAATCATGGGTTGTAGCCATCCTAAAATTCTTGAACTTGCTCAACTTCAAAAAAATACCGCTTTTTTCTTCTCATTTCTGTTGATTACCGAGTGTGCCAAATTTTAGCAATTCTCAAGCCCTAGAGCGCCGATACAATAATCAAAAAGGAGGCTAAAAAGCTGGTTTCTTTCTCTCTGTGGTCAAGCTTGATATGTCGTAGGCTCAACTCGAAGGAACTGGGTTTTTGGTATTACTGTACTGGTACTCTAGATGATAGGAAGTGAATGCTATTTCTTCTAAAAATATTTTTTAATGTACATTTGATTTTTTTTATGTTATATGATGTTTGTGGGACTTGCATTAAGTTTTACTTAATGCTGTACGAAATCAAAATCTCATAAAGTTTTCCAAAAAATCTTACTTACGACGTATGACTTATTGAAGAAACAGTAAATTCTACGATCAGATAAAATATACTACTAGTTTCAAAGGTAAAGATTGACTATTTTTTAATAAAGCACTATTTAAAAATTTCTCTATAATTTAGGAGATATTGTTACTAATGAGGAGATGGGCATTGAGCATTGAAAAACATTAAGAGCATATTTAATCTAAATCTAATAAAAGAGAGTAAAACAGACTTTTTGACTAAAAACTTGCCCAACAAGGAGCAGGGATGGTGAACCAAAAACAAGCAAAATCCCTTGAAGATACATTTGCTGGTAATAGCAACATGACAGAAATCATGCGAACTCATTCTAAACTAGCAGAATTGCGTCAGAAGAAAGTAGCTCGCAAGCATGAGTTATATGTGGAGACAGAAACAGTATGTGTAGATATTGGGAGTATTTTTGAGAGTATTACTGATGCCTTGGTTGCTGTAGATTCTCAGTGGTGCTACATTTATGTCAATTCCGAAGCAGCAAGGCTGATGCAAAAAAATTCAGAAGATTTGCTTGGAAAGGAAATGTGGGAAGTGTTTCCAGATACAATAGGGACGAAATTTGAAAAAGAATATAAGCGATCGCTCATCGAACAAGTGGTTGTAAATTTTGAGGAATTTTTCCCGTCCTATAGTATGTGGTTGGAAGTTCGGGCGAATCCTTTTGAGCAAGGTCTGGCGATTTATTTTCGAGACATCTCTCAGCGAAAAAAAGACGAGCAAGAGTACAGACAACTTTTACAACGAGAAAGGGCTGCACGGGCTGAAGCTGAATCGGCTAACAGAATTAAAGATGAGTTTTTAGCAGTACTATCCCACGAATTGCGATCGCCTCTCAACCCAATACTAGGTTGGGCAAAAATGCTGAGAACTGGTAAGTACGATCAAGTAGCAACTCACCGTGCCTTGGAAACAATAGAGCGTAATGCTAAGTTACAAGCACAACTGATTGAAGACTTGTTAGATGTATCTCGCATTTTACGTGGCAAGTTAGTCTTAAATATCTATCCGGTTAATTTAGTAACAACAATAGAAGCTGCGATCGAAACAGTACAGTTAGCAGCACAAGCAAAAGCCATCCAAGTTCATACCTTCTTAGATTCTAATGTAGGGTTAATATCAGGAGATACAAATCGCCTGCAACAAATCTTGTGGAATTTGCTTTCAAATGCTATTAAATTTACACCCAATGGGGGACGGGTAGAAGTCCGATTAGAACGAGTAGAAGAAGACAAGGGAGAAATATTAAACGGGTCTTCTCTGTCGAGTGGCTACGCGCAAATCACGATTACAGATAATGGCAAGGGGATTAATGCGGAATTTTTACCCCATGTATTTGAGTATTTCCGACAAGAGAACAGCAGTACAACCCGTAAATTTGGTGGACTGGGCTTAGGGCTAGCCATTGTTAGATACCTGACAGAAATGCATGGTGGTTCGGTAACAGCCCACAGTCAAGGAGAGGGGCTGGGGGCCACATTTACTGTTAAATTGCCACTTGTGAGCGATTCTCAATACCAACCTGTAGATTCTGAAGATTTCCACTCCCTACACGCCACTCTCCACTCTCCGCTTGAAGGATTGCGAATTTTGGTAGTAGATGATGAAGCTGATATTCGAGAATTAGTTGCTTTTATTTTAGAAGAGTTTGGAGCCGAAGTCTGTATTACAAAATCAGCCAGCGAAGCACTCACAGTCATAGAACAATCAGTGCCAGATCTTTTGGTTTGTGATATTGGTATGCCAGATGTAGATGGTTATATGCTGATGCGTCAGATCCGGGCTTTGCCATCAGAAAAGGGAGGTCAAATGCTAGCAGTTGCGCTGACAGCTTATGCAGGAGAATACAATCAAAAACAAGCTCTAGCTTCAGGATTTCAGATGCATCTTTCCAAACCTGTAGAGCCAGATAAATTAGTTAGGGAAATCTCCCGCATATGCTGTCCGGCCAACACGACTGAAAAATTTTCATAAATAATTTATAATTTCCATATACAATACTTAATAATCATCAAAGTTCTAGCATTAGAGGCAAAAGAGGTTTTATATTAATCCCTATCAGGGATTGAACTTCCTAATAACAAAATATGTCTCCCGATCCGAAGTCATCGCAATCGAATCCTCTTGGCTTTGATGAACTCATTGGCATTTTAGTTGCCTTTGCTACTATTGGAGCAATTCTCTTCTGGTCATTTTCCCGCAGAGGAGACTCTGGCTGGAATATGACTGGGCTACAGTTTCCATTACCAACAACCTCTACGTCTCCAACCTTAAGCATTCCACCAGAACAACTCGTTCCACGTGGCAATGAACCTGCCAAAACTCCATTACCACCTCAGGAAATAATACCTGAAGATGAGTTACCGACCGTTAGCAAAACAGATATAAAAGAATCACCACAAGCACAAGCACCTTTGTTATTGTCGCCCGAAGTCTATGCTATAGAAGAATATCGCGCAGTTACTCCTGCAGAAAAATTACCAACCATCCCCCCTCCAATTGCATTCACGGACATATCTAATGACTTTTGGGGGCGTCGCTTTATTGATAAACTCTCTTCCCGTGGAATTATCAAAGGCTTTCCCGATTACTCTTTTAGACCAAATCAGCCAGTCAGCCGTGCTGAATTTGCTGCTATGTTGCAACAAGCCTTTAATACAAAAGTACGTAGCAAGGGACTCTCATTGGAAGATATATCAGAACAGTATTGGGCAGCTCCTGCCATCGATCGAGCTATGGGCGCGGGATTTTTAAAAGGTTATCCAGACAAAACATTCAAACCACAGCAGAAAATTTCTCGAGTGCAGGTGCTAGTTGCTCTTGCAAGCGGGTTAAATTTGAAAAAATCTTCCCCCTCACAGGAGGTTTTAAGTATTTATGAGGACGTAGGCGATATTCCTCAATATGCGATCGCTAAAGTCACGGCTGCTACTGAAAATAGTATTGTGGTCAACTATCCAGATGCAAAGTTTCTTGCCCCAAATAAAGAAGCTACCCGTGCTGAGGTAGCTGTTATGATTCATCAAGCTTTGGTAAGAACAGGGAGGTTACAACCTATTAAATCTCAAAATGTTGTGACGCTACCCTAGTAAAGTTTAAAGAAAGGGTTGTTAGTTGTTAGTTGTTAGTGGTTAGTTGAATTAATAACCTCTAACCACTATCCACTAACCACTAACAATTTTTTAACCTTCCAAACTTTCTTTGCCTACAACTTGTGATTTCAGTGACGAAATTTCACCAGTTAACTCTTGCCTGGTTGAAGCTTTTAGTAGATAGCGGTAGACAAACCAAGCAGAGTAACCAATACCAATTAACTCAAAGGTTGGCGCTACCAAAGGAAAATCATTGAGAGCATCTAGGATTGCCAGAACCACTTTGACAGTTACAATTGCTCCTACGATTAAACCAACAACGATGAGAGGTTGTTTGTATTGATTGAAAAATCCTCCTAGATATTCAGGCAGTGATGCCAAAAAGCTAGAAGCTTGTTCTCCATATTTTAACCATTGCTCTTGAGACTGCACGGCAGGCTGGACTTTGGTTATGGTTCCTGTTTGGTTGTTGATATTTGGCACTGTTGCCTCTGAAGACTTTGTTTCCACAATTTCTGGTTGTTGCATTTCCGCTTCCATAGTTTTCAAAGTTAATTTACTTTTATCCGGACAGTTACAACCAAAAGGCTGTTGAGTAGGCGATGCACCAGCGCATCAACAGAACTGATTTGGGTAACAAGGAGAGTTTTAGTCGCCTATAACCATAATTGTCCCTCAATCAGTAGTTCATCAACTCCAAGGTAGAATGAGAATAAGGGCGGTAGTAGTAATAATCCAGTGCGTAATCTAAAGTCAGTGTTCAACAGCCCGTTGTTCTACGAACTAGAAGCCTGAGTGTAGGGTTACTACGTGCGGCATGAGCACCAAAATAAGTACTCTTTTAAGTACAAATGGTACTAAAATCGCATCACCTCTTATTTATACAAACCTAAATGCCGATTTTACCCCATATTTAAGTTGTCATGTAACTAAGTAGCCAAAAATGAGGATTATTTTGAGTAATTTGGGGTGAATCGGACTTAACCGCACCCCAAATTTACGTTGTTGCTCATTTGAGCACTCCCGGAGCGGGGTATTGTTTGCCTCGACACAGCTTAAAGGCTTGTTAATGGATTTCGGTGTTGCACTGTGTGACGCAGCCATGTTCCTTGTCCGACGCTTGAGACTGGCTAATCTCCCGCGCGTCATGACCCTTAAGCGGACTGAAACCCAGAAACGGGTAACCTTGAAACTAGTTCAAAGTTGAGTCATGGTGGAGTCAGTAAGTCGAATTGCTCCGATTTACTCTGGATTGCTCCAGTTCACTTACTCCTCTTAAGCTCTAATCCTCAATTAAAGCATTTTTATTAGTTTTCTACTTGAAAAAAGTAATCTACTATACTTTTTGCCAAAGTCAGAAGACAGACAATCGATGGTATCTTCAATACTATAGAAGCCCTGTTTGATTTTTGAAATATACGTAGGTAGGATAAAAGCCCACCATATGAGACTTTTTTGCAGCGTAGCCCTAGCTACAGGACTTAAAATTTTTCATAAATTATTTACAATTCTTATAGGAATTTGCTCTGGAATTTTAAATTCTGATTTTGTAGTTGCGCTTTAGAGCTAAAGCGCAGCTACAAACTGTATGACTGCCTGTTTCAGAGTCTAACCCTTAAAATTCCTCTTCTCTAGCCCCCGATCGCCGATCTTCTTCAGTCCCAATCAGGAATATCTTTACTATCTCCACCAATACCAATTCCCGTGTTGAAGATCTCAGCATTGGTAATGTTAAGGTCATTCATTGATGCTCCATGGACATTGGAGTCGTAAATTTTAGCTTCTGCAAAATTGACTCTATCAAGATTAGCTTTTTTGAAATTTACGTTTGTTGCAAAAGCTGAGGATAGGTTGGCACCTGCCAAGTTCGCACTACTTAAGTCCGCACCTTCAAGATTTGCATCCGTTAAATTAGCTCCAGTAAGATTTGCATCTCTCAAATCAGCCCCAATCAAGTGAGCGCCACTTAAATTGGCATTAGATAAATCACAACCACTACACTCTCTGGTTTCTAATAGCTTTTGCACGTGCTGGGGATTCGCAGCCTTAACTGAACTAGCTAACATCAGGGGTGTTGCGATCGCAAGAACAGCGAGAAGCTTGGTTTTCATATATTTTCCCCCTTCTTATTACGAGTCACTTCCGTTTTTCTCCTCACAAATCTATTATCTTTTAAAAACTGCTTCTAGTGGTAGATTGACGCCACAAATAAAGTGTGATTTAGATCAGTCTTACGTTTAACTGGTCACTGTTTTCCCATCTCTGATAAAAATCATAACAGCCACAGTTAGTGATGAAGTCTGCCTTGGGTCATTAGTAATGTTCTGTTCTAAGACGTAAATTTTGCTTTCTCGCAATACTTTTTCCTATAACTTAGGTGTAGTTAGTGGTTGACAGAACTACTAACAGTCCTCACAGCTTAACAGCGAGCGTCAACCAGTGACTGGTGTAGAGTGACACTTACAAGTTCGTCCTTTATTAGCAGTGGTTGTAATTAACTACAAATCAACCTTGCTCTTTTCCAGAACTCCACTTAGAGTGCCAATCAAGGTGTTTTGTTCTAAAGTTAAAAGTCATAGAAGTAGATAGCAATTGATTCACCTAGCGACTGATGAGATTTGAGCCTGGTCGGATTTACTTGAGTAGTAGGGTCTTCAGTTTAAGGAGTAAGAACAATGCAACTCAAGTCGATAAATCAGCAAGTTGTTGTTATAGTCGGGGCTTCAAGCGGGATCGGTCGCATTGCAGCTCTTCAATTTGCGAGTAGAGGAGCAAAGGTGGTGGTTGCTGCTCGCAGCCAACTAGGGCTAAATTCTTTGGTGGAAGAAATCCAGAATATGGGTGGTGACGCAACAGCCGTTGTTGCTGATGTCACAATATTTGATGAAGTGAAAGCGATCGCAGACAAAGCGATTGAAGTTTACGGGCGACTTGATACGTGGGTACACAACGCTGCTGTAGAACTCTACGCTGCTTTTGAGGTCACAACACCTTTAGAATTTAAACAAATTATTGATGTTAATTTAATGGGGCAAGTACATGGTGCGATGGCAGCATTGCCTCATATTAAAAGCGAAGGACGTGGAGCTTTAATTCATGTTACCTCTGTAGAAGCGAAGCGCAGTCTGCCTTTGCAAACTGCTTATGCAGCATCAAAACACGGTGTTAATGGATTTTTAGAAGCTTTGCGAGTCGAATTAATGCATCAAAAGCTTCCCATCAGTGTTACTGAAATTATGCCTGCTGGCATCAACACGCCTTTGTTTGATAAAGCACGCACTAAGTTAGGTGTTAAGCCAATGCCAACACCTCCAATATATCAACCTAGCCTTGTTGCTAAAGCAATTGTTGAAGCTGCAGAACATCCCAAACGCGAGGTTGTTGTTGGGGGTGCTGGTAAGATGATCCTTTTAGCTCAGCGAGTTTCGCCCAGTTTGGTAGATGCTTACATGGTGCGTAATGGCTTTGACTCGCAGTATACAAAAGAACCCAAGTCAGAAAATGCTCCTGACAATCTTTTTGAGCCAATATTAGGTCATGACAAAATTGAAGGTGACTTTAGCGATCGAGCGAAGTCGTCTAGTTTTTAAAAGACTTTAAAGAAGTACGACACAACATATGATGGCTTTCTCATTGGTTAACTCATTAGGAAGCCATCTGGTTTTAATTTTTAAATTTAAAAAAAAATCTTTATTACGGGTATATATGTATAATTTATACCACTGGTCTTATGACAAAAAGCGAAACAATAATGTATAAGTTATTTTTCCAGATAAATTGGCAAGAAGTTTTTGTTCCTAGCGTCTCTATCTTTGAACTCATTCTGCGGGGAACACTCGTGTACCTAGCACTGTTTTCAGTTTTACGTGTTATGCCCAGCCGACAAGCAGGAACGCTGGGAATTGCCGATCTACTTGTGGTTGTGCTGTTTGCTGAAGCTGCTCAAAACGCTATGGCAAGCCATTATTCATCAATTACTGAAGGAGGAATTCTGGTAGGAACAGTTATTTTCTGGAGTTACTTTTTGAACTGGTTAGGGTATAAATGTCCACCATTTCAACGCTTTTTAAATCCTCCTCCGCTACTGCTAGTTAAGTATGGTAAATTGATCGAGCGCAATATGCAACGAGAACTAATTACAAAAGATGAATTGATGAGCCAGTTACGTCAGCAAGGAGTGGAACTACTTTCTGATGTAAAAAGAGCATATATAGAGGCGGATGGAGGTATTAGTGTGATTCCCTATGAGCCTTCAAAAAAAGTGACCAGTACAGTGAGCCGTGACCAGTGACCAATGAAATTATCTTGGTTATTAGGTGTGAAATATGACAGTAACCATAGGCAGAAATGCTAGGAGGAAGCTTTTCCAAAACCGCAAGTTTGATTTTGGGATGGGCTGTGGTTCTTCTAGCAAGGCTTCTATTCTCTGTTCCAAACGATCTGCGCTACTCGAACCCAAAGCCGCACAGCAAATTTCTGATGATATAGGTGGGGTACTAGCCACTAATAATAGCGATTCTGCTAGCAGTAGCGGGTCTACTCTTGATGCAGCGTATATGTCAGCGCGAAGTTCGCGCAATGTCAACAATTCTTGCCATAAAGCTTCTGTGTTAGGCAACCAAGCAGTGCAAAAACGCGCCCATCCCAACCAAAAAAACCAAAATGTATCTCGGTAGTGGAAATGTCCTTGCTCGTGAGCAAAGACTGTTTCTAATTGCTCTGGGGTAAGAGTTTGCAGCAGCCCTTCACTTAGAACGAGTTCCGGTTGCCAAAATCCGATTTGACCGGCAAATAATGCTCTTGTATTGAGAACTCTAACTTGCCGACCTGCAATATTAACTGGAAAACAATTGCGGGTAGATTTAATAGACCGCCACCCTTCTAATGCTAGTTTGACGCATGAAATGGCAATAAAAGCAAGAACAATTAATGCTAAAACATAGCCAAAACAACCCGTCTGCAAGCCGCCCATTTTGCCTTGGGGTCCCATGCACAGCAAAGCAATGTCTGTCATAAAAATGAGCAATGGGGGAAAGAGAAATAAAAAGAGTATTTTTTGCCATTGCTCATTCCAGTTACCGTGAATTCTTGTCGATTTAGACCTCATCCAATAAGCAACTGTTAAAGCAGCTACAATCATGAAAATATGCATTATTTCTCCTCCCTGGCTTGGCGTGCAGCTTGAATGCGTTTTGCGATCGCTTGTATTTGTTCGGTAGCAGCTTCATCAAGACTATCAGCAAAAGCAGCAACTACATCAGGGTTACCTACCGCTAAAAATCGTCGTAGCTGCTCGTGTGCTCGAATCATCTCTGCTTGGTGCTGTGTGACTAATGGTCGCCAATAAAACGCTCGCCCTTTTTTGTCGCAGGCTAGCCAACCTTTGTCTGTGAGGCGACGCAACACGGTGGTCACCGACGTGTATGCTAACTCTCGATTGGGATCGGCTAAGATGCGATCGTGTACATCCTTAACTGTAGCCGAACTGAGTTCCCAAATAATACTCAAAATCTCTGCTTCTAAGGGACCTAAGGACAGTTGTTTGGGGCGGTAGTTTGGTAATGGTGCCATTTTTACTAGGGAGTAGGGAGTAGGGAGTGGGGAATAGGGGACAAGACAATTTTCACACCCTCGTTTCTTTCTTTAGAGTACACCTATCTTTCAATTGATAAGATTTTCCTGCGATCGCAATAGGAATTTCCAATGGATACTTCCTTAGATTTACCTTCATTATTAATTATGGTAGGTGCATACACTAGTTAGAATGTTGGTCATGAGTATAAATCATTATTAAATCAGGTGTAACCAATCCGTGAAGCTATACATTTACCATACTCCAGAGTCAACTCCAGTACATGAAGTACCAGAATGCGCGATCGCAGTTGACGTGCTGCGAGCCACGACTACGATAGCGACAGTCTTGTCTGCTGGAGGCGAAGCCGTCGAAGCTTTCAGCGATTTGGATAAACTGATGATTGAGAGTGAAAAATGGTCTCCTGAAAAACGCTTGCGAGCAGGAGAAAGGGGTGGTGCAAAAGTCCCTGGCTTTGATTTGGGTAACTCTCCTCTTGATTGTACGCCGGAATTAGTACAAGGACGGCGTTTGTTCATTAGTACCACTAACGGCACTCGGACATTACAAAGAATAGAAAACGCTAAAACTGTACTAACGGCTGCTTTTATTAACCGCGCTGCAGTCGTGCAATACCTTGTAGAAAAACAACCAGAAACAGTTTGGATCGTGGGATCGGGTTGGGAAGGCAGTTTTTCTTTGGAAGACACAGCTTGTGCGGGTGCAATTGCCCACAGTGTTTTACAACACACAAAGTTGTCACCTGATGAAGTTGCTGGGAATGATGAAGTGATTAGTGCGATCGCTCTCTATTCCCAATGGCAAGATAACTTACTTGGGCTATTTCATCACGCCAGTCATGGCAAACGCCTGTTACGCCTTGAGTGTCATGAAGACCTGAAATATTGCTCTCAAGAGGATATTCTAGATGTTTTGCCCATGCAAGAAAAACCTGGCGTGTTAAAAAGCTATTAAGCATAAAGGATGAAGGATAAGGTAGAAAGACATTTATCCTTCATCCTTTGCTCTAAGAAGTCATTTATTAAAGTCAATCTTAAATTGCCAAACATAATACATTACGTAGGTTGGGTTGAGGAACGAAACCCAACATTGAATCGAATTGTTAGGTTTCGTTGCTGATACCAAATTTTAATCACCCCTCTTAGCCCTAGTGATTAGAAATCACGGCTATACAAACGAAGTCCGCCTGCGCGGACTAAAATTCTAGACGGGGTATAAGACACAGATTTAGTATAAGTTCAACTGCGATATACACAAATCCTCTTCAAATCTTTGATAAGCACAAAACTTGTGACTTCATCACCTTCATACTTTTACTTTATGAGAGTGGTAATTAAAGTTATCCTCCATCGATAATTGACTCTTGTTCCGATTCTGAAATTTTTCCCACAAGTCAAACAGCCGATCTAAAGCATCTCTCTCATGTGCAGTAAAGAGGTTTTGCCAAGCCACAGTAGTAATCTTTTTTGTCCATAAGATTAGCTAAATAATATCCTTCTTTGCCGCCATTGATTTTGAAAAACTCTTTTGCTACTTTTGTCATAGAGGTTCCAAAACCGACAAATGTATCCGGGAATTGAAAATCGTGGCAAATTAAAAGGATTGTAAAATGTCTCTCCATGTATAAAAGCCCACTGAGTTCCTTGACGTAAAGCCACCTGGTAGTAAACAGGCATCACAACAGAAGTTTTAGAATCTGCTAACATAAAATTATGATCTCTTACTCAAATCAAGAAACAGCCCCTAGCTGCAACCAGGGACTGTTTTTCAACTGGACTTAGTTATCTTGGTTGTTAGACTCGGGTAGATCTAGCCTATATTAAGGAATAACCCCCTACTCCCTACTCCCCACTCCCTACTCCCTTTTTCAAGCTAGATGAGATGGTATTCAAGCTATCAGCTAGCTGACCGAATAATAAACTAATACCCCCACAACCCATAGCAACAATCATGATGGTTAATTCTCCATTTCCCCAAAAAACGGCATTGGGTTGGTAGAGGATAACACTTAGAGTTATGAGGGCTGATAGACTTCCTAGTGCTAAAGACAGCCTGACACTAAAATCTGAAAAAGTGTAAAATTTTACGTGATTTAGTAAATACGCAATCCACGGAACCCAGACGGCAGAAAGATAAGCGGTGTAAAACAAAAGAATTAAACCAATAATTTCTCCGCCCTTAAGAGCGATCGCTAGCGCAAACAGAGCATTTATAGCTCCAATTAAGACATTATTTCCTTGAAATTTAGGCACAATTTGCAAGTCCAACATAGTTTTTGTTTGTACCCGCAGGACGCTACTGCCTAAACCCAAAGATGGAACAGCTAAAACTCCAATTAAGAAGATTCCTAGAGGTTGATTTGTTCCATGCCCAACCCAAGACAAAATGTAGGGAACAACTTCTTTGGTATCTAAATTTGCAGGTAAAATTCTGGCATTTTGAGCGGCAATAACTACAGCAGAAGGAAGAAAGGCTAGGGCAATTATTGATACGCCAGCGACGAGACAGCCAAGATAAACAGTACGTACATCTCTAGCTTGAACCATATATTGGTGACATTTCATATCAATCAATACCAGCAATGTTGTGGAGACGGAAACACCAATAGCTTCAGCCAAACTAATTTGATGCAGGGAGGAAATAAATTCCAGAGGGGCTTGCACGTAGTTTGTTAAGCCATTCAATACCCACAATCCGTAAACCAGCCCCAAGATATTAAGTAAGAGCAATCCTCGAAACAGCCAACTTGCTTTCTCAACGGCTAGTAACGAGACAACCCAAAATAACAACGTCACTGTTAGCATGGTGGGCAATTTGGGTATTCCCATCACAGCAAGAATGGAAGCAGCCGCAATAATTTGGACAGCACCAATACCAATAAATGACATCCACGACATCAAGCCAACGCCAATCTTTACCAAATTTCCATAACGATTTCCCAGTAAAGTCCAAATTTGCTCAATCTGTGTCCAGTAAAATTTTGCGATCGCTAAGCTAGCAATAACTCCGAATCCAACAGAAACTGCATACAAACTGCCCATCACCCCTGAAGACATAGCTTTTTCAGCAGTTCCTAGAAGAAACCCCAATCCGTAATGGGCAGATACCAGTAATGTTGCTAAAGAGAAAATACTTAGTTTTCGATTTTCAGAGACGTTCATTAATATCCCGACAGATTATTCAGCATCTACAACAGACGATATTGCTTGACCTGCTAAATACCCGGTTGTCCAAGCACTTTGAAAATTAAATCCACCAGTGATACCATCTATATCTAAGATTTCTCCCGCAAAATAAAGTCCTGGAACTAATCTACTTTCCATTGTTTTAAAATTAACTTCCTTAAGGTTAACACCACCACAAGTGACAAATTCTTCTTTAAAAACTCCTTTACCATCAATAAAAAATTGCCCTTGAGTCAGTTCTTGGACTAATAAATTTAGTGTTTTACTAGGAAGTTCTGCCCAACGGCTCTCAGGAGCAATCCCGATACGAGAAATTATATACTGCCAAAGCCGATGAGGTAAATCCACACCCCGATGCAAGGACATCGCCCGCTTTCCCCATTCATTTTTCACCGCTAAAATTTTTTGTCGTACTTCTTCTGCCTTAAAATGGGGTAACCAATTGATATGTAGAGTGGCTTTATAGTTGTTAGAGTGTAACGTTCTTGCACCCCAAGCAGAAAGTTTTAGGACAGCAGGACCACTTAAACCCCAATGAGTGATTAATAATGGTCCCACTTGTTCTATGCGAGGCTTGTCTGGTACAGTTAAAGTTAAACGCACAGACTCAACGCTAACACCAGCCAATTCTCTGAAGTTTTCGTCGCGGATATTGAAGGTAAATAAAGAAGGAACTGGTGATTCAACAGTGTGTCCCAAATATGAAGCCAATCTATAACCTACTGGGTTGCTTCCTGTTGCTAGTAACAAGCGATCGCACTCCAAAATCTCTTCTGACTTGAGGGTAACTATAAAGCGATCGCCAGTTGCATTGACAGAAACAACCGCTAATCCGATACGCAGTTCTACACCAGCTGCTTTTGCCGTTTTCATCAAACAATGGGCGATCGTTTCCGAACTATCAGTGATGGGAAACATCCTACCATCAGCTTCAGTTTTTAGAGGAACTCCTCGATTGGCAAACCAAGCCACTGTATCCTTAGCTTGAAAGCGGGTAAAAGCACCTAATAAAGCTTTTCCGCCTCTCGGATAATTTTGGACTAACCCCGATGGTTCAAAACAGGCGTGTGTGACGTTGCAGCGTCCACCACCAGAGATCAAAACTTTATTTAAAGGGTGACGACTGGCTTCCAGTAAAGTCACTTGAGCTTTTGGATTTGCTTGGGCTGCTGCGATCGCACCAAAGAAGCCAGCCGCACCACCACCTATAACTACTACCTTAAGAGGTTTCACCATCAAACACTTAATAAGTATACAAATTATACCAAATTAAAAAAACACAATTCGACAGATAGTTGGTTTAAATTAAGTCTAGACATGACTTTTTCAATCCAAAATCTAAAATCCAAAATCCAAAATCGTATTAAATAAGCCGATGGCAAGGAAAAACATCTCTTATATTAGCGTTGAAATACTTACCATGTGATGAAGCATTCATTAAAGCAGCATAGATTGTGGCGGGAACCCCTTGATACTGATAGACTTCCCCTTTTTGAAATTCTATTTCCAAAATTTGATTCACCGAATCATACCCTATGCTACGCAGACAATGTGATTCCACTGTCACTCGCTTGTTGACAGCGTTCTGAAATATAACCTCTCGCACTTCTTGAACTGCTTCTGGTTGAATCGGTAATTCAAGAAACTTTTCTGCGTAGTCTAGGAATTGGTCGCTGTGGTAGATATAGAATTGAAATTCTTCTATTCCTACCTCAGATATAATTTCTTGGATAAGTTCTGGTCTTGGCTCAAGAGATTCCCCATCATACTTTAACCACCAATCTTCTTTATTATCATCAGTTATAAAAATAAGGGGTTTCTGCTGAATTTTTGCATAGTCAATGAGTTGAAACCAAAGAATAACATCTCCATAGTTTCTTGGAATAGGTTTATTTGCATCTTTATACCCCGGTGGTTTCTGATAGCTAAATCGTTTTTCAGCTTTTTGATAAAGATTTTCTAATTCTTCTTCAGAGTAAGGTTTTCCTACTTTATCTTCAAATAAATTAGACAATACCTCTCGAAGTTCATCCTGTTCTAGATAATTGGGATGTTGCTTCCTTGCTTCATAAAGCTGAAAAATGATTTTTTCTGTGACAATTTCCAGATTTTCTATAATTTCCTGAGGTTTGATAAAAGGGTGCTTGCGGTAATCGTGAGCAAATTCGCTTCTAATTTCTTGAAGTTTTTTGATTAAAATATTTTCGATATCTTCATAAGCTTTCAAAAATTTTGATATAACATATATCCGATTTTTTTGATATTCATATGCCACTTGATGCGTTAGCCAAATTCTTTCTTGAAATCGATGGAGAATATCAAAAAATCTCTTTCGTGTTTCTGGTGTATAACAATAGATATGTAATAAAACATTTGCATCAAAAGAAAAGATACAATTTTTCCAAATTTCAGCTAATTCTTCAGATGTTGGCTTATAGTAACCACGAAATAAATTTCGCATATCTAGTTTTGACGTTTTTACTAGCAGGATTTGGCGTTGAAATTATTCTGGTCGCGAAAAGTGCAACCTTTCTCAATACTACTCGGATAAGCGGAAATTAGAATCCCGGTTTCGCACTTATTTACCAGGGATCTGACATCTCAATTATCGTATCCCTTGCAGTATTGGGATCAATGCCATTTAAACCGACCGATTTACAGACAAATTGGTTACACTTACGGCTGATTAAAATCTTTCAAATTGTCTGTTAACAAGCCTTTTATTAGAAAATCTAAGTGAATACTCGGACAGACATTCATTTTGTTGGTAAAATATAAAGAGGAAGCATGACTAAAATTAAGATTTTTGAACTAACCCTTGCTGGTTCTGAGCTTTTCCAAGACTGTGAAACTTTCCTCGATCAACTCTCAGATCGGGAATTATACGACGTACAAGGTGGTGTTATAACAGGTTTACAAAGTATACCAGGTGTAGGAAGCATACCGGATATAGCGTTCAATGGTGGCGTAACAAGTGCCATAACCCTACCAGAATTACTTGGTCTATTGGGTTTAGGTCTGGGTGCTAGAGCGCCAATACAATAATCAAAAAAGGGCAAAAAACCCGGTTTTTCTCTGTCAGAAAGCTTGATAAGCTGTTGCGCTTTTAATTTACACAGTAGGGCAGGCGGGGACGCCCGCCCCACAAGAGTTAGGTTTATTAAGGTTTTGGTGAGTGCAAGTTAAATAATGGTTAGCTTATCTTGTATGCGTAGAGACTAAACATGGCTAGTCTCTACAAAGAAACCGGGTTTTTGGGACTACTGTACTGGGGATATAGTGCTATTATATACATTTGTTCTTCATCTTGAGAAGTCACTCACTTTTGCGGAAACTTCCTGACTTGATATTCTTCTGACTCTACAATCTGTTGGGCAAATCCAAGTGCTTGAGTAAACTTTTGTTCAATTGCCTCTAAATCAGCTTGGGGTATGGCTTTCCACTGTTCCCGTGTAGCCCAATGAATGACAAAGACAACTTCAGCAGCATTATTTGGGTTGATCCACACTTCTTTTCCAAGGAACCCCGGGTACTTGGCAAGCGCTACCGTCCAAATTTCTGCATCTTTCTGGATAAATTTTTCCCGTTGTTGGGGCGGAATTTTCACCTTGAGTAGCTCGATAACCACACTATTGATTCCCCGTATTTGTTTGTCAGAATAGATCTGTAATCTATATTAATTAACCTTAGTGACATAGGTCTATAGCATAGATTTATGAAAAAGGGTTTTTTTTGAAACAATCGATTATAGACACTATGGACAACAACAACTGGATGCAGCAGTTATTAATGTTGGGTATTGGTACAACATCTCTGGTAGCTGATAAAGTCAAGGAAGCAAGCGATCGCCTTGTTAAAGATGGCAAGCTCGATCCCGAACAGGCGAAGGCGGTTATGGATGATATGGTACAGCAATTAAAGTCGGAGCAGGGAACTTGGGATACCCAAATGCAAAGGCAATTACGGAATATGTTACAGGATTTGGGGGTTGCGCGTCAGTCAGAAGTGGATGAATTGCGGGGTAGGATAGACCGCCTGGAGCGTCAAGTCCGCGATTTAGAAAATAAGCTTTGGCGTTAGTGATGCGCGTTGTGTTTTAAACTAAGTTTTGTCGTACTGGTCATCTCATTACCAGACTTCCTTAGTAGGGAGGACTATTTTGAAAGCAATTTTACTCAGCGTGGGTTTCATGCTGGTTTGTGTTGTCGTCTTGGTTCTGGCACAAGTTGGTGGTCACAATCAGAACACTGCTATTGCGGTACAGATGACCGAGACAACTCCAGCACCCACTCAAGTCACTGAAAACAATACCTTAATTGCAAGCAAAGCTATGTCTGAAGCTAACGCTGTTACTACACCCTCTGGATTAAAATATGTTGAACTTAAGGAGGGGACTGGGGAAACTCCTAAAACCGGACAGACGGTTGTTGTTCACTATACAGGTACCTTGGAAAATGGCAAGAAGTTCGATAGTTCACGCGATCGCAATCAGCCATTTAAATTTAAACTCGGTGTCGGACAAGTCATTAAAGGCTGGGATGAAGGACTAAGCACTATGAAAGTAGGAAGTCGTCGCCAGTTGACTATACCTCCGGATTTAGGTTATGGTCCTCGCGGTGCAGGCGGCGTGATTCCACCTAATGCTACCCTAATTTTTGACGTAGAATTGTTGGGTGTTGAATAATAGTTAGTAGGGGCGCAAGGCATTGCGCCCGTACAGTAGTTAGTAGGAAGTAAACAACTAACAACTAACAACTAACAACTAACCAATTATGAATACCCTCCCGGTCTAGCTAAATTTTTAAACTTGGTAAACTGTGGATCGAATAAAAGTTTGACAGACCCTGTTGGACCATTACGGTGTTTGGCTATGATGACTTCGGCAATTCCGCGATCGGGACTATCACTGTTATAGTATTCGTCCCTATACAACATTATGACTAAATCCGCATCTTGTTCAATAGAATTGTGAACAATAATGTTATTTGCTATGAAATTCTGAAGTCTAGGAACTGTTAAATCATAAACCTCTTCTTCACCATCAGCTTCTATTGAGACAATTTCATCCCAATAAATATCGCTGTTAGCTAAGCAGTTTAATTTCTCGGACTTGACGACGCTAGCCAATCTTGCTGCTCTTTCTCGGCTCAAATTTTGTTTATAGAGAGCTGTACCACAATGAGCAACACCAAGAGAAGATTGCATTTGACGTATGGTCATACCATGCTGCTGCATTGATGGAACAGAAGAACTAGGTAAATGTCGAGGCAAAGCAACGCGATCGCCTATTTGAATTTCATCAAGTCGTTGCCAACCATGAATTGTGAGAAACTTGTGATTTCCGGTTGCTCGAATTGTTCGTCCTAAGCGAGTTACAAGTCGCAATATCGGCTTAACACCTGTAGAAAAAGCGTTGCTAACAACTGCTTTTTCTAGCTGCATTGTTTCTTCATTGAGCGCCCAAATTTTGAACCCCGATTTACCAACCAATTCCTGAATCGGTATTTGTACTCCACTATCTGCTAATGTTACCAAGCTATCACCTACTAAACAACCCGATTCTCTTAAATCAGATAACATTGGTCGTTTGTTGGTGCGCGATTCTACCCCTCTACTTAACTGAGATAAAGCAATGATGGGAACAGATAATTCACGGGCTAAACCTTTGAGGCTGCGGGTAATTTTTGATAATTCTTGTACGCGATTATCTCCTGCTCCTTCCATTAGTTGCAAGTAATCTACAATAATCAATCCTAGTTCAGAACCAATTTCCGCTTGCATTCGCCGTGCCTGACTTCGCATTTCTGTAACTGTAATATTGGGAGTATCGTCAATGTAAATTGGCATCTCCGAAAGCATACTAATAGCACGGCTTAAAGGTTCCCATTGTGTCTGGCTAATCCTTCCACTTCGCAGATAACCAGTCTCAATTCCCGCTTCACTAGCTAATAACCTTTGCACCAATTGCTCTTTCGACATTTCCAAACTAAATACAGCAACTGGTAATTTATATGAAGCTGCAATGTTATGAGCTAGGTTTAAACAGAATGCAGTGTTGTGAACGCAAATATCATTGGCAACAAAATTGTGAGTTATTGGAATTGTCAAGTCATACACTTGTTTGTTTCCTACTGGTTCAATCGAAACAATTTCATCCCAATAAACATCACCTGTTGCTAACTGCTGTAATGGTAAATTTTCCAATGCAGTTGCCAAAGTAAAAAGGCTTTCTCTTGACAAAGCGCGTTTACTACCATGGATGTTGCTATATCCTTTAATTCCTGCTCTACGAGCTAAAGCTGCCCATGGTTCGATGCCTTTTGCAACTGCTATTTGCTCCCATATGTCTACTGAAATCAAATCGCAATTACTTTGGTATCTCTTATTAAGTAGGGCAGCTTGTACCTGGAACAAAGCTGTTTCTTTACCAAAGATACCAATTTCTGAAATAAAAGTTTTGATTGATTTAGCATCGGTAATATTTAATTGCCAAGCTATTCTACGAGTGTTTTGGTATTTAACAAATCGCTTTTTTAAAGCAGAAATTATGCCAAAGCGTAGTAATAAATGCTGTAACTGTCTTGCGAGTTGTTCGCTAACAGTGCAATATCCTAGTTGCGCTTGACCACTTGTAAGAACTGTTGCCCATCCATCCGTGGCAAATAGGCGATTAAGGAACAATGAGACTTGCGATCGCTCTAGTTGAAAAACGAAAGCAGGAATTATTTTTTGCTCAGCTTTTTTCCCCCACAATGATAAATTTTTGAGCCATTCAGTCAAAGGATTTTTTTCTCCCCAATTTTTAACAGCAGAAAATGTTGGTGCTCGTTCAGAACAAATCTCTGTACGAACTTTCAGTTGAGAAGAAAAGCTGAGAACAGAATCTGAGAAGTCTTCCTGAATCAGAAGGTTAGTGTTAGTAAATTCCGAAGTTGTGTCTGTTAAGCAGCCATCCCCAATCAAGTAAGCTAATAATTTAACTTCACACTCACGAACTGTGTTTGTTCCAAATACGTTTATTTTTCGTGGTACGGCTATTTTATCGCCTGGTTGCAGTTCCGAAAGTGGACGCCATCCCTGAATAGTAAGGTAGGGATGAGTTATTGTTGTTTCAACATACCGTCCTAGCCGTGTTGTAACCCGGAAAACAGGCTTTATGCCGTCATCAATAAATGCAGACGGTTGAGTCATTTCAAATTGCCAATTATCTTTCAATGTCAACAACTTTGCATAACGACGATGATAAATTTCTTCTATAGTAGAAACGGAGCCATCTGTTAGAAGAATTTCTGTATCATAAGCTACGCATTTCCCCATTGACGGACGGCCCGCAACAATAATCAAATCGGAACGCTGAAAACCACTCGTTAATGCGTCTAAGTCATAAAAACCACAAGGAATTCCTGGTAAAGCAATACCTTGATTGCGAGTTTCTATATCCTGGAAGGTATTAATTAACGTGTCCCCAATATGAACTAAACCAACTTGGGGACGTTCCTGGGTGACGCCAAAAACTTTTTGTTCTGCTTGGTCGAGAACAATGGGCAATTCGGTTTCTGTCTGATAACCCAGTTGTACAATTTCATTCCCTGCTTTGATCAGCTGACGCCGCAGGAATTTTTCCATGACCAAGTCTGCTAAAGCATCGATGTTAACGGCTGACACCGTGCGGTCTACCAGCGTAGCAAGTTTATTTCTTCCACCAATACGGGTTAACAGATCGTGGTCATTGAGCCAATTGATAACTGCGAGTAAGTCTGTGGGTTTCCCTTGACCGTGTAGGCGCACTGTAGCTTGATAAATATCTTTGTGAGCGCTGATATAAAAGGCTTCTGGGACTAGGCGATCGCTCACCCTGCTAATTGCTTCGGGATCTAGCAAGATACCCCCTAGTATAGCTTCTTCTGCCTCTATATTTTGGGGGGGGAGGCGATCCATGGCATTGCCTTGAAAATTAAGCTCTTCAGACATAAAAGAATTTATTTATGGTTTTTCAATACAAATGAACTATTACTCTTATAGACCAAAATTTGTCCGTCTAATAAAAAGACGTTGCAATGCAACGTCTCTTCACAATACGTATATATTTTTACAAAAAGTTTACTTTGTGAATCAGCTTAGCTAGCTACCACTTCAATTTTGACTTTCGCTGTTACATCTGTAAACAGCTTTACATCAGCGTCGTAAGTACCTAACTTGCTGATGTCTGGTATTGTGATACCGCGACGATCTACTTCCAGCCCTGTAATTTGTTGAATAACATCTGCCACTTCTTGGGTAGTCACAGTACCGAAAATAGAATCACCTTCACCAACTTGTTTGGCAATGTTGAAACTACCAGTGTTTTCTATAGTTGCTTTCTGGTCTTGAGCTTGTTGCTTCAGTTCCAGTTGCTTCTGACGTTCTAGTTCGCGCCGACGCTCAACTTGCTTCAGAATTCCTGGAGTTGCTTGAGTTGCTAATTTTCTGGGAACTAGGTAGTTCCGAGCATAACCGGGAGCGACTTCTACTAGGTCGCCGGATTTTCCCAGCTTGCTGATGTCTTGAGTTAATACTAATTGTACGCGTTTCGCCATCTTTGTTCTTGTTTCTCTACTGTCTTTAAAATATTAATCGCTTGAGCTTCGTACTGCGATGGCTTACATCGTAGCTTTATTCTGAGAAGCAAGAGCGTTTATCATCAAACTTAAAAATTATAGCGAAATGTTGGTGCGATCGCAATTATTTTTTTTTGCTAATAGCTAATGGCTAATGGCTAACTGCCACAAAACCATTAGCCATTAGCTAGAATTGGTCTTTCATTCCCCGCAGCCGTGCAAAGGTTTGTACGGCGTCGCAACTGTTGACTGCTGATTGTAATGTTGGTTGTTCCCAACGTAAAAAAGGGTTTGTACGCTTTTCGACTCCTAGCAATGAAGGAACGGTAGCTTCTCCCCGATCGCGTTTGGCTTTGACTTGTTCAAAGCGGTTTTGTAAGTCAGTGTTGCTCGCATCGACAGTGAGGGCGAATTGCAAATTTTTCAAAGTATACTCATGAGCGCACCAGACACGGGTATTATCTGGTAAAGAGCGAATTTTGCTAAGGGAATCTACCATTTGTATTGGTGTTCCTTCAAACAAGCGACCGCACCCCCCTGCAAATAAAGTGTCCCCACAGAACAATTCACCTGTTTCACCAGAGCTTATAGGGGGAAAGTAGTAAGCAATATGAGCGCGGGTGTGTCCGGGAACGAAGATGGCTTCAGCTTCTCGGTCTGCAAATGAAACGCGATCGCCCTCCTGTAAAAATACCTGTTGTCCTGGTATTCTGCCCTTATCTTCAGCACCGCCGTAAACTGTTAGGTTTGGAAATTGCTCAAGGAGTTTGCTGTTCCCGCCAACATGGTCGTGATGGTGATGCGTGTTCAAAATTGCTACTAATTCAGCTTGTAATTCTTTTAGTTTGTGTAAAACTGGAGTTGCTTCTGCTGGATCGACAACAGCGGCAATATTTCGCTTTGGATCGTGTAGCACAAAGATGTAATTGTCTGAGAGTACTGCCAAACGGATGACCTGCATTTACTGAGCCTCCCTCACAAGTGATTAGTGATTTTGCTATGTAAAGTTAAAAGGATAATTGGCAAATGACACCACTAGTATCCATTATTGTTAATTGCTTTAACCAAGGTTGTTATCTTGAACGTTCAGTAAAAAGCGTTTTGTCACAAACTTTCTCTGATATCGAATGCTTAATTGTAGATGATGGTTCCACCGATAATACTCGCCAGATAGCTGAGCATTTGATGAAAACAGACCCACGAGTTAAATATTACCACAAAGAAAATGGAGGGCTTCCCTCAGCACGCAATTTTGGA
Organism: Scytonema hofmannii PCC 7110; assembly: GCF_000346485.2. Lineage (NCBI taxonomy): Bacteria > Bacillati > Cyanobacteriota > Cyanophyceae > Nostocales > Scytonemataceae > Scytonema > Scytonema hofmannii. Next base: position 4,463,205 of record NZ_KQ976354.1, read on the forward strand.
ATTCAAAAGGCAAATGGTGAATGGATTAAATGTTTGGATGCAGATGATTGGATTCATGAAGAAAAAATAGCATACCAATTATCTTGTTTCTCTGGTGACAAAAATGAAAATATTGTTTTATATACAGATTATGAAAGAGTCATTTTAGATAAAGATGAAAATATTGTTGATAGACAGCCTAATATTGTCGGTTCATTGACAACAGAACAGTTGATTCAACGTTTGCTGATTCCTGACTTTCTTGCTAATTCGCCACACCCAGCACTTCAGCAAGCCATGCTTATGCACAAAAGTATTTTTAACAAGCACAGGTTTGATGAAAACCTAAAAGCTTTAGGCGATCGCTATTTTGCTTTAGATATTTTGGCTAATGGTGTGAAGTTTGTATATACCCCAATCACAGGCGCATTTTACACAAAACATCAAACAAATAGAACCAATAAATGGTCTTACATGAAAGATTATTACATTCTTTTCTATGAAACAGTATATAAAAATCACAAAGATTTTGCTAAACTCTGTCGAGTTGGTACCAATTATTTACTTGATGATAGTATTAGAGAAAAAGAAACAAATAACTTTGAACGTTTAGTAAGTATTGCTCAGCCTCCCTTTGAAATATTCAATAATCAATTAAAATTCAATCATAGATATCAACTCAAGCTTTTTTATTCTTTAAGGCTTGGAATTCCTAATTTTATTCTCTACAAAAAATATCGCGGACCTCGCTCTAGAAAAGTCATAGCTATTTTTTCTCAGCTTCTTCATAAGAAACAGTGACCAGTTACTGGTCACTGGTCACTGATCACTGGTCACTGTTAAACTTTCGCCAAGCTTCTGCTTTTTGTAAAAGTTGTTTTATAAGTGGAGCTTTGCCAGCCATATAGCTCTCAATATCGTTTCGGTAAAGGAGTGCCAACTCATTTTTCAGATCGCCGTAGCGCTGTGCTTCTTCGGGATGGTGAATGAGGAAGTCTCGGAAGTCAATGTGCTTGCGTACTTCTGGGTTGTCAAGTTCGTAGGTATGCAGGTGATGGGTTCGTGATGCATCACCACCTTTGACAAAAAAGCGACGACCCGATATTCCAAACTCACCTTTGGGTTCATAACCAAGGGTAATCATTTCATCATTATAGCGATCGACCTCCCAAATATTGGTAACCAATAGCAACATATCTATGATTGGCTTTGCTCTGAGACCTGGTACCGATGTGCTGCCTACATGATGGATCTCTACAAACACATCGCGAAAAATTGCAGAAATTTGACAGGACTCAGACTTGAACCGATCTGACCAATTCGGATCGTAGGGTACTACAACTATATTTCGCATGAGTCCTATTGAAAGCTCCAACAATACTCACGGTGCTGGTTACGTATTATGACGTATAGAACAACTATCTTTGGCAGTCTTTGCTTTTCCACGATCGTAACATGACTCGCTTCAAATATAGTAAATACCGAAATTTTACGGATTTTTACTTTTAATCGTTCTAACTCCTTTTAATTTTTCCGTGAAATCACTCTTAGCTATAAGTAGAAATAAAGTTATATTCTTGGAGTAATTTATTAATTTTATTACCTATTAAAATTTCTTGGAATATTTTCTTTTTCTAATAAAAAAATACAGAAATACTTTTGATTCTAAATTTGAATCTTGAGCAAATATATTTTTTAAATAATTATGCTGGTATTAAAGAACAAAAAACAATTAAAAGTTTCCATATTGGTTAGTGATTTATCAAGTGCTGGAGCAGGAAGATGGGGAGGCGCAGTACGTTCGTTCTTATTAGCTCAAGCACTTCAAAAAAATCAATTTCAAGTAGAAATTTTAGGTTTTGATTTTAGTAATGATTCAGCCACTAAAGAGCCGTCTGAAATACCGATTTATAAATTAACTGCACACAATTATCCAAAGTTTCTGGGAGAAGCTTCTCAACTTCTGAAAAAAGTTGATGGCGATCTTATTTATGCTATGAGACCAAAAGCGACTACTTTTGGCCTGTCTATGTTAAAAAAATTAGGGAGCCATCGACCTGTCATTTTAGATATAGACGACTGGGAACTGAGTTGGCATGGTGGAGAGAAATGGCAATATCGTCCTTCTATCAAACAATTCTATAGAGATCTTTTTAAATCAAATGGTGCTTTGAGAAATCCAGATCATCCGATCTATTTAAAATGGATGGAAAACATGGTTAACCGCGCTGATGCTATTACCATCCACACTCAATTTTTAAAATCAAAATTTGGAGGCGTGTATGTACCTAATGGTAAAGACACGAATCTATTTAATCCTGAAAAGTACAATCCAAAAGAGAGTAGAGCACGTTATGGGCTTTCTGGGTATCGCGTTTTAATGTTTCCTGGTGCGCCAAGACCATATAAAGGGGTTGAAGATGTTTTAATTGCGTTGGATAAGCTTAATGAACCAGATTTAAGATTAGCGATCGTAGGTGGTAGCCCTTATGATGACTACGATTCTCAACTTTTGAAAAAATGGGGACGTTGGATTATTCAGTTGCCCAAATCTCCACCTACAGCTATGCCTGAAATTGTTTCAGCAGCACACATAATTGTTGTACCACAACGAGATACTCCAGCTGCTTTGGCTCAGTTTCCTTTAAAAATTACAGATGGTATGGCAATGGCAAAACCTATTTTAGCAACACGAGTAGGAGACATTCCAGAAATTTTAGGTGATACTGGATACTTAGTCGCTCCTAGTTGTCCAGAACAAATTGCCGAGAAAATTCAATGGATATTTCAGCATTTAGACAAAGCAAACGAGCAAGGAGAGTTAGCTAGAAAAAGATGCATTGAGTATTATAGTCTGGATGCTATGGCTACTGTACTCTCAAAGATTGTTCAAAATTTATAGATAGAAGCGATCGTTGTTTGTTTTTCAAAACTTAGGAATTTTATAAAGTGGTGCATTTTATCGTTTCAATTTATGGCTAACTCCCAGCAAAATCTTATTTTTTTAGTAAATGGCAAGTAACTATGCATAATTTATCTTCAAAAAAAATCATGACTTATCCTAGTTGTGCGCTTTCAATAATGGTTGCAAGGACAGACATTCCTTTTATGATGCATACAATCCCGCATCTAGTTAGGACGTGTAACTTTCCTTTTAATGAGCGCGTATTAGCTGTAGATACTGCTCCTCTTTCAGGTGATAAAGTTGGTCGTCCTGGTATTGGAACAATGGAACAATTGCGTAATGCTTGCGAGCAGTTACTTTCTTTAAATGTAGTAGATAAAATTGTTGATTTTGATTATACAAAAAAACATCAGCAGCAAATCTATAAAAAGCATTTTGGCAGTGCTATAAAACCTACACATAACTATAAAGGTTATCCAATTTTGGGGACAATTTTTAAAATTGAAAATTGTAAAAGTGATTATTTTCTTCACTTTGATAGCGATATGCTTTTACACCAAAAACAAAATTATAACTGGATAGAACACGGTATTCAACTCATGCAAGAAAATCCTGAAGTGATAGCCGTTAGACCTTTGACAGGACCACCTACTAAGGATGGAAATTTGTATCAAAGATTTCAATATGAATACGATACAGCAGGGTTTTACCGCTTCAAATTCTTTAGTAGCCGTGCTTATTTAATCAATCGCAAACGTTTTGAGTCTTTTCTCCCAATACCAGTTATTTGGCGACCCTTCCGACGAGAATTTCTCAATGCGTTACCTTTACAAATACAGACAATACTATGCAATTTAACTGGGGCTGGAGCTTTAGATTCATGGGAAGTGATGGTATCGAAAAAGATGGAACAAACTTCCTATGTTAGAGCCACTATCGCTTCCGATAAAGCATGGACTCTTCATCCCGTTAACCGAAGTCAAGATTTTATTCAAGCATTGCCAAAAATTATTGAAAAAATCGAAGCTGGTTGGTATCCTCCAGAACAAGCTGGACATTACGATCTCAAATGGGATATCTGGCAAGAAATTCTTGTTTAAATTTTTGTTTTGGGCATTTTCAGCGTTTCTTCAAATACATTAAATTGCGTCTGTTCATTACTCAAATATCTATTAAATAAGTAGATACTGAGAAAAATAATGTAAGTTCAAATCAAAATAAATATAAATTCATATTATGTTGTCTAACAAGTTAATAATACAATTTACTCGACCTCATGTAGTTAGAATTATTCTAACTATATTGTTAGGCTTCTCTGGAGGTTTATTTAATGGGGTGAGCACAACGTTAATTGTACCAATAGTTTTAAAGATTATCGGACAAAAAGTAGATCTGAATAATGCGCCTCCAATTCTCAAAATGATAATGGCTCCCTTCGATAGCGTTCCGGAAAATTATCGATTGATAGTCATGTCTTTATCAGTTGTCTTGATAATTTTTTTAAAGAATATAGCAAATTATAGCAGTACATTATCATCAAGTTCTTTAAAAAGAATGTTGGTCTCGGATATTCGAGAAGTTGCTATAAAGCAATTATTATATATTGATATAAGTTACTACACCAAAATGAAACTTGGTGACTTAATGAATCGGTTTAATACAGAAATATCTCGGGCTGCCAACTCTATCAGTAATTTAATTACATTAACAATAATCGCTATTACAATTTTAGTTTTCTTAGTCGTTTTAATGTCAATTTCTTGGCAATTAACTATTTGCTCGACACTTTTGCTCTCTTTGGTTGCTTTAGTAAATCAATATACAATTTATCGCTCAAAACATTTTGGCAAAGTTCTTAGTGATACGGCTAGAAATTTAACAAATACTTTGCTAGAGACCTTGAGTGGAATTCGCTTAGTTAAAGCAACAGCTAACGAAGAAAGAACGTATCAAAAAATTCAAACGTTAATTCGTGCTCGTGAAAAAGCCGAATTTCAATCTCAGCTATTAAATGAAGTTATTACGCCAGTCAGTGAAGTGACTGGCATTGCATCCATTATCCTAATTGTTTTTTTAGGAAAAATTTTATTTGCAGATAAAATAGCCTCACTTTCTGCAATTCTCCTCACATATTTGTTGGTGCTATTACGAGTCCTCCCATTGATTTCACAATTGAATACTCTCCGCAGTAGCTTTGCCAATAATTCTGCCAGCATGGATGTTGTGACTGATTTTTTACAGCGAGATAACAAACCCTTCATGGTTAATGGTAAAGTTACTTATACAAAATTACAGGAGGGAGTTCATTTCAACCACATATCCTTTGGCTATCCTGGTAATGATAAAGTAGTACTAAAGGATGTTGATTTATATTTACCACGTGGCACAATTCTGGCTTTAGTAGGTAGTTCTGGCGCTGGTAAATCAACGTTAGCAGATTTATTACCTAGGTTTTACGATCCCAATTCAGGCTGTATCACTATCGATGGAGTAGATCTCCGAGAGTTCAACTTGCAATCTTTACGGAAGGCAATGGGTATTGTCAGTCAAGATACCTTTCTTTTCAATGATTCAGTACGAAACAACATTGCTTATGGACGACCTGAGGCGACTTCTGAAGAAATTATTACAGCAGCAAAGCAAGCAAATGCTTATGAGTTCATTATCAAATTGCCTCAAGGGTTTGATACCCTTATTGGCGATCGCGGTGTGATGTTATCTGGTGGACAAAGACAAAGATTAGCGATCGCCCGCGCACTGTTACAAGATCCAGAGATTCTCATCCTTGATGAAGCTACGAGTGCTTTAGATACTGTTTCTGAACGCTTGGTGCAAGGAGCTATTGATGCTCTAAGCCGCGATCGGACAACCTTAGTCATTGCTCACCGTCTTTCTACAGTACAAAAAGCCCATCAAATTGCTGTGATGGATCAAGGACACGTTGTAGAGATGGGAACTCATGAAGAACTTTTACAACAAGGAGGTTACTACTCACGCCTGTATTCAATGCAGTTTGCCGAGCAAAATGAAGTTCAGATTAGCCGGGATGAAAGGCTGAAGCACATTGCGGATGAAGTGCAGAGTAAGCTCAACCCCATGATCGATCACCTGCGCTTGTTACTTGATGAGACTGTAGAAAAATCTCAAAACCGACAGGAGTTAATTGACCAATCTTTTAACTTAGCCGTTGAAATTCTCAATACTATCGAATCTTTTGAAGATAGTCTGAAGTTGCAAATTAGCTTGAAAGAGACGTCACTGACAGAGCCGCAAAAATTTACAAATACTCAGAATACAACCTTAATGCACATCTCTCATCAAATCCGAATACGCCTTAATTCAATGCTGGGGTTTCTTCGTTTACTAGCTGATGGGTTTGTGGATAGTTCTAAAGAGGAAAATGAATTAATTCAAGGTTCTTATTATTCTGCTATTGATTTATTGAATAGTATGAATTACTTAAAAATGTTGACCTAGAAACCGAAAAAAATATTTTTTAATCAAACATCAAGTTTATCTATGTAAATCAACCATTGATTTACTCAAAGGAAAAAATCATCGCAAACAGAATCATTTTTATAATTGAGAGAACAGAGGATTTAGAATTATGAGAAAAATTGCTATTTACTATCCCTATTTTACAGGTGGTGGAGCGGAAGCGGTAGTCTTATGGATGCTTCAAGCACTAAGAGAACGCTACGATTTAACATTATTTACAATTAGTCATATTGATTTTAAAAGACTGAATTCCATGTATGGAACCAACTTATCCAGTCAAAACATCAAAGTGAAAACGCTGGTGCCAAAAATTCTTAGCTATCTTTGTAATTTTATGATAGCCAATAGCGCAAAAATGAGACTTTTTTTTCTGCATCTTTTAATTCGGTTTTTTAAGCAAAATAATCAAAACTACGACCTTGTTATATCTGCATATAATGCAATAGATCTTGGTAAAGTTGGAATTCAATATATACATTGGGTTAAAGTTATTGAAGCCACACCTTTTTATAAAGAAATATCAAATTTTTCGGAAACACAATTAGCTGAGAATGTTTCTTTAGCAAATTCTTATTATGTTGCAAATATTGCTAAAGAAACTTATGGTGTCAATGCCAAGGTTGTATTTCCCCCTGTTGTGATGAATACTCCAAATGTACTTTGGAGCGACAAGGAAGACGCTTTCATTTGTAGTGGTAGGATAGTGAAAATGAAAGAGCCTCATAGAGTGATTAACATCCTTAAGTTGGTTCGCGAGCAAGGTTTTGATATTAAACTTTACTTGACAGGTGGAGGTGGTGGAATCTATGGATGGGAGTACAATCATTTCATTAAGAAGATAATTAAAGAAAATTCATCTTGGATTACCTTATATGAAAATCTTCCATATAAGGAATATATGAAAATTTTAGCTAAATGTAAGTACGGTATTCATTACAAGAAAGAACCGTTTGGAATTTCCATTGCGGAAATGGTTAAAGCTGGCGCTATCCCCTTCGTAAGGAATGTAGGTGGACAGATTGAAATAGTGGGTCAACACAACGGAGATCTGTTTTTTTCTAATGAAGTAGAAGCTGTTGAGAGGATTGTGGAGCTTTTAAAGAATCCGATTAAGCAATCTCAACTAATTCACTCTTTAGAAGAGCAGAGAAATTTGTTTTCTACTCATAAATTTATGTTAGAAATTAATGAAGTTGTGAGTTCCTATTTTGAAAAAATTATTGACACATCAAATAGTTTAGTAACAAGCCAAAAAGGCAAGTAAAATGACTAATTAATCATCCTAATCAATTAGGATTGTTATAAGAGGATGTTTGAAAAGTCTCAATTAATACAGCCTTGGCGATTGGAAATCGCGGCTATACAAGCAAAACCCACCTACGTGGGTTTTAATATCTTAATTTCCCGTTGGGACTTAAACAAAAATGAAGCCCAAATGTAGCCCAAACTAGCTTTATAAGCAGCAAACACGTCACGATTATGAGTCAACCAATCAAAGAAACGATAAGATATAGCTGTTCTAAAAGCTGACAAAGCTTCAGTAAAGGTATTCAAAGGTTTATTTGCCCACCTTCGTCTCAAACCCCCAGTCATCTGATGCCAAAGAATAAAAGTATATGCACAAAAAACTAAGATAAAATGTCGGAGTAAACTTATTTTATCTCGAACTTGATATTCTTTTAACCCTAGCCAACCCTTGGCTTCCCTATAAAAAACTTCCACCCAATTTCTTTGAGAATAAGTATTAACTATCCACTCAGGTGAAACAATTGATGTAGAAACATTAGTGATAAAATAGTCAATATCCGTCGCTTCCAAGAAAGTCTCAGCACTCATGACGATAGCAATATTTCGCTTTCCTTTCAGTTGTGATATTTCTACTTCTCTTGTTACTACCCATACTGTTTTTGGTTTATCTAATTTGAATTCAACTTTGCTGAAAGCCAATGAAGGTAAGCTTTGTGCTAATTCATCTAACCTCATTGTTTGTTGAACATTTTCTGATATGCTAAGAGTTATTTTTCGATTTTTGGCTACTCCTCCTAAATATTTTAGTTCTCTCTTTTCCAATTCTAATAAGAACGATGTATTGTTGCCATATCCAGCATCTATTAAAGTTAAAAGCTACTCAACGACGTATTGAGCAGCTTAATCCAGACAGACTGTTAGGTTTGATTGAGCCACACCACCAAATTCTATTTGGTGGATTCTGGCCAGGAGTCGGCGTTAACTTTTCGCCCGAAACCATTTGCATGGAATGGCTATCTGGTCAACGTTTCCTAGCTATGGGTCAACCGCTCTACCGCTCTACCAGGGACACGGGCTTTCGGACTAGCCTACTCCGGAGCGCGGATTAAGTCAACGCTTTCACACCGACCACGGGAGCGACTCCGCCCCACAATATGTGAAAACTCTCCTGATTTTTTTGTCCAAGTAACGATACCCCAGTACTTTCAACCGTGAGTATTGGACGAATACGATGTAGCGTAAGCATTTGCGCACCTTTATGTTGCCACCTATGTATCTCATTGCCACATAACTAATATGATTGCACATAACGAACACTCATTTCCAGAGTTTGACGGCGGTTAAAACCGCACAAGTCGCCTTTGGGCCCCGATATAAATAACGTATGAGCATCAATTCATTTAATTTCTTGACACTCGTGCTTGGGGGCTACCAGGCATCCCGCGTATTTTAGGTGTGGTACCTTCATACTAAGGGAGAACACTGAGGGAGTTGTTTCGTCACTACTCTTACAGAACTTTATTCTGGTTGTATTTAGTACATATGTTCTATACCGATGAATTATTATCTCTTTCCTCCGTGAATTCGCTATAGTATTTGTCAGATTCAGCTAAAAAAGAGAACTTAAGGCAGCAGAGTTCAGCAGCTTTCAAATTTTTCATTAAGCTTTAATTTGTGACTAGACAGGAGAGTTATCAAAATTGAAAGTTTCACTTGTTGTCAGTGACCTCAGCGGCGGTGGTAGTGTTCGAGCTATTTTACTAGCTCAAGTTTTGAGAAAGCTAAATTACCAAGTAGAAATTGTTGGCTTTCTTTTCGGTGATGATTTTTATACGATCCCTCCCTCTGACATTCCAGTAGTTGCGATCGCAGGCAAAAACTATCCACAGTTCTTGGGTGCGGCTAGAGAACTTTTGCAAAAACTAGATGGAGATCTTCTTTACGCTGTCAAACCTAAGCCCACCAGTTTTGGCGTTGCTTTAATTAAAAAAATTAGCAGTCATCGTCCTTTACTTTTAGATATGGATGACTGGGAACTAAGCTGGTACGGAGGTTTTGACTGGACTTATCGTCCCGGTTTCAAACAATTTTTGAGAGATCTTCTTACTAAGAATGGAGAATTGCGTGTTCCTGACCATCGCGTTTATGTCAGCTGGCTAGAAAACTTAGTCAGCAAGGCAGATCAGCTCACTATTGATACCCAATTTCTTCAAGATCGTTTTGGTGGTTTTTATTTGCCCAATGGTAAAGATACTGACTTGTTCGACCCCAGCCAATATGACCCTGAGGAGAGTAGAAAACGTTATGGTCTTTCTAATTATCGAATTCTCATGTTTCCGGGCGCACCAAGACCTCATAAAGGAGTTGAAGATGTTTTAATGGCGTTAGATATTTTAAATCAGCCTGATTTGAGACTTGTGATTGTTGGTGGCAGTCCTTATGATAACTATGATGACAAACTGATTCAACAATGGGGACGTTGGATTATCAAGTTACCCAAATACCCAGTGACAGTAATGCCTAAGGTTGTAGCAGCTGCCCACATTGTAGTTGTTCCTCAAAGAGACACGATAATTGCTCGCGCCCAATTTCCTTTAAAGCTAACCGATGGCATGGCAATGGCGAAACCTGTATTATCAACCAGAGTTGGGGACATTCCAGAAATTTTAGGAAATACTGGCTATCTTGTTGACCCTAATTCTCCAAAACAAATTGCTGAGAAAATACAGTTGATATTTGAAGATTTAAAAGCGGCAAACCAGCTTGGTCATAGAGCTAGAGAAAGGTGTATAAAACATTATAGTGTGGATACTATGGCATCGACACTCTCTCAAGTTATTGCTGGAATAAAAATTTAGTCATAATTATCAGTGGCAGCAATAAATTATTGCATATGTTACTCCAGAACAAATCTTACTCCAAACGTCCTTTGCTTACCAATTCCGTTCTGCTTAAATTTGCAAGCTCCTATCCTTGGTTAATTTTGTTAACAATAGTTTTGGGCTTTTCTGGAGCTTTATTTAATGGCGTCGGTACTGCACTCATTATACCAGTAGTTCTTAAAGTTGTAGGACAGAAAGTCGATTTTGATGGTGCTCCTCCCATCCTTCAAAAACTAACACAACCTTTTGATAGTATCCCAGAAAATTATCGTTTATTGGTAATGGCTGGGGCAATTATATTTACTATAGTCTTAAAAAATGCAGCAACTTATGGCAGTACACTGACATCTAGCTCTTTATCGCGTAGATTGACAGCAGATATGCGCGAAGCTGGTTTCAAGATATTGCTAGATGTTGATTTAGATTATTATACTAAGATGAAAGTTGGCGATCTAATCAACACTCTTGGTGGAGAAGTTGCTCGTGCTGCTAGTGCTGTGGGTAATTTGATTAAAGTTGCTGTACTGGTCATTACCATTTTAATTTTTGTAGGATTATTGCTATCAATTTCTTGGCAGTTAACAATTGCTACAACTGTTTTACTGTCCTTGGTGACTTTGATAAACCAGTTTGCAATTAGTCGGTCTAGAGATTTTGGTGGGATCTTGTCGCAAATGTCTAAATATTACTCCGTCAATGTTCTAGAAACTCTGATGGGTATACGCTTAGTTAAGGCAACTGGTAATGAAAATAGAGAATATCAAAAGATTAAAAAGCTAATTCGCGATCGCGAGCAAGCAGATTTTCAATCTCAGGTATATTCTGAGTTAATTACGCCAGTCAGCGAGATAACTGGGATTATTATCTTAATGGTAATTGTCTTTTTAGGTCGTGCCTTTTTTGCTGATAAGGTGGCTTCTTTATCTGCAGTTCTCCTCACATATTTGCTTGTACTTATAAGACTGTTACCACTTATTTCTCAATTAAATACTCTTCGCAGCAGCTTTGCCAATTCCACTGCTAGTGTGGACATTGCTGTTGATTTTTTACAGCGAAATAATAAACCGATAATGGTTAGCGGTAAAGTAAGCTACTCTAAATTGAAGCAGGGAGTGCATTTTAAGTGGGTTTCCTTTGCCTACCCCGGACATGAAAAGTTGGTATTAAAAGATATAGATTTATACTTGCCGTGCGGCACGACATTGGCTTTAGTCGGTGGCTCTGGCGCGGGTAAATCAACAATGGCTGACTTATTGCCCAGATTTTATGACCCAACCTCTGGGTGTATTACTATTGACGGCATCGATTTGCGCGACTTTGATATTCAATCGTTTCGGAAAGCTATGGGTATTGTCAGTCAAGATACTTTTCTCTTTAACAATTCGGTGCGGTATAACATTGCTTATGGACGACTTGAAGCTACAGAAGCGGAAATTATCGCTGCAGCAAAGCGGGCAAATGCTTATGAGTTCATTATTAAATTACCCCAAGGATTTGATACCCCAATTGGCGATCGCGGAGTTATGTTATCTGGTGGTCAGCGACAACGTCTGGCAATAGCACGTGCTTTGCTGCAAGATCCAGATATTCTCATTTTGGATGAAGCTACTAGCGCTTTAGATACTGTTTCCGAACGTTTAGTGCAAAGTGCGTTAGAAGATTTAAGCCGTGAACGCACAACCTTGGTTATTGCTCACCGTCTTTCCACAGTGCAAAAAGCTCATCAAATTGCCGTCTTGGAACAGGGAAGTGTCGTAGAGGTAGGAACCCACGAAGAACTGTTACACAAGGGTGGTTACTACACTCGCCTATATTCCATGCAATTTGCTGACAAGGTTGAAGTTGCAAACAACCGCCATCAAAGCTTAATTCGCATCTCTTACGAACTTCGCACGCGCCTTAACTCCACGATTGGGTTGTTGCGTTTGTTACTAGATGGAATGTTTGACAGTTTCCAAGAAAGGCAAGAATTAATTGAGCAATCCTATAAATTAGCCACAAGGATTCTTAATACCATTGATGTTTTTGACGATTTTGTCAATCTCCGAACGGAGGTGCGATTTATTTTATCAGAGAAAAATCATAATGGCAGTAATGATGGTCAAAATTTGAACCAAATTTCTCAGGCACTGCGGGTAAGCCTGAATCCTATGCTTGCTTCTCTGTCTTCTTTAACTGAGAAGAATATGTCAGCTACGTCCCAAAAGGAACAACGTGAATTAATTCAAGAAGCTTATGACTCAGCAATGAATTTGGTAGACAAACTTAAACTTTTTGAAATCAATAACAAAGTATAATTTTCTCTGAATGAAGTACAAAGATGTCCGAAAAGAAAAATATATGAACAGAAAAATTGTCGGAATGTTAAGTGGATACCCTGGTGTTAACAGAAGTGATTGGATGTGGCTACAAACCCCTAACTTTTTTGGAACATGGGGAAACATTCAAATGTTAGCCAATGCAGAAAAGCCAGACTTTTTGTTGTTATACAATTATGCGGGGATAAAAACAGTAGTAAGGAAAAAGTATTTGTTTTTTAAACCGGAACTACAACATATTTACTATCCAGAAAAGGAAATGCAACGATTACTGCGAGAGGTTCCAAAGGAAAAAATTATTTTTCTCTGGCGGGAGCCACCTCTCCAAGAGGTCATGGAGACAAATTTACGTTGCTACCAATGGGCTGAAAGCTACTGCGGTTATATTTCTGCACCTGATGATGCTGCACCAAATCCAGATTATATGCCCGCTATTTGGTATCATTCTAATTCTTTTCGTGAGTTGAATGAAATGCCACTTCCAGAAAAAATACGTACTTGTAGCTGGATTACCTCCGGAATTAGCCGCACGGCTAACCATCGCCAACGCTTGGAGTTTTTATGGCTGCTGCAATCGAGTCAATTTGATTTTGATTTGTATGGGCGAGACTTACCAGAGTGGGCTAGGTCTAATGGGCAAATAGGTAACAAATGGTACGGTATGGGACCGTATTACTACAATTTAGCAATTGAAAATTACGTTGATAATGATTGGTATGTGAGTGAAAAGTTATGGGATGCTCTTCTAGCTTGGTGTCTACCTATATATTATGGTGGTCCTGCGGCTGACAAATTATTACCACCAGGGAGTTTTCTCAGGATACCTAGCTTGGATGAAAACGGATTTAAGTTTATCCAAGAAGTGACGGCTACGCCAGATGCTTGGTATGCAGCAAAGAATGCGATCGCAGAAGCTAGGCAGATTATTCTCCACAAACTTAATCTTTTAGAATGGACTTCCAACTTTGTGAAAAATTTCTTGTAATGTCTATAGCTTGTATATATGTGAGATGTAGCTTACCTGTTCTCTCTTTATTATGACTATACACAAGTACGATTTCATGTCGCTAAATCAGTAGTTTTTCTGAGGTAGATTGCTTCGATGCCTTCAAAACCTCAATAGATTTATGCTTGTAGCAGCATAAAGGTTCAAAATCAGTGATTCCGTAGAAGAAATCATTATTTTTATGGAAAAGGCTTTTCAATTAAGAAATTCATGAGCTATAACATAAAGGAATGTATAAAGTGATTCCTAAATCTTGCCAAAACACATATGGAAGGTATTTGTACCCTTGCGAATGACCGAGTCTTCGATCAACTCGTTGCTCTACTCAATAGTATAGAAGCAATTTACGGTCAAGATATGCCTGTCTGCGTCTATCCTTACGATGATAAGATAGCACAAATTGCCGACGAAATTGCTCGCCGTCCTAACGTACAGCTTTACGATAATCGAGACTCAATTCAGCAATGGGATGAATTTGTCCGTAATATTTGGGATGTTCATCCTACTGCACGAAAACATTGGCAGGCAATTAGTGGTGACAAATATTACCGAGTTGGAACTCATCGGCGTTATGGTGCCTTTGATGGTCCTTTTGACCGTTTTGTGTATATGGATGCCGATACTTTACTAATGAGTTCTCTAGAACCAATTTTTGCTCAACTTAACCAGTATGACTGGGTAGTGTATGATTTCCAGTTTAAAGATATATCTCATGTTTATGAAATTTCATCACCTAAACTGAGGCAAGTTTTTTCAGCAGAACAACTGCAAAGTAATATATTTTGTTCGGGATTTTATGCATCAAAAAAAGGTATTTTTGATCTTCAAAAGCAGTCATTCTTGAAAGAAAAACTTCACCAAGGAGAAGCAGAAGTTCTCTATAATATGGCTCCCGATCAAACGATACTTAACTACATGGTGATGCGAGGGGGGCTTTCTATCTACAATTTTGCTCTCCATCTGCCCAACACCGAAAAAACAGGCTGTTGTGTTACTTCTAATCACTTTGAAGTCAAAAACAATGTACTGTATGATAGGGGGAACAGATTAACATATATTCACTATATTGGTTTATCTTCAAGTTTATTTAGCCGTCTTTGTGCAGGAGAAAATATCGATTTTCCTTACAGAGATGTTTTCTTATATTACCGCTATTTACATGAACCAGACAAAAGACCAAAATTTACGACTAAACCAAAGTCTCACAATTCACAACCAAATTTTGCAACACGAATTTTAAGAAAACTAGGACTAGCAAGTTGAGGATAATTCTATGAGTCGAGGAATTTATATTATCGCTAATGATAAGGTAACAGATCATGCGATCGCGCTACTTAATAGTATCCGGCAGCATGATAAGGAAACACCAATCATGATGATTCCGTATGATGACAATTATCATAATATTGCACATATTGTTAGTATATATTATGGTGTTAAGATTTATGAAAATCTAGAATTTATCGATAGACTGTCAAGAAAATTACACGAAATTTTTGGGAGTAAATTTTTTGCTCGTCCCAATCAGTTTCGCAAGCAGGCTTGCTGGTTTGGACCCTTTGATGAGTTTTTGTATATAGATACAGATATAGTTGTTTTTGAAAAAATCATTGATAATCTTAACTATCTAGCTGAGTATGACTTTATTTGTTGTGATTATCAACATGCAGGCGGTATTAAAAATGTCTTTTCTTCTAAAGTTTTAGAAGAAAAAGTTTTTACTGAAACTGAAGTCAAAGATATTTTCAACGGAGGTTTTTGGGGTTCCAAGAGAAACTTGGTCTCTGAGCAAGACTTGTACGATATCTTTACAGAGTGCGCCGCCCATCCAGAATACTTTGACTTTTCGGAAAAAACTTCTGACCAACCAATCATCAATTATCTACTTTTAAAGCGAATACCTCATCGCTTCAATATCATTCGCAGGCAGGGGAAAGCACCAGGGAACTGGGGAGGAAGCCCTCATTTTCAAGCTCAAGGACATATATTGGTCGATCCCTCTGTTAATCAACCCTTACAATACCTTCATTGGGCAGGTATCCGCATTGAACCTGGTTGTCCGTATTGGGAAATTTGGGAACATTACCGTCATCTAAATCCAGCACTACCAAGCGCTGTTTTTCCTTCCAAACCCAAGAAAACTCCTTGGGAGCAACGATTAGATAACCTCAAGAGCCAACTGCGGCAGATTAAAGCTAAGCTTTGATTCCTGCTTTGTTCCCTAGTTTAGCCTACCCAACTAGATCTTTTTGCTATGGTAGGGAAGCGTCGTACCACAAACACTTTAAGACACGCTGAACCAAGACATATATATAGGTTAAGTTTGAAAGCCCAAAATTTGTAAAAGCTTTGAAACTCTTGCTCGGCAAAGTTTTGAGGTCGTTTGGAAAGAAGATTGAAAAAAAAGTTAGAGAAAACCCTTGACAAACACAAAACGGGTTGTTACCTTAGATAAAGTGTGAAGCGAGAGGAAACGCCGCTCACACAACCGAACCACGATAAATCAATAGTTTGAAAGCCAAGCAATTTAAAACCTCGTCAAGAAATTAAGTTGCGGGTAAAAACCCAAAACAAAAATAAGAAGCCAAGATGTCAAGACATACGTGAGTATGGTTTGACCGAAAAGAACACTTCAAAACGGAGAGTTTGATCCTGGCTCAGGATGAACGCTGGCGGTATGCTTAACACATGCAAGTCGAACGGAACCCTTAGGGGTTTAGTGGCGGACGGGTGAGTAACGCGTGAGAATCTGGCTTCAGGTCTGGGACAACAGTTGGAAACGGCTGCTAATACCGGATGTGCCTGTGGGTGAAAGGTTAACTGCCTGAAGATGAGCTCGCGTCCGATTAGTTAGTTGGTGTGGTAAGAGCGCACCAAGACGGCGATCGGTAGCTGGTCTGAGAGGACGATCAGCCACACTGGAACTGAGACACGGTCCAGACTCCTACGGGAGGCAGCAGTGGGGAATTTTCCGCAATGGGCGAAAGCCTGACGGAGCAATACCGCGTGAGGGAGGAAGGCTCTTGGGTTGTAAACCTCTTTTCTCAGGGAATAAAAAAATGAAGGTACTTGAGGAATAAGCATCGGCTAACTCCGTGCCAGCAGCCGCGGTAATACGGAGGATGCAAGCGTTATCCGGAATGATTGGGCGTAAAGCGTCCGCAGGTGGTTTATCAAGTCGGCTGTCAAAGCGTCTGGCTCAACTAGATAAGGGCAGTGGAAACTGAGAGACTAGAGTAAGGTAGGGGTAGAGGGAATTCCTGGTGTAGCGGTGAAATGCGTAGAGATCAGGAAGAACACCGGTGGCGAAAGCGCTCTGCTGGACTATTACTGACACTGAGGGACGAAAGCTAGGGGAGCGAATGGGATTAGATACCCCAGTAGTCCTAGCCGTAAACGATGGATACTAGGCGTTACGCGTATCGACCCGCGTAGTGCCGGAGCCAACGCGTTAAGTATCCCGCCTGGGGAGTACGCCGGCAACGGTGAAACTCAAAGGAATTGACGGGGGCCCGCACAAGCGGTGGAGTATGTGGTTTAATTCGATGCAACGCGAAGAACCTTACCAGGGCTTGACATGTCGCGAATCCCGATGAAAGTTGGGAGTGCCTTAGGGAGCGCGAACACAGGTGGTGCATGGCTGTCGTCAGCTCGTGTCGTGAGATGTTGGGTTAAGTCCCGCAACGAGCGCAACCCTCGTACTTAGTTGCCATCATTAAGTTGGGAACTCTAAGGAGACTGCCGGTGACAAACCGGAGGAAGGTGGGGATGACGTCAAGTCAGCATGCCCCTTACGTCCTGGGCTACACACGTACTACAATGCTATGGACAGAGGGCAGCAAGCATGTGAATGCAAGCAAATCTCACAAACCATGGCTCAGTTCAGATCGCAGGCTGCAACTCGCCTGCGTGAAGGTGGAATCGCTAGTAATTGCAGGTCAGCATACTGCAGTGAATTCGTTCCCGGGCCTTGTACACACCGCCCGTCACACCATGGAAGCTGGTAGTGCCCGAAGTCGTTACTCTAACCATTCGTGGAGGAGGATGCCGAAGGCAGGACTGGTGACTGGGGTGAAGTCGTAACAAGGTAGCCGTACCGGAAGGTGTGGCTGGATCACCTCCTTTTAGGGAGACCAACTTTTCAGTTTTGTAGTCATCAGTTCTCAGTGACCAGTGAAAGATGGTCACGGAGAACTGAGGAATCAGAGAAACTGAAGGGACATCCCAGGTCGTGCGAGGAAAAAAGGAAATTGGCTTTCAAACTAGAGATCGGTTCGTTCAGTGACTCCTGACCAGTGGAAAGAACTGGAGCCGGAGCACTGAAAAAATAGTCTTTGCAATGCACTTGAGGGCAATTCAAAGCTAAATCATCAATTCATCCGAGCGAAGTGGAAGATTCAGCAACTTGTATCCACAAGGAGCAAGACTGCTGGGTAGAAAACCAGCCAGAACCTTGAAAACTGCATAGAGACGCGAAAACTCACCTGACCAGTAACCAGTGATCCGTGACCAGTGAGAGATTGTTGGAAAACTGAGAACTGAGAATTGGTCGGTGAAATAGAGAAAGCCAAAAAGTGGTCAAGAGAATCAGGGCTAATGGTGGATACCTAGGCACACAGAGGCGAAGAAGGACGTGGTTACCAACGAAAAGCTCCGGGGAGCTGGAAGCAAGCATCGAGCCGGAGATGTCCGAATGGGGCAACCCAATAAACAATAGTAGCGAACCCAGTGAATTGAAACATCTTAGTAGCTGGAGGAAAAGAAATCAACAGAGATTCCCTGAGTAGTGGTGAGCGAAAGGGGAAGAGCCTAAACCAAATTGCATGCAGTTTGGGGTCGTGGGAAAGCGATGTCGAATCTGGCGGTTAGACGAAGCAGCGAAATACTGCACCAGA